>NZ_JBVIGX010000044.1:0-35871 GCF_055570595.1 Streptomyces sp. NPDC031132
AGACCCAGCTGTCCATCCACATCCGACCGCGCCACGAGTCCATCGGGATGGACTGGCCCGTGTAGATCGGCCAGAAATAGATGAAGTTCCAGATGATGAGGAGGACCAGCACGCCCGCCGCGATCGCGCCCAGAGCGCGTCTGCGTTCCGTCGAGCCCGACGGGCCCAGCAGGGCGCCGATCATCATCGCCACCGCCAGGCACAGGTACGGGACGAAGACCACCGCGTAGAAGAAGAAGATGGTCCGCTCCTGGTAGTTGAACCAGGGCAGCAGGCCCGCGGCCAGCGCGCACGCGATCGCGCCCGCCCGCCAGTCGCGCCGGAAGAACCACCGCCACAGCACGTACAGCAGCGCGAAGCAGGCCGCCCACCACAGCATCGGCGTGCCCAGGGCCAGCACCTCGCGCGCGCACTTGCCCGCCCCCGTCGCCGGGCAGCCGTCCGCACCCGGTTCGGGGGACTCGTAGAAGTAGGAGACGGGGCGGCCCAGGACCAGCCAGCTCCACGGGTTCGACTCGTACGTGTGGCCCGAGGTCAGGCCCACGTGGAACTTGTAGACCTCGGTCTCGTAGTGCCACAGGCTGCGCAGCCACTCCGGCAGGAACGAGAGCGAACTGCCCTGGTCGTTCTTCGCCGCCCAGTCGCGGAAGTAACCGCCCTTGCCGTTGTCGGGGGACAGGATCCAGCCGGTCCAGGAGGCCACGTACACCGCGATGGCCACCGGCACCGTCGACAGGAAGCCCGGCAGCGCGTCGCGCCGCAGCATCGCCGCGTACGGGGCGCCCGCCCCGGCGGTGCGGCGCGCGGCCGCGTCCCACAGGACGGTCAGCACGCCGAAGAAGGCCAGCACGATCAGACCGTTCCACTTCGTGCCGAAGGCCAGGCCCAGGCACACGCCCGCCAGGATCCGGTACGGGCGCCAGCCCAGGCGCAGCGTCTCGGCGACGGCGACGTCCGGCAGGGTGCGCCCCTCCTCGTCCACAGGAAGCGCGTTCGCGAGTCTGGCCCGGGTCCGGTCCCGGTCGACGAGCAGCGCCCCGAAGGCGGCCAGGACGAAGAACATGACGACGAGGTCGAGGAGGGCCGTGCGGCTCATCACCAGGTGCAGGCCGTCCACCGCGAGCAGCGCGCCCGCCAGGCAGCCCAGGAAGGTGGAGCGGAACAGGCGGCGGCCGATCCGGCACAGCATCAGCACCGACAGGGTGCCGAGCACGGCCGTCATGAACCGCCAGCCGAACGGCGTGAAGCCGAACATCCACTCGCCGAGGCCGATGACCCACTTGCCGACCGGGGGGTGCACGACGTAGCCGGGGTCCAGCGGGAGGGAGATCCCGTCGGGGTTGGCGAGGATCGACTTGTCGATGTCCTTGGGCCAGCTCGCCTCGTAGCCCTGCTGAATCGTGGCCCAGGCGTCCTTGGCGTAGTACGTCTCGTCGAATATCACCGCCTTCGGGCTGCCCAGGTGCGCGAAGCGCAGCACACCGGCCACCAGCGCCACCAGCACCGGCCCCGCCCACGCCAGCACGCGCTGCCAGGCGCCCACCGCGGAGAGCGGGATCCCGATCGCCGTCCACATCTGCTCGGAGGGCCGGGCGTACGGGGGCACCAGGCGGGTGCGGACGTCCGGGCGCCGCCGGGCTCCGGCGGGCGGCGCGTAGCCGAAGCTGCGCAGGCGGCGCAGCCAGGTGGACGGCTGTTCTTCGCGCCCCGCCGGAGGGGCGGGCGGGGCCCCCGCGGGGCTGGGCGGCGGCGTCGCGGTACTGGTCACCGGGTCATCGTAGGGAACGCGGCTGTGCGAACCCCAGTGCCCGGGGCCGTGGGAGCGTGTGCCGGGTGGGACGGCCGACGTGTGCCGGGTGGGACGGCTGAGAGGATGGACCGGTGACGACTGACCAGCCCCCCGGCTCCGGAACCGCCTCTTCGACCTCCTCCTCCGCAGGCGTGCTCGTGCTCGCCGGCACCCCGATCGGCGATCTCGCCGACGCCCCGCCCCGGCTCGCGGCCGAGCTCGAGCGGGCCGACGTGGTCGCCGCCGAGGACACCCGGCGGCTGCGCCGGCTGACGCAGGGGCTCGGCGTGCACACCACGGGGCGCGTCGTCTCGTACTTCGAGGGCAACGAGTCGGCGCGCACCCCGGAGCTGGTCGAGGCGCTGGAGGAGGGCAAGCGGGTGCTGCTGGTGACCGACGCCGGCATGCCGTCCGTCTCCGACCCCGGCTACCGGCTGGTCGCCGCCGCCGTGGAGAAGGACATCAAGGTCACCGCCGTGCCCGGGCCGTCCGCGGTGCTCACCGCGCTCGCCCTGTCGGGGCTGCCGGTGGACCGCTTCTGCTTCGAGGGCTTCCTGCCGCGCAAGGCGGGCGAGCGCCTCGGCCGACTCCGCGAGGTCGAGGGCGAGCGTCGCACGCTCGTCTACTTCGAGGCCCCGCACCGGCTCGACGACACCCTGGCCGCGATGGCCGAGGTCTTCGGCGCCGACCGGCGGGCCGCCGTGTGCCGCGAGCTCACCAAGACGTACGAGGAGGTCAAGCGCGGCGGGCTCGGCGAGCTGGCGGCCTGGGCCGCCGAGGGCGTGCGCGGGGAGATCACCGTCGTCGTCGAGGGCGCACCGGCCGCCGGGCCGGGAGACGTGGACGCCGAGGAGCTGGTGCGCAGGGTGCGGGTGCGCGAGGAGGCCGGGGAGCGGCGGAAGGAAGCCATCGCGGCCGTCGCGGCCGAGGCCGGACTACCCAAGCGGGAGGTCTTCGACGCAGTGGTCGCGGCAAAGAATGCGGCTCAAAAGGTGCTCTAAGACGGTAAAGAGCTAACCTGAAAGGCAAAGCTCAGACCGCGCACCGGGCGCTTTGGGGCATGAGTCGCCCAAAGACCGTCCAACAGTCGACAGGGCCTGATGCGCTCCCGCCCGAAGAGGCGTCCACTGGCAATGGCACCAGTGGAACAAGAGGAGCTGGCATGAGTGAGATCGCAGACACCTCGGTACCCGTCCCCGCCCCCGTACCCGCGCCCGCGGCACCCGTCTCCGTGTCGAGGCCGGGTGTCCACGTCGTGCACGAGGCGTACTCGTTCGCGTGCATGAAGTGCGGGTACGCCTGGGAGCAGGGCTACGAGATCGAGCACCACGTCGACGGGCAGGGCCAGCCCTTCATCATCTACACCGTCAAGGGCGAGCGGGTCCCCTCCCCGCTGTCGAACCCGACCTGCCACAACTGCGGCGGGCACGTGGTGCGGATCATGCGGGAAGGCCAGGTGTCGTCGGTGCTCGGCACGATCGACAAGCTCTACCACCACCGCATCTCACCCGGGATCGCCGGCCCGGTGCCGGCCGGCGCGAACGTCCCGCGGGCACCGAAGCAGCGCAGGATCCCGCTGCACGACGCCCCCGGGCCCGTCCCGGTGGACGACGCCGAGGAGCGCGGGGGCTGGCTCTCCCGCCTGATGAGGATCTTCCGCCGGTCATAAGATCGGCCGTATGAGCACTGCCGCCAAGGACGCCTCGAAGGACACCCCGCCGCCGCTGCCCGAACCCCTGCGGGTGGCGGTCGCGGACTCCCACACCCACCTCGACATGCAGGGCGGCACCGTGGAGGAGGGTCTCGCCAAGGCCGCCTCGGTCGGGGTGACCACCGTCGTCCAGGTGGGCTGCGACGTGAAGGGCTCCCGCTGGGCGGCCGAGACCGCCGCCGCGTACGAGAACGTCCACGCGGCCGTGGCGCTTCACCCGAACGAAGCCCCCCGCATCGTCCACGGGGATCCCGACGGCTGGTCCCGGCAGGGCGCGCGCCCCGGGGGCGGCGAGGCCGCGCTCGACGAGGCGCTCGCCGAGATCGAAGAGCTCGCGAAGCTCGCCCACGTGAAGGCCGTCGGCGAGACCGGGCTCGACCACTTCCGCACCGGACCCGAGGGGATGGCCGCGCAGGAGCGTTCCTTCCGCGCGCACATCGAGATCGCGAAGCGGCAGGGCAAGGCCCTGGTCATCCACGACCGCGAGGCCCATGCGGACGTCCTGCGCATCCTGCGCGAGGAGGGTGCACCCGAGCGCACCGTCTTCCACTGCTACTCCGGGGACGCCGAGATGGCGCGCGAGTGCGCCGCCGCCGGGTACTACATGTCCTTCGCCGGGACCGTGACGTTCAAGAACGCCCGGCCGCTGCGCGAAGCCCTCGCCGTGGCACCGCTGGAGCTGGTGCTCGTCGAGACGGACGCCCCCTACCTCACCCCGGCGCCGTACCGCGGACGGCCCAACGCGCCGTACCTCGTTCCGCTGACCGTACGGGCCATGGCGGCGGTGCGCGGGATCGACGAGGACGCGATGGCCACCGCCCTGGCGGCGAACACGGCGCGGGCCTTCGACTACTAGCCCGGCCCGCTGCTCGCCCCCCTGCCCGACACGCTGGGTAGCCGTCCGACTTTGGTGAGTGACGGACGTCCGCTAGGGTGCCGTGCCCGAACCGATGGGGCCGGACCAGTGGAGCGAGCGTCGTGAGCGAGAGTCCTTTCACCGGGGTGTACGGGGACGAGGCCGCCCCGGACCCGGAGCCGGCCGTGGTGCCCGCCCCGCGCACCGGGGACCGGCGGGCCGCCCGGCGCCGCAGGAGCGCCGAGGCCGTCCCCGTACCCGCCGTACCCGCCGCCCCCACCGGGCGGCGCCGGGCCGCGCCCGCCGCGGGCGCGGACCTCGTGGCGCCCGCCGGACCGGGCACCGGGCGCCGCCGCAGCCCCGACCCCGGCCCCCCGGGCGCAGGCGCAGGCACCGGGCAAGGCCCCGGCCCCGGCATCCCGGTCCCCGCCGGGACCGGGCGGCGGCGCCGGCCGGCCCCCGCCGGGACAACCGCGGGCCGGGACAGCTGGCGGCGGATCGTCCCGCAGGCGCTCGTCGTCGCCTTCCTGGCCGGCGGCACCACGGCGTTCGTCGCCGCCGACAAGTCGGTACGCCTCACCGTGGACGGGAAACCCAGGACGCTGCACACCTTCGCCGACGACGTCGACGAACTCCTCGCCGCCGAAGGGGTCGGCGTCGGCGCCCACGACCTCGTCGCCCCCGCCCGCGGCGAGGCCCTCGACGACGGCGACGAGATCGTCGTCCGCTACGGCCGCCCCCTGCGCCTGACCCTCGACGGACAGAGCCGCCAGGTGTGGACCACCGCCGGCACCGTCGAGGGCGCGCTGCGCCAGTTCGGCATCCGCGTCGAGGGCGCCTACCTCTCCGCCCCCCGCGCCGCCCCCGTGCCCCGCACCGGCCTCACCCTCGCCGTCCGCACCGAACGCAGCGTCACCTTCATGGCCGACGGCCGCGAAAGCACCATCCGCACCAACGCCGCCACCGTCCAGGAGGCCCTCGGCCAGGCCGGGATCACCCTCCACGGCCAGGACACCACCTCCGTCCCGCCCGCCTCCTTCCCGCGCGACGGCCAGACCGTCACCGTGCTCCGCATCACCGGGACACGCGAGGTCCGCGAGGAGCGCATCCCGTACGAGACCGAGAAGGCCGAGGACGACGGCCTGTTCGCCGGCACCGAGGTCGTCGAGCGGGCGGGCCGCCCCGGAGCGCGCCGGGTCACGTACGCCCTGCGCACCGTCAACGGGGTCCGGCAGAAGCCCCGCAAGATCGCCGAGGAGGTCGTCCGCGAGCCCGTCACCCAGCTCGTCAAGGTCGGCACGAGGCCGCTGCCGACCTCCGTCTCCGGGGCGGACGGCCTCGACTGGGGGGCCCTGGCCCAGTGCGAGTCCGGCGGCCGCCCCGCCGCCACCGACGCCTCGGGCACCTACGGCGGCCTGTACCAGTTCGACGTCCGCACCTGGCAGAGCCTCGGCGGCTCCGGCCGCCCCCAGGACGCACCGGGCGCGGAACAGACGTACCGGGCGAAGAAGCTCTACGTACAACGGGGCGCGACTCCGTGGCCCCACTGCGGCCGTAGGCTTTACCGGTGAGCACCGCAGAGCAGCAGCCCGAGCCTTCGACCAGCACGCCCCCCGACGCCCTTCTCGGACCGGCAGAGATCCGGGAACTGGCCGCCGTACTCGGCGTACGGCCGACCAAGCAGAAGGGGCAGAACTTCGTCATCGACGCCAACACGGTGCGCCGCATCGTGCGGACCGCCGAGGTGCGGCCCGACGACGTGGTCGTCGAGGTCGGCCCGGGGCTGGGGTCGCTGACGCTGGCGCTGCTGGAGGCTGCCGACCGGGTCACCGCCGTCGAGATCGACGACGTGCTGGCCGCCGCGCTGCCCGCCACCATCGAGGCGCGGATGCCGCAGCGCAAGGACCGCTTCGCGCTCGTGCACTCCGACGCGATGCTCGTGACGGAACTGCCCGGTCCGGCGCCGACCGCGCTCGTCGCGAACCTGCCGTACAACGTGGCCGTGCCGGTGCTGCTGACCATGCTGGACCGTTTCCCCACCATCGAGCGGACGCTGGTCATGGTGCAGGCCGAGGTCGCCGACCGGCTCGCCGCCGAGCCGGGCAACAAGGTCTACGGGGTGCCCTCCGTCAAGGCCAACTGGTACGCGCACGTCAAGCGCGCCGGGTCCATCGGCCGCAAGGTCTTCTGGCCCGCGCCGAACGTCGACTCGGGCCTCGTCTCCCTGGTGCGCCGGGCCGAGCCGATCAAGACGACCGCCACGAAGGCGGAGGTCTTCGCCGTCGTGGACGCGGCCTTCGCACAGCGCCGCAAGACGCTGCGCGCCGCCCTGGCCGGCTGGGCCGGCTCCGCGGCGGGCGCCGAACAGGCGCTGGTCGCCGCCGGGATCTCCCCGCAGGCGCGCGGCGAGTCGCTGACGGTGGAGGAGTTCGCGGCGATCGCCGAGCACAAGCCGGCGGCGGAGAGGCCCGCCCTGTGAACACGGTGAAGAGCGTGACCGTACGGGTCCCCGCCAAGGTCAACGTGCAGCTGGCGGTGGGCGCGGCCCGGCCGGACGGCTTCCACGACCTGGCCAACGTCTTCCTCGCCGTGTCGCTGTACGACGAGGTGACGGTCACCCCGGCCGACGAGCTGACGGTCACCTGCGCCGGACCGGACGCGGACCAGGTCCCGCTGGACCGTACGAACCTGGTCGCGCGGGCCGCCGAGGTCCTGGCGGAGCGCAAGGGGCTCCCCGCCCCGGCCGTCCACCTCCACATCGCGAAGAACATCCCCGTCGCCGGCGGCATGGCGGGCGGCAGCGCGGACGGCGCGGGCGCGCTGGTGGCGTGCGATGCGCTGTGGGGTCTGGACACCCCGGTGGCGGAGCTGCTGGACATGTGCGCGGAGCTCGGCAGCGACGTGCCGTTCAGCCTCGTAGGCGGGGCGGCGCTGGGCACGGGCCGGGGGGAGATCCTGACCCCGGTCGAGGCCGGGGCGTTCCACTGGGTGTTCGCGGTCGCCGACGGGGGACTGTCGACCCCGGCGGTGTTCCGCGAGTTCGACCGGCTGGCACAGGGACGGTCGATCCCGGCCCCGGAGGCCTCGCCGGCGCTGCTCGCGGCGCTCGCCTCGGGTGACCCGGACGCGCTCGCGGCGACCCTGGTCAACGACCTCCAGCCGGCGGCTCTGTCGCTGCGGCCGGGGCTCGCGGAGACGCTCGCGGCGGGCACCGGAGCCGGGGCGCTGGCCGCGCTGGTCTCGGGCTCCGGTCCGACGACGGCGTTCCTGGTCCGGGACGCGGAGTCCGCCGAGAAGGTCGCCGCCGCCCTGGAGGCCTCCGGCCTCTGCCGCGCCACCCGCGTGGCCACCTCCCCGGCTCCGGGCGCGACCCTTCTCTGACACGCCGTCTGCGGCGCCGCCGCCGGGGGCCGGCCCCCGGCGGCTCAAGCGCCGGCCCCGGCGCGGTCGGGGGCCGGGTACCTAGGGCGGGGTGAGTATCCGCGCCCTGTTGCGCCGTCCGGGCGCGCGGCAGCGTATGCCGTATGACAGCCAGCGCACGCGAAATGGCCGCGGCCACGCCCGCCGCACGGGACCGGTACGTCGATCTGCTGCGCGTCGCCTCGCTCGCGACCGTCATCGCCGGGCACTGGCTGATGGCCGCCGTCAGCGGCGACGGCATAGGGAACCTGCTCGCCCTCGTGCCCCCGCTCCAGGTGCTCACCTGGGGCCTCCAGGTCATGCCGGTGTTCTTCTTCGTCGGCGGGTTCTCCCACGCCCTGTCGTACCGGTCCCTGGCCCGGCGTGCCGACGGGCGGCCCGTCTACGCCGCGTTCCTGCGGGCCCGGCTCCAGCGGCTGCTGCGGCCCACCCTCGTCTTCGTCCTCCTCTGGACCGCCGGGGCGCTCGCCGTACAGCTCGCCGGCGGCGGGGACGGGAAGCTGACGGGGGCCGCCCTGCGGCTGGTCACCCAGCCGCTGTGGTTCATCGGGATCTACCTCGCCATGGTCGCCTTCACCCCGGCCCTGCTGAAGCTCCACCGGCGGTGGGGCTGGGGGGCCTTCGCCCTGCTGGCCGGGGCCGCGGCCGCCGTCGACGTACTCCGCTTCGCCCTGGCCGTCCCGTACGTCGAGTTCCTGAACTTCGCCTTCGTCTGGCTCGCCGTCCACCAGCTCGGCTTCCTGCGCGCCGACGGCCGGCTCACCCGGCCCGCGCTGCTCGCCGCCGCCGGGCTGACCGGCGCCGCGCTGCTCGTCGCGTACGGCCCGTACCCGCTGTCCATGGTCGGGATGCCGGGCGAGAAGGTGTCCAACATGGCCCCGCCCACCCTCGCGCTGCTGGCGCACGGGATGTGGCTCGTCGGAGCCGTGGAGCTGCTCAAAACGCCCGCCGCCGCGCTGCTCGCCCGGCCCCGGGTCTGGCGCTCCGTCGTCGCCGCGAACGGGATCGCCATGACCGCCTTCCTCTGGCACCTCACCGCCATGCTCGCCGTGTACGCCGCCCAGCTCGGCCTCGGGCTGCGCCTGCCCGAGCCCGCCACCGCCGCCTGGTGGGCCCAGGTCCCCGTCCGGCTGCTCGCCGCCGCCGGGCTGACGGGCGTGCTCGTCACCCTCTTCCGCCGCTTCGAGGCCCCCGGCCGCGGTGGCGCCGAGCCCGGATCCGGGTCCGGGTCCCGCGCCGCCCTCGGGATCACCCTGTGCCTGCTCGGCATCCTCGGCCTGTCCATGACCGGGCTCGGCGGACTGCTCGACGGCCACAGCGCCACCCTCATCGCCCTTCCGGTCACCGCGCCCGCCGCCATCGGCATGGCTCTGGGAGGCTGGCTCCTGGTGGAGCGCTCGGCGTCGGCTCGGAGGGTTAGGCTGAGGGGCTGATCCACACCCTTCCCTGGAGCGCGTCTGATGGCCGTCAATCTGGTCAATGTCGAGGCAGTCGGCAAGGTGTACGGAACCCGTGCCCTGCTCGACGGCATCTCCCTCGGCGTGTCCGAGGGGGACCGGATCGGTGTCGTGGGCCGCAACGGCGACGGCAAGACCACCCTCATCCGCATGCTCGCCAAGATCGAGGAGCCCGACACCGGCCGGGTCACCCAGAGCGGCGGCCTGCGCATGGGCGTGCTCACCCAGCACGACTCCCTCGACCCCGCGGCGACCATCCGCCACGAGATCATCCGGGACATGGCCGACCACGAGTGGGCCGGCAACGCCAAGATCCGCGACGTGCTGACCGGACTCTTCGGCGGCCTCGACCTCCCCGGCTTCGGCCAGGGCCTCGACACCGTCATCGGCCCGCTCTCCGGCGGTGAGCGCCGCCGCATCGCGCTCGCCAAGCTGCTCATCGCCGACCAGGACCTGCTCGTCCTCGACGAGCCCACCAACCACCTCGACGTCGAGGGCATCTCCTGGCTGGCCAAGCACCTCCAGGAACGCCGCTCCGCGCTCGTCTGCGTCACCCACGACCGCTGGTTCCTCGACCAGGTCTGCACCCGCATGTGGGACGTGCAGCGCGGCTCCGTGTTCGAGTACGAGGGCGGCTACAGCGACTACGTCTTCGCCCGCGCCGAGCGCGACCGCATCGCCGCCACGGAGGAGTCCAAGCGGCAGAACCTGATGCGCAAGGAGCTGGCCTGGCTGCGCCGCGGCGCCCCCGCCCGGACCTCCAAGCCGCGCTACCGCATCGAGGCCGCCAACGAGCTCATCGCCGACGTGCCGCCGCCGCGCGACAAGTCCGAGCTGATGAAGTTCGCCAACGCCCGCCTCGGCAAGACCGTCTTCGACCTGGAGAACGTCACCGTCCAGGCCGGGCCGAAGACCCTGCTCAAGCACCTCACCTGGCACCTCGGCCCCGGCGACCGCGTCGGCCTCGTCGGCGTCAACGGCGCCGGCAAGACCTCCCTGCTGCGCGCGCTCGCGGAGGCGGCCCGCACCCAGGGCGACGTCCAGCCGGCCGCCGGAAGCGTCACCGTCGGCAAGACGGTCAAGCTGGCGTACCTCTCCCAGGAGGTCGGCGAACTCGACCCGTCCCTGCGGGTCCTGGAGGCGGTGCAGCGCGTACGCGACCGCGTCGACCTCGGCAAGGGCCGCGAGATGACGGCCGGTCAGCTCTGCGAGCAGTTCGGCTTCACCAAGGAGAAGCAGTGGACGCCCGTCGGCGACCTCTCCGGCGGTGAGCGGCGACGGCTGCAGATCCTGCGGCTGCTGATGGACGAGCCCAACGTGCTCTTCCTCGACGAGCCCACCAACGACCTCGACATCGAGACGCTCACCCAGCTCGAGGACCTCCTCGACGGCTGGCCGGGCTCGATGATCGTGATCTCCCACGACCGGTTCTTCATCGAGCGCACCACCGACACGGTGATGGCGCTGCTGGGCGACGCCAGCCTGCGGATGCTGCCGCGCGGCCTCGACGAGTACCTGGAGCGCCGGCAGAAGATGATCGAGGCGGCCGCCCCGGCGCCCGCCCCCGCCGCCGCCAAGTCGACGGCCTCCGGAGACTCGCGCGCGGCGAAGAAGGAGCTCCAGAAGATCGAGCGCCAGCTCAACAAGATGGCGGACCGCGAGACGAACCTGCACGCCCAGATCGCCGAGAACGCCACCGATTTCGACAAGGTCGCGAAGCTCGACGCGGAGCTGCGCGAACTCATCTCGGACCGGGACGAGTTGGAGATGCGCTGGCTCGAGCTGGCCGAGGACGCCTAGGCGGTGGCGGAGGCCGGGCCGTCCGCCGGCGTCAACTGACCTGATAACGGCGTTGTCACGGGCCGGTCCTCCCTTGGGAACAGGGGCCGGACCGGCCCGATGTAAGAGCGCTGTCAGTGATAGAAAGGTGATCCCCCTACGCCACCCGACGCCGAAGGTATGCGCTGATGACCGAGCCGCCCCAGCCGCCGAACCAGCCGCCCACACCTTCCGGTTACGGTCACCTGCCCGGCCCGCCGCAGCCCGGTTACGGCTACCCGCAGCAGGGCGAGAACCCGTACGCCCAGCAGCCCCCGACGCAGCCGATGTACCCGGCGCAGCCCGCGCCGCCGATGCCGCAGCAGGGTTACCTCCCGCCGCCGCCCCCCGGCGCGCCGACCGCCGCGATGCAGCAGGCCGGGGGCGTGCCGCCCAAGAAGAAGACGGCCGTGTTCATCGCCGCAGCCGTCGCCGGCGTACTCGTCCTCGGCACCGGCGGCTACTTCGCCTTCGCGGGCGGCAGCGACGAGGACCCGAAGAAGCCCGTCGCGCAGAGCTCCGCCCCGGCCGACGCCAAGCCCTCCACCGAGGTGGACAAGGGCGACGGCAGCGGCAACGGCTCCACGGCGGGCGAGGACCTCAACGCCGGCCGCAAGCAGGGCGAGGACAAGACCCTCTGGCTCAGGACCGCCAAGGTCGACGGCCCCGGCATGGGCGTGGAGTCCTTCGGCCAGTGGATCGTCGGCGACACCGTCGTCAAGAGCGTCTGGAAGAACCTCACCGCCTACGGGGCCACCGACGGCAAGGAGAAGTGGACGCTCGCTTTCCCCACGCCGATCTGCTCCGTCACCCGGCAGACCACCGCCGAGGGCAAGACGGTCGTCATGTTCAAGGACGGCGACGGCGACAGCGCCACCTGCAACCAGATGAAGCAGGTCGACCTCAAGGCGGGCAAGGAAGGCTGGACGAAGGAGGTCCCCAAGGAGGGCCTCTTCGACATCATGACCAGCCCCAGCCTGGGCATCACCGGCGACACCGTCGCCGTCAGCCGCAGCGGCACCGCCAGCGCCTTCAAGGTCAGCACCGGCGACAAGCTCTTCGGCAGCGCCACCGCCGAAGGTTGCAAGCCCGACTCGTACGTCGTCAACAACGGCAAGATGATCGCCCTCTCCACCTGCTACGACGAGGACCTCACCGGCGAGGTGTCGGCCGCCGACCCGGTCACCGGCAAGAAGGGCTGGACCTTCAAGCTGCCCGCGAAGTACAAGGTCGCCGCCGTCTACTCGCTGGACCCCGTCGTCCTCGACATCGGCAACCAGGAGAAGAAGGAACGCGCCATCGTGGTCATCGGACCCGACGGCAAGCAGCGCGCCACCGTCAGCGGCGAGGGCAGCTTCGCCGACGAGTGCGACGGCGGCCTCTTCCGCTCCGTCGAGGTCTGCTCCACCACCGCCGTGGACGCGAACACCCTCTACATGCCGACCGCCACGGAGTCCGGCAAGGCCAACGAGATCGTCGCCTTCGACCTGGGCACCGGCAAGGTCAAGTGGCGCACCCCCGCAGGCGACGGCCGCACCCTCACCCCGATCGGGGCCGCGAACGGCCAGCTGCTCGCCTACCGCAAGGCCACCTCCGACCAGGGCGGCGAGGTCGTCTCGATCCCCGCCGCCGGCGGCACGCCCACCGCGCTGCTGCGCAACCCGTCGGGACCGTCCGCTCCCATCGAGAGCAGCTTCTACACGCCGAAGATCGACTACGTGGACGGCCGGCTCTTCATCTCCCAAACCCGCCTTCTCGCCAAGGGCACGGACGAGAAGCTCCTGATGGTCTTCGGCAAGTGAACGAGTCCACCGAGCCGCCCACCGAGAGGCAGTAGCAAGCGATGAGTACCCCGCCGCCCCCCCACCAGCCGCCCCCCGGCGGCTTCGGAGCGCCGCAGGATCCCCCGCCCCAGGGCTTCGGCGCGCCGCAGGCCCCGCCGTCCGGAGGCTTCGGCACGCCGCCGGTGCCGCCCGTACCGCCGGCGGCCCCGCAGCAGCCGCCCGTACCGCCCGCCGTGCCGGCCGCGCCGCCCGGGCCCCCGCAGGGGCAGCCGGCGTACGGCTATCCGCAGCAGCAGGGCTACGGCTACCCCCAGCAGCCGCCGGCCCCCGGCGCCGGCGCCCCGCCGCAGTTCGGCGCGCCCACGGCCCCGATGCCGGCGGCCCAGCCCCCGGCCCCGGGCGGCCCGCGCAGCGGCAACGACAAGCGCAACCAGCTGATGATCGTCGGCGCGGCCCTGCTGGCCATCGTCCTGATCATCGCGGGCGGCTTCTGGTACGTCTCCGGCGACGGCGACGGCGGCGGCGACGACAAGCAGCCCACCGCGGACGGCAGCCCCAGCGGCAAGCCCGCGGCCGGCACCCCCGGTTCGGAGAAGGTGCCCGCCAACGTCAAGTCGAAGCCGCTGTTCAACCAGCCGAACCCGACGCCGGAAGACGTCGTCACCGTCGCGGGCTCCTGGCTCACCGACTCCACCTACGTCAAGTCCGACGTGTCGAAGGTGGTCGGCTACAACACCGTCGACGGCGCCAAGAAGTGGGAGATCCCCCTCCCGGGCGAGCTCTGCGGCGCGACCAAGCACATCAGCGACAACAAAACGGCGATCCTCTTCCGCCCGACGCAGCCCACGCCCGAGGCCAAGTACCCGGCGTGCACCGAGGTCGGCGTCATCGACCTGAACGCCGGCAAGCTCCTGTGGTCCGGCAACGCCAAGGGCGCCACCACCGGTGACAGGCCCGCCTCCTTCTACGAGGTCACGATCGGCGGCCAGACCGTCGCCGCCGGCGGCACCAGCGGCGGCGCCGCCTGGAACCTCGTCGACGGCAAGTCCCTGTGGACGCCCAAGGTCGACGGCGAGGGCTGCTACGACAGCGGCTACGCCGGCGGCGAAGCCCTCGGGGTGATCCGCAAGTGCGGCCGCGGCGACAACCAGACCCTGTACGCCCAGACCCTGGATCCGGCCACCGGCGCGCAGACGGCCTCGTACAAGCTCTCCCCGGGCATCGAGTGGGCGTCCATCGTTTCCACGAAGCCCCTCATCGTCGCCGCCGACGTCGGCAAGACCGCCAAGAACGCCACCGGCGTCAGCGACCTCTTCGTCGTCGACCCCAAGGGCGAGCTGAAGGCGCGCATCTCGCTCGCCTCCGGCAACTTCGGCGGCAAGTGCGCCAGCACCGAGGTCGAGAAGTGCAACGGCTTCGTGGTCGGCAACGGCAAGCTCTACCTGCCCTCGATCGAGCACCAGGGCCAGGCGGAAGCCGGACGCACCAACGAGCTGCTCTCCTTCGACCTGGAGACCGGCAAGCAGACCACCGACCGCTCCGACGCGGGCGAGCGGTACACCATGTTCCCGCTCCGCATGGACGGGTCGAACGTCATCGCGTACAAGGAGCCCCCGTACGACAAGGGCGGCCAGATCGTCAGCATCGACGGTACGACGATGAAGCAGACCGTCCTCATGGAGAACCCGGCCGAGAAGGCCAGCCGGACCGCCGAGACCGGCTTCTCGCCCGACTACTCCGAATACCGCTACCACAACGGCAAGCTCTTCATCTCCCGGACTACGGCCAGGAAGCCGTACTCGGACAAGGGCGACCCCGAGTACCTGTTCGTCTCCTTCAGCGCCAGCTGATCCCCGGCCGATCCCGGCCGGTCCCCGCAGACGGCTCGAGCCCCCGGAAGGTCCGCCTTCCGGGGGCTTCTGCGCGGTAACCGCCGCGCACCGTCGAACAAGCGTGTAGCTTGCCGGGGCAGAAGGGTCGGGGGTGGGTGCGCGATGGGCGTACGGGTCATGGTGCTCGACGAGCACCGGCTGCTGGCCGAGGCGCTGGCCTCGGCCCTCAAGCTGCGCGGGCACCGGGTGCTGGCCGCGGCCGCGCCGGCCGCCGGCGCCGCCGAACTGGTCATCAGCCGGGCGCCGGAGGTCTGTCTGCTGGGCACCGCCACGCCCGCCGAGCCCGGGGTCTTCGAGCCGGTCGTGCGCATCAAGCGCGAGCGGCCGCAGATCGCCGTCGTCGTCCTCGGCCCGGTGCCGAGCCCGCGCGGGATCGCCGCCGCCTTCGCCGCCGGCGCCTCGGGGTACGTACGCCACGACGAGCGGATCGAAGGCGTGGAGCGGGCGCTGGCCAAGGCGCGCGCCGGAGAGGTCGCGATCTCCCCGCAGCTGCTCCAGGGGGCCTTCGCGGAGCTCCTCAACCCCGCCGCCCAGCCCGACGACGAGGGCAGCCGGCTGCTGCGGCTCCTCACCCCGCGGGAGGTCGAGGTGCTGGTCAGGGTCGCCGAGGGCGAGGACACCCGGCTCATCGCCGCGGGCATGGAGATCGCACCGAGCACCGCCCGTACGCACGTCCAGCGGGTGCTGATGAAACTGGGCGTAGGCTCCCGGCTGGAGGCGGCCGCACTGGCCGCCCGAACCGGTCTGCTGGACCGGGCGGGGCCGGTGCCGATGGCCGCCGATTTCCCCGGAGGCCCGTAATCCGGTAAGCCAGTGACCGGCATGTGCACGCACCCCGCGTGCAGTCCCCTGCGAGAGGCAGTAGGCGAGTGAGCAAGACGGCGTCATCTAAGTTCATGGTCACCGGCGGCGCCGGATACGTCGGCAGCGTCGTCGCGGCGCACCTCCTGGAGGCCGGGCACGAGGTCACCGTCCTCGACGACCTCTCCACCGGCTTCCGCGAGGGCGTCCCGGCGGGCGCGGCCTTCATCGAGGGCCGGATCCAGGACGCCGAACGGTACCTGGACCCCTCCTACGACGCGGTGCTGCACTTCGCGGCGTCCTCGCAGGTCGGCGAGTCCGTCGTCAACCCGGGCAAGTACTGGGAGAACAACGTCGGCGGCACGCTCGCCCTGCTCGCCGCGATGCGCGGGGCCGGGGTGCGCAAGCTGGTGTTCTCCTCCACCGCCGCCACCTACGGCGAGCCCACCGAGGGCCTGCTCACCGAGGAATCGGTCACCAAGCCCACCAACCCGTACGGCGCCTCGAAGCTGGCCGTCGACCACATGATCGCGGGGGAGTGCGCGGCGCACGGCGTCGCGGCGGTCTCGCTGCGCTACTTCAACGTGGCGGGCGCGTACGGCGAGTTCGGCGAGCGCCACGACCCCGAGACCCACCTGATCCCGCTCGTGCTCCAGGTCGCGCTGGGCGAGCGGGAGTCGATCTCGGTGTTCGGCGAGGACTACCCGACCCCGGACGGCACCTGCGTCCGCGACTACATCCACGTCGCCGACCTGGCGGAGGCCCACCTGGCCGCCCTGGAGGCCGCCACCGAGGGCGAGCACCTGATCTGCAACCTCGGCAACGGCAACGGCTTCTCGGTCCGCGAGGTCGTCGAGACGGTCCGCAAGGTCACGGGCACGGAGATCCCCGAGGTCGTCGCCCCGCGCCGGGCCGGCGACCCGGCGGTGCTCGTCGCCTCCGCGCGCGCCGCCCACGAGAAGCTCGGCTGGACCCCGGCCCGCTCGGACCTCACCGGCATCATCACGGACGCCTGGAACTTCACGCGCAAGCACCGTTCCTGACTCCCTGCCGCGCCCGTTCACCGCGCCCCCCGCACCCGACGGTGCGGGGGGCGCGGTGCGTGCGGCGGCGTGCGCAGGGAGCGCGTGCGAGCGGGCCAGCGCCGTGGGCGGGCGCGGTGCGCGGGCGCCCGGCGTGCACACGCCGGGTGAAATGCCCTCTGTGCAACTGCCCGTGGCACGCGCCTGTCGGAAACCGCCTTCCAGACCTTCCGTACCGTCGAATTCAGGCCACCTCGCAGCGCGTTCGTCACTGCCCAGCCGGAAAATCGCTCGGAAAACTTCTGCTATTCGGCCAACCGCGAGCCGCGACCCGTTCTACGCTGATGCGTGACACCGGTGGGGGCCGGTGTTGATTCAGGGGTCGAGACACGCCGGGTACGGCGTCCGGTCCGGGGTAGTGCAGAGATGTCTCGGCGGCGGCCGCGGCAGCTGCGGACCACCCGGTCCGGGCGCCGTACCCGCAGTCGTCCGTTCCCCGACCCTTGGGGGTTTTGTGGTCCGTATCCGGGTTCTCGTGGTCGACGATCACCGCATCTTCGCCGAATCGCTCGCAGCCGCACTCGCGGCCGAGCCCGACGTGGACGTGTCCGCGGCCGGCAGCGGCCCCGCCGCGCTGCGCTGCCTCGAACGCGCGGTGGCCGAGGGCCGCCGCTTCGACGTCCTGCTCGTCGACGCCGATCTCGGCGCCGCCGCCGGGGCCGTGCCCGCCCAGCGCGAGTCGGGCTCCGGGCCACCGCCCGGCGCGGACGGGATCGCGCTGGTCGCCGGGGTACGGGTGTCCCACCCCGGGGTCCGCACGGTCGTGCTGGCCGAGCGCGACGACCCCCGCCGGGCGGCACACGCCCTCCAGGCAGGGGCTTCCGGCTGGGTGGCGAAGGACTGCTCGCTCTCGCGGCTGCTGGCCGTCGTGCGCGGGGTCCTGCGCGAGGAGACCCACCTCCCGCCCGCGCTGCTCACCGGAGTGCTCCGCGAACTGACCGCTGCGCGCAAGCACCGTACGGACAGCGAACGGCTCGTCGAGTCCCTCACGCCGCGGGAGCACGAGGTGCTGCGCTGCATGGTGGCGGGGCTGGGCCGCAAGGACGTGGCGGCGCGGCTGTTCCTGTCCCCGCACACCGTCCGCACGCACATGCAGAACGTGCTGGGCAAGCTCGGGGTGCACTCCACGCTCGCGGCGGTGGCACTGGCCCGGCGGGCCGGGGTGCGGCCGGCCGACCTAGCCGGGGATGTTGTCGAACGGAGCGGTCAACTGGCGTAGCAGCGCCGCGAGATCGCCGCGCTGGGCCTGGGAGAGCTGGGCGAGGATCGCCCGCTCCTGGGCCAGCAGGCCGGCCAGGGCCTGGTCGGCGCGGTCACGGCCCTCCGGCGTGAGGCGGACCAGCACCCCCCGGCGGTCGTTGGGGTCGGGCAGCCGCTCGACGAGGCCCTTCTTGGCGAGCCGGTCGATGCGGTTGGTCATGGTGCCGGAGGTGACCAGCGTCTGCGTCAGCAGCTGGCCGGGGGAGAGCTGGTAGGGCGCGCCGGCGCGGCGCAGCGACGTCAGGACGTCGAACTCCCAAGGCTCCAGGCCGTGCTCGGAGAAGGCCAGCCTGCGGGCGCGGTCGAGGTGACGGGCGAGCCTGCTGACGCGGCTCAGCACTTCGAGCGGTTCCACGTCGAGGTCAGGGCGCTCCCGCCGCCATGCCGCGACCAATCGGTCGACCTCGTCCTCCATGCCGATCAGTGTAAGGGGTCTGTCGACGTGAAGTCTCTTCAAATCGAGGATCTCGGCGATGGATATCTCGACATAGGGAATCTTGACATCAAGATATATTTTGGGCGACGATGGGCATGGAGGGGGCCGGAACAGCTTCCGCTTCCGCCCGCCCCGCCAGTAGGGAGGCTCGAACATGCATTCCGATATCGCGTCGGCAAGGATCCCCACAGCCACCACCCACGCCGCGCCCACCTGGGACCCCCAGCAGTACCTCCGGCACGCCGGACACCGAACCCGTCCCTTCCTCGACCTCCTGAACCGGATACCCGAACTCCCCACCCGCCCCGCCCGCATCGCCGACCTCGGCTGCGGCCCCGGCAACGTCACCGCGCTGCTCGCCGAACGCTGGCCCGAAGCCCACATCACCGGCTTCGACCTCTCCCCCGAAATGCTCCGGCGCGCCACCGAGGAGCACGCGGGCAAGACCGCCGGCGGCGGCAGCCTCGAATTCAGGCACGGCGACCTCGCCGGCTGGCTCCCCGAGGAGCCGTACGACCTGATCGTCTCCAACGCGGCCCTCCAGTGGGTGCCGAGCCACCCCGGCTCCTTCGCCGCCTGGATCAACGGGCTGCGCCCCGGCGGCACCTTCGCCTTCCAGATTCCCGGCAACTTCACCGCCCCCAGCCACGCCCTGCTCGCCGAGCTGTGCGACACCCCGCGCTGGCGGGGCCGGCTCGCCGGCCACGGCGCCCGTTACATCCACCTCCTCGAACCCGCCGAGTACCTGGCCCGGTTCACCGAGCTGGGCTGCGCCGTCGACACCTGGGAGACGACGTACCACCAGCTGCTGTCCGGCCCCGACCCGGTGCTCGACTGGGTCAAGGGAACCGCCCTGCGGCCCGTCCTGACCGCCCTCGGGGACGACCGGGACGCCGTGGACGCCTTCCTCGCCGAGTACCGCGACCTGCTGCGCGAGGCCTACCCGCCCGGGCCGCGCGGCACCGTTTTCCCCTTCCGCCGCATCTTCGCCGTCGCCCGCAAGGAGCTCTGACCGTGCTGACCGCAGTCGACCACGTCCAACTCGCCGCGCCACCCGGCTCGGAGGACCGGCTCCGCGCCTACTACACCCACGTCCTCGGCATGACCGAGGTCCCCAAACCGCCCGTCCTCGCCGCCCGCGGCGGCTGCTGGTTCGCCGCCGGGCCGGTGCAGCTGCACCTGGGCGTCGAGGAGGACTTCCGGCCCGCCCGCAAGGCACACCCGGGGCTGCGGGTGACCGGGATCGAGGCGTACGCCGCCCGACTGGAGGAACGGGGCGCCGAGGTCGTGTGGGACGACAACCTGCCGGGATACCGCCGCTTCTACTCCGAGGACCCCGTCGGCAACCGCATCGAGTTCTTGGAAGAGCACGGCCTGGAGCCGCCGGCCTGACCTCCACCGGGCCTGTGCAACGCGACGGCGCCCCGCCACCGGATCTCCGGTGACGGGGCGCCGTCGCGTCGTACACACCGTCGCCGCGGGGCTCAGCTCTTGCGGTGGCCCACCAGTCGCGGCTTCGACTCCAGCCCGTCCAGCCCGTGCCAGGCCAGGTTGACCAGGTGCGCCGCGACCTCCGCCTTCTTCGGCCGGCGCACGTCCAGCCACCACTGCCCGGTCAGCGCGACCATCCCGACCAGCGCCTGCGCATACAGCGGGGCCAGCTTCGGGTCGAACCCGCGCGCCTTGAACTCCAGCCCCAGGATGTCCTCGACCTGCGTGGCGATGTCGCTGATCAGCGAGGCGAACGTACCCGTCGACTGGGCGACCGGGGAGTCCCGGACGAGGATCCGGAAGCCGTCCGTGTACGACTCGATGTAGTCCAGCAGCGCGAACGCGGCCTGCTCCAGCAGCTCCCGCGGATGCCCGGCCGTCAGCGCGCCCGTCACCCCGTCCAGCAGCTGGCGCATCTCCCGGTCCACGACGACCGCGTACAGGCCCTCCTTGCCCCCGAAGTGCTCGTACACCACCGGTTTGGACACCCCGGCCTTGGCCGCGATCTCCTCCACCGACGTGCCCTCGAAGCCCTTCTCGGCGAACAAGGCGCGGCCGATGTCCAGCAGTTGCTGACGCCGTTCGGCGCCCGTCATCCGGACCCGGCGGCCGCGCCGGGGCTTGTCGCTGCTGGAACTGCTGCCGTCGATCGCCACGTCCCCCATCATGCCGCGTTCGACGCGTTTTCCCTGCGCCGGGCATCGATGCGGTCCCTGGACGGCCAGCGCACGTCCGTCGCCCAGCCCGCCAGCTCGAACCAGCGGATCAGCCGGGCACTGGAGTCGACCTGACCGCGCAGCACGCCGTGCCGGGCCGACGTCGGGTCCGCGTGGTGCAGGTTGTGCCAGGACTCCCCGCACGAGAGCACCGCCAGCCACCACACGTTGCCGGAGCGGTCCCGCGACTTGAACGGGCGCTTGCCCACCGCGTGGCAGATCGAATTGATCGACCACGTCACGTGGTGCAGCAGCGCCACGCGCACGAGCGAGCCCCAGAAGAACGCCGTGAACGCGCCCCACCACGACATCGTCACCAGGCCGCCGACCAGCGGCGGGATCGCCAGCGAGACGATCGTCCACAGGACGAAGTCACGCGAGATCCGCCGGATCGCCGGGTCCTTGACCAGGTCCGGGGCGTACTTCTGCTGGTTGGTCTGCTCCTCGTCGAACAGCCACCCGATGTGCGCCCACCACAGCCCCTTCATCAGCGCCGGGACGCTCTCCCCGAACCGCCACGGCGAATGCGGGTCGCCGTCGTGGTCGGAGAACTTGTGGTGCTTGCGGTGGTCGGCCACCCAGCGCACCAGCGGCCCCTCCACCGCCATCGACCCCATCACGGCCAACGCGATCCGCAGCGGCCGCTTCGCCTTGAAGGAACCGTGCGTGAAGTACCGGTGGAAGCCGATGGTGATCCCGTGGCAGGCCAGGAAGTACATGAACACCATCAGGCCGAGATCCAGCCAGCTCACCCCCCAGCCCCAGGCCAGCGGAACGGCCGCCAGCAGCGCCAGGAAGGGAACGACGATGAACAGCAGCAGTGCGATCTGCTCGACAGACCGCTTGCTCTCGCCTCCGAGGGTCGCGGAGGTCGCGGGGGAATCGGAATCGGAGGTCGCCGAGGCGTCCTCGATCAGCTCGGGACTGGTGGTCATGAGGGTCCCCTGGGGGGTGAGGAATCGGCAGTCGCCCCTGGCGTCTGCCCTGGCTACGGACGCGTAACCTACGGCAACGTAAGTATGGCAAAGCCACAGCCCTGGGCAAGAGGAGCACGGCCGGGCCCGGGGCGCTCGAAACAGCGCCCGCCGCAGGCCGCGCGCCGCCTGGTGGGACGCCGCCTGATGAGACGCCGAGCGGGACGCGAGCGAACGACACCTATCCTGGTGTCGTCGGACAGCGCGGTCCGCACGGGCAGCCGAGCTGCGCATCAGGTGGGGGACACCCCCGGGCCCCTCCCAGCCGTGGCTGGGCGAGGAAATCCGGGACGCACACCCCAGCGCACCCCGGAGCCCACCTCCCAGTAGCGCTCGAACACTGCAAGGAGCCGCACCTGTGAGCAGTGCTGACCAGGCCTCCTCCACTCCGGCCAAGACCCGGGCCACCGCCGTCGCCGCCAATGCAGAGCTGCGGGCGGACATCCGCCGCCTCGGCGACCTCCTCGGCGAGACCCTCGTCCGCCAGGAAGGCCAAGACCTCCTCGACCTCGTCGAACGCGTGCGCGCCCTGACGCGCACCGACGGCGAAGCCGCCGCCGCACTGCTCGGCGACACCGACCTGGAGACCGCCGCCAAGCTCGTACGGGCCTTCTCCACCTACTTCCACCTGGCCAACGTCACCGAACAGGTGCACCGCGGCAAGGAACTGCGCGCCCACCGGGCCGCCGAAGGCGGGCTGCTCGCCCGCACCGCGGACATGCTCAAGGACGCCGACCCCGAACACCTGCGCGAAACGGTCCGGAACCTCAACGTCCGACCCGTCTTCACCGCACACCCCACCGAGGCAGCCCGCCGCAGCGTCCTCAACAAGCTGCGCCGCATCGCCGCCCTCCTCGAAGAGCCCGTCGCCGGCGCCGGCGAACGCCGCCGCCACGACCTGCGCCTCGCCGAGAACATCGACCTCGTCTGGCAGACCGACGAGCTCCGCGTCGTGCGCCCCGAACCCGCCGACGAGGCCCGCAACGCCATCTACTACCTCGACGAGCTGCACGCCGGCGCCGTCGGCGACGTACTCGAAGACCTCGCCGCCGAGCTCCAGCGCGTCGGCGTCGAGATCCCCGCCGGCACCCGCCCCCTCACCTTCGGCACCTGGATCGGCGGCGACCGCGACGGCAACCCCAACGTCACCCCCGACGTCACCCGCGACGTACTGATCCTCCAGCACGAACACGGCATCACCGACGCCCTCGAACTCGTCGACTACCTGCGCGGACTGCTGTCGAACTCCATCCGCTACACCGGCGCCACCGAGGAACTCCTCTCCTCCCTCCAGGCCGACCTCGAACGCCTCCCCGAGATCAGCCCGCGCTACAAGCGGCTGAACGCCGAGGAGCCGTACCGCCTCAAGGCCACCTGCATCCGCCAGAAGCTCGTCAACACCCGCGAGCGCCTCGCCAAGGGCACCGCCCACGAGGAAGGCCGCGACTACCTCGGCACCGCCGAGCTCCTCACCGACCTCACCCTCATCCAGACCTCCCTGCGCGAACACCGCGGCGCCCTCTTCGCCGACGGCCGCATGGACCGCACCATCCGCACGCTGGCCGCCTTCGGCCTCCAGCTCGCCACCATGGACGTCCGCGAACACGCCGACGCCCACCACCACGCCCTCGGCCAGCTCTTCGACCGCCTCGGCGAGGAATCCTGGCGCTACGCCGACATGCCCCGCGACTACCGGCAGAAGCTCCTCGCCAAGGAGCTGCGCTCCCGCCGCCCCCTCGCGCCCACCCCGGCACCGCTCGACGCCGCCGGCCACAAGACCCTCGGCGTCTTCTTCGCGATCAAGGACGCCTTCGAGAAGTTCGGCCCCGAGGTCATCGAGTCCTACATCATCTCGATGTGCCAGGGCGCCGACGACGTCTTCGCCGCCGCCGTCCTCGCCCGCGAGGCCGGCCTCGTCGACCTCCACGCCGGCTGGGCCAAGATCGGCATCGTCCCGCTCCTCGAGACCACCGACGAGCTCAAGGCCGCCGACGTCATCCTCGACGCCATGCTCGCCGACCCCTCCTACCGGCGCCTCGTCTCCCTGCGCGGCGACGTCCAGGAGGTCATGCTCGGCTACTCCGACTCCAGCAAGTTCGGCGGCATCACCACCAGCCAGTGGGAGATCCACCGCGCCCAGCGCCGCCTGCGCGACGTCGCCCACCGCTACGGGGTGCGCCTGCGCCTCTTCCACGGCCGCGGCGGCACCGTCGGCCGCGGCGGCGGCCCCTCCCACGACGCGATCCTCGCCCAGCCCTGGGGCACCCTCGAAGGCGAGATCAAGGTCACCGAGCAGGGCGAGGTCATCTCCGACAAGTACCTCGTACCGTCCCTCGCGCGCGAGAACCTCGAGCTGACCGTCGCGGCCACCCTGCAGGCCTCCGCCCTGCACACCGCCCCCCGCCAGTCCGAGGACGACCTCGCCCGCTGGGACGCGGCCATGGACACCGTCTCCGACGCCGCGCACACCGCGTACCGCGAGCTCGTCGAGGACCCGGACCTGCCGTCGTACTTCTTCGCCGCCACCCCCGTCGACCAGCTCGCCGACCTCCACCTCGGCTCCCGGCCCTCCCGCCGCCCCGACTCCGGCGCCGGCCTCGACGGCCTGCGCGCCATCCCGTGGGTCTTCGGCTGGACCCAGTCCCGCCAGATCGTCCCCGGCTGGTACGGCGTCGGCTCCGGCCTCAAGGCCCTGCGCGAGGCAGGCGGCGAAGCCGCCCTCGCCGAGATGGGCGAGCGCTGGCACTTCTTCCGCAACTTCCTCTCCAACGTCGAGATGACGCTGGCCAAGACGGACCTGCGGATCGCCCGCCACTACGTCGACACCCTCGTCCCCGACGAGCTCAAGCACGTCTTCGCCCGCATCGAAGCCGAACACGAGCTCACCGTCCGCGAGGTCCTGCGCATCACCGGCGGCCAGAAGCTCCTGGACTCCAACCCGGTGCTCCAGCAGACCTTCGCCGTCCGCGACGCCTACCTGGACCCGATCTCCTACCTCCAGGTCTCCCTGCTGGCCCGCCAGCGCGCCGCCGCCGCCCGCGGCGAGGACCCGGACCCGCTGCTGGCCCGAGCCCTGCTCCTCACCGTCAACGGCGTGGCGGCAGGCCTGCGCAACACCGGCTGAGCCCCGACGCACGAACGGGAAGGGGGTCCCCCGCGCCGGCATGGGCGCGGGGGACCCCCTTCCCGTTCTTGCAGTGCCACCGGGCTCAGCCCTCGGCGCCGGCCCTACGGCGGCGGACCACCAGGTAGGCACCGGCCGCGACCAGCGCACCCGCGAGCGAGGCGAGCAGGCCGACCGGAGTGTCGGAACCCGTCTTCGCCAGATCACCGCCGGTGGTGCCGCCGGAGGCCGAAGCCGACCCGGACGGGGCCGGGGAGGAAACCGAACCGGAGGGCGAGACGCTCGCCGAGGACGACGGGCTCACGCTCGTGCCCGCACTCGTCGAAGTCGACGGCGAGGCCGACGTGCCGGTGCCCGGCGACGCCGAGCCCGACGCAGAGGTGCTCGGCGCGGTGGACACCGAGACGGAGGGGGACGGTGGGGTGGAGGCGGCCGGGCACGTGTGCGACAGGTTGAACCACTCCAGCCCCCCGCCCTCGACCTCGGCAGAAGCGGCCGTCAACTTGGCACCGGGCGCGGAGGCCACGTACGCGTGCTTGTCCGTCGGCGGCCCGAAGACGGTCACGACCTGCTGCCCGCCGGGCTCGAACGTGACCGTCAGCTTCACGAACGTCGAGGAGTTGCCCGGCAGCACGAAGTGCCAACCGTCCTTGGTGGCGGGAACGTCCGCGCAGGCCTTCTCGTTGCTCACGCCCTGCGAAGTGGCGGTCAGCGGAAGCGCCTGATGCAGCGGGAGCGTGTACGTGTCGTCCGCGACGGCGGGAGCGGCGCCGACCGCGACGAGCAGCGACGCTGCCACGGGGAGCGTCGCCGCAGCCCAACGAATTCTGGAAATGGGCATGGTGGTACCTCTGGGGGAGAGGGGGGACATGTGCCGTGCGGGGGGCGGCGGCTCAGCATGCGGAGGCCCACACTCCGGGGTCAAGAGGTATGCGTCAGCATTCGTGCACAGTTACCACGGCACGCACCGAAAGTCCGAGACAACGATTCTCCCCACGGCGGCGCCTCCGACGGACGCCGCCACCCCCGGCTCAGGAGTTGTACGCCGACTGGGCCCGCTCCAAGCCCTCCGCGATCAGGCACTCCACGGAGTCCGCCGCCCGGTCCACGAACCAGTCCAACTCCTTGCGCTCCGTCGACGAGAAGTCCTTCAGCACGAAGTCCGCCACCTGCATACGGCCCGGCGGACGGCCGATACCGCACCGCACCCGGTGGTACTCCGCACCCATCGACTTCGTCATCGACTTCAAACCGTTGTGCCCGTTGTCCCCGCCGCCCAGCTTCAACCGCAGCGTCGGATAGTCGATGTCCAGCTCGTCGTGGACCGCCACGATCCGGTCCACCGGAACCTTGTAGAAATCGCGCAGCGCCGTCACCGGGCCGCCCGACAGATTCATGAACGACATGGGCTTCGCCAGCACCACCCGCCGGTTCGCCGGCCCCGGAGGACCCATCCGGCCCTCCACCACCTGCGCCCGCGCCTTGTGCGCCTTGAACTTCCCGCGCATCCGCTCCGCCAGCAGATCCACCACCATGAACCCGATGTTGTGGCGGTTGCCCGCATACTCCGCCCCGGGGTTACCGAGGCCGACGATCAGCCACGGCGCCGCATCGTCCGACATCCATGCTCCTTAACGAGGACGACCGCCGTCCCGCTCCCAGTGGAGCCGGACGGCGGTCGTTCAGCAAGTGCTGAGGGGGGAAAGCGAGGCTCAGGCCTCTTCGCCCTCGGTGGCGCCCTCGGCGGCCGGCTCCTCGGCCTGCGGGGCGACGACCTGCAGAACGGCGGTGTCGCCGTCGACGGCCAGCGTGGTGCCGGCCGGCAGGACCAGGTCCTTGGCGTGGATGGAGGCACCGGCCTCGAGGCCCGCGATGGAGACGGTGACCTCGGTCGGGATGTGGGTGGCCTCGGCCTCGACCGTGATGGTGTTGAGGAGGGTCTCCAGCATGTTGTTGCCGGCGGCCAGGTCACCCTCGGTGACGACGGCGACCTCGACGGTGACCTTCTCGCCCTTCTTGACGATCAGGAAGTCGACGTGGGAGATCGAACGCTTCAGGGGGTGCTTCTGCACGGCCTTCGGGATGACCAGCTCGGTGCCGGCGCCCGCGATGTCCAGGGAGATCAGGACGTTCGGGGTACGCAGCGCCAGCGCCAGGCCGTGGCCCTCGACGTTGACGTGCTTCGGGTCGTTGCCGTGGCCGTAGATGACACCGGGAACCATGGCGTCGCGACGGGCCTGGCGGGCAGAGCCCTTGCCGAAGGTGGTGCGGAGCTCGGCGGAAAGCTTGACCTCGGACATGCTCACTCCTCGTGGGGTGACGGAAAAGGACAACGGTCACCCGGCCTGAACGGCCTGCTACGAAGAGCGCGTCGATAACGGAGCGCCGACACCAAAAGGTGCGGCCTCCCTCGCCGAGCAACTCGTAGAGTCTACCCGGCGCGGAGGCCGCACCCAAAAGGATCTTTTACCGGCTGCTACTGCTGCTCTTCGAACAGGCTCGTGACCGAACCGTCCTCGAAGACCTCGCGCACCGCACGCGCGACCATCGGCGCGATCGACAGGACCGTGATCTTGTCGAGCTCCAGGTCGGACGGGTCCGGGAGGGTGTTCGTGAAGATGAACTCACTGACCTTCGAGTTCTTCAGACGGTCCGCCGCCGGCCCCGACAGGATGCCGTGCGTCGCCGTCACGATCACGTCCTCCGCACCGTGCGCGAACAGCGCATCGGCAGCGGCGCAGATGGTGCCACCCGTGTCGATCATGTCGTCGACCAGGACGCAGACACGGCCCCGGACCTCACCGACGACCTCATGGACCGTCACCTGGTTCGCGACGTCCTTGTCACGGCGCTTGTGCACGATCGCCAGCGGCGCGTCCAGACGGTCGCACCAGCGGTCGGCGACGCGCACGCGGCCGGCGTCCGGCGAGACGATCGTCAGCTTGCTGCGGTCCACCTTCGCGCCCACGTAGTCCGCGAGGACCGGCAGCGCCGAAAGGTGGTCCACCGGACCGTCGAAGAAGCCCTGGATCTGGTCCGTGTGCAGGTCGACCGTCAGGATGCGGTCCGCACCCGCGGTCTTCAGCAGATCGGCGACCAGACGCGCCGAGATCGGCTCACGGCCCTTGTGCTTCTTGTCCTGGCGGGCGTACCCGTAGGACGGGATGATCACCGTGATGGAGCGAGCCGACGCGCGCTTCAGCGCATCGATCATGATCAGCTGCTCCATGATCCACTTGTTGATCGGAGCCGTGTGGCTCTGGATCAGGAAGCAGTCCGCGCCACGAGCCGACTCCTGGAAACGAACGTAGATCTCACCGTTCGCGAAGTCGAAAGCCTTGGTCGGCACGAGGGCAACGCCCAGCTGATGCGCAACCTCCTCGGCCAGCTCGGGGTGGGCGCGGCCGGAGAAGAGCATCAGCTTCTTCTCGCCGGTCGTCTTGATCCCGGTCACAGCACAGTCTCCTCAGACGTGTTGAAAGCTGCTCGCCCCCGTGTGCGTCCGTCCCGCACACGGTGAGCCAGCCGAATTGCGTGCACGTATCACGGTACGCCGTCCCGGGCGTACCTGTTTCCGGTCAGTTCACCTCAACGAGGCCTCAACGGGGGTCGGAGTCCTCCTGGACCGCCGACTGGGCCGCCGTCGCGGCAGCACTTCCCGGACGCTTACGGGCCACCCAGCCCTCGATATTCCGCTGCTGGCCGCGAGCCACCGCCAGCGCACCCGGCGGCACGTCCTTCGTGATCACCGAACCGGCAGCCGTGTACGCGCCGTCCCCGATCGTGATGGGCGCCACAAACATGTTGTCCGAGCCCGTCTTGCAATGTGAGCCGACCGTCGTGTGGTGCTTGTGCTCACCGTCGTAATTCACGAACACGCTCGCCGCGCCGATGTTCGTGTACTCGCCGATCGTCGCGTCACCCACGTACGACAGGTGCGGCACCTTCGTGCCCTCACCGATCGTCGCGTTCTTCATCTCCACGTACGTACCGGCCTTCGCCTTCAGGCCCAGGTTCGTCCCCGGACGCAGGTACGCGTACGGGCCGACCGACGCCGACTCGCCGATGACCGCCGTGTCCGCCACCGTGTTGTCCACCCGCGCCCGCGGACCCACCTGCGTGTCCTTGAGCCGCGTGTTCGGACCGACCTCGGCCTCCTCCGCGACGTGCGTCGCCCCGAGCAGCTGCGTACCCGGGTGGATCAGCGCGTCCTGCCCGAACGTCACCGTCACGTCCACGAACGTGCTCGCAGGGTCGACGACCGTCACGCCCGCGAGCATCGCCCGCTCGAGGAGACGGGCGTTCAGCAGCGCGCGGGCCTCCGCCAGCTGCACGCGGTTGTTGATCCCCAGGATCTGGCGGTGGTCTGCCCCGACCGCCGCACCCACACGGTGACCCGCCTCGCGCAGGATGCCGAGCACGTCGGTGAGGTACTCCTCGCCCTGGCTGTTGTCCGTACGCACCTTGCCGAGCGCGTCCGCGAGCAGGGCGCCGTCGAAGGCGAAGACCCCGGAGTTGATCTCCCGGATCGCGCGCTGCGCGTCGGTGGCGTCCTTGTGTTCGACGATGGCGGTGACGGCGCCGGTCGCCTCGTCGCGGACGATGCGGCCGTAGCCGGTGGAGTCCGGGACCTCGGCGGTGAGCACGGTGACGGCGTTGCCGTCGGCCTCGTGCGTCTGCGTGAGCTGCTTGAGCGTCTCGCCGGTCAGCAGGGGGGTGTCGCCGCAGACGACGACCACCGTGCCGGCCGGCCGGCCGCCGAGCTCCTCGAGGGCCATGCGGACGGCGTGCCCGGTGCCGTTCTGCTCGTACTGGACGGCGGTGCGGACGCCGGCGTCGATCTCGGCGAGGTGCGCGGCGACCTGTTCGCGGGCGTGGCCGACGACGACCACGAGGTGCGCGGGGTCCAGCTCGCGCGAGGCGGCGACGACGTGGCCCACGAGCGAGCGCCCGCAGATCTCGTGCAGAACCTTGGGAGTGGCCGACTTCATGCGGGTGCCTTCACCCGCTGCGAGTACGACGACGGCTGCCGGGCGGTTGGCGCTCACGGGTGTGCCCTTCGGCTTCGGGTGGTGGACCCGTGAAGGATACCGGGGCGTTACACCCCGAGAACGAGACCGGGTCCCGACCGACCGGTCAGGACCCGAACCAAGAGAAGCTCCCCCGCCAGGACTCGAACCCGGACATAAGGCACCAAAAGCCTCAGTGCTGCCAATTACACCACAGGGGACCATTTTCGACTAAACCGGACATTGCGTCTTGGTGGTCGAGTCGACGGCACCTACTATGCCGCACCACCACCCCTCGATGCGACGGTAAAGATCCGCGCCTTGCAGCACGCGCACGGACAGGCAGCCGTGATAGTCGGCGCCGGTGTTCTTGCGGTTGGTTTGCGGTCGATGCCTCTTGAGCGACGTCTTCCCGAAGTGGGTGTCGCCGAGACCGACTACGTCCGCCCAGTACGCTTCGGCGGCCCGCACGTCGGCGGACTCGTGGATCTGGATGAAGAAGCGCAGCCGATCGTCGGTGACACCGAGAAGCCGTAGCCATGTGAGGAACAGCCGGATCATGTTCGGATCGCTGTTCGCGAAGTTGATGTACGGCTGTGGTCTGGCCTTCGCGCCTTCAGCCCAATAGAGCGCTGTGCCGATGAGGAAGAGCTCCCTCTCCGTGATCGTCCCGATCTCGTCCATGGCCGTTCGGTGCGTAGTGGCGTACTCGCCGAGTCGGCGCTCGTGCGCCTCCCGCCTCCCTTCTTGCGCCCGACGCATGTCCGTGCCGACCGACCGAGTCTTCCGCTCCGGCTTGGGGAGGTCGCGGACCCAGAGGGAGATCGAGCTTTTCGAGCAGCCCAGCTCTACCTGGATCTGGTCGTAGGTCATGCCCTGCAGGCGGAGTTCGCGGGCGCGGTCGCGGAGCTCGTCCTTCGCGTTGGGGCGCCTGGTCCATTCCGGTGCCGGCTCGCCCTCCAGGAGGCGGTTCAGGATGTCGTTGTTGTGGACGTGCAGGCGGTCGCGGATCTGACGGCGGCTGAGGCCTTCGCGGCGGAGGGCGACGGCCTGCTCGCGGAGGGCTTCGAAGGTTGCGGCGCCGCTCCGGAGGCCGCCTGTGCCGTCGCCGGGGCGACGTCGGATTTCGGTCATGTCGCCAATGTCGTCCGGAATGTGGGATTCAGGTCCCGCTCAGCGGACGATTCAGTCGTATGTGCGATTACCTCGGGTTTCGCGGAATTCCGTTCGCGTCTGTGCTGGGGGCGCTGCGTACGCTGGACGGCATGACCTTTACGGGGGAAGAGCAGGGCGGGGCCGGGCGCGACGGGCCGTTGTGGTGGGAGCGGCGGCGTGGGGCCGTGCTCGATGTGGGACTGGCGGCGGTGTCCGCCGTCGAGTGCGCCGTCGAGGGGGTGCCCTTCGCGCGCGAGGCCGGGGTGCCGGTGGCGGTCGGGGTGCTGTTCGGGCTGCTGGTGGGGTCCACGCTCGTGCTGCGGCGGCGCTGGCCGATCGCCGTGGTGCTGGTCGGGATCGCCGTGTCGCCGGCCGCGATGGGGTTCCTGCTCGGGGTGGTGGGGCTGTACACGCTGGCCGCCTGCGAGGTGCCGCGGCGGATCACCGCGACGCTGACGTCGATGTCGTTGGTCGCGACCTTCGTGGTGATGTACGTGCGGACCAGCGGGGACCAGGGGGCCTCGCAGTCGCTCGTCATCGTGTTGTCGGTGTTCGTGGCGGTGGCGCTGACCGTGCCGCCGGTGCTGCTGGGCCTGTACATAGGGGCGCGGCGGCGGCTGATGGAGAGCCTGCACGAGCGGGCGGACTCGCTGGAGCGGGAGCTGTCGCTGCTCGCGGACCGGGCGGAGGAGCGGGCCGAGTGGGCCCGTACGGAGGAGCGGACGCGGATCGCGCGGGAGATGCACGACGTGGTGGCGCACCGGGTGTCGCTGATGGTGGTGCATGCGGCGGCGCTGGAGGCGGTGGCGGCCAAGGATCCGGCGCGGGCGGTGAAGAACGCGGCGCTGGTGGGTGACATGGGGCGGCAGGCGTTGACCGAGCTGCGGGAGATGTTGGGCGTGCTGCGGGCGGCCGAGTCGCCGAAGCGGGCTGCTGCGGTGGTCCCGGTGGCTGCGCTCGTGGGGAGTTTCGAGGACGGGCCCGGGCCGTCGCTGGGTGAGCTGGAGGCGCTGGTGGGGCAGTCGCGGGCGGCCGGGATGGTCGTGGAGCTGGATGTCCGGGGTGCGGGGGCGGGGTATGCGGCGGAGGTGGAGCAGACGGCGTACCGGGTGGTGCAGGAGGCGCTGACCAACTGCCACAAGCATGCGCCGGGCGCGAAGGTCGTGGTGCGGCTGGCTCATCGGGACGGTGAGGTGGCCATGCAGGTGGAGAACGGGCCGTGCGGGGCGGATGTGGTCCAGCCGGGGCTGCCGAGCGGCGGGAACGGGCTGGTCGGGATGCGGGAGCGGGTGCTCGGGCTGGGCGGGGTGTTCGTGTCCGGCCCGACGGACGAGGGCGGCTTCAAGGTCTCGGCGGTCCTGCCGCGCGGGCCCCGGCAGGCGTAAGGCCGCCCGGCTCGGCCCGGCTCGCTCGGCTCGGCCCGGGCCGTCCGTCCGGGCCGCGGCCCGGACGCCCGTCGTGGCCGCTGTGTCCTGGCCGGGGCGCAGCGGCTGCTCGGGGCTGTCGGTCGGGCGGGGGTCAGGGGGCCGTTGTGAGGCGCGTGGGTTGCAGGCCGGTCAGGAGGAGGGTGAGGGCTTCGTCCACGGCGCCGCCGAGGTACCAGTCGCCGGTGTGGTCGATGCCGTAGACGCGGCCTTCGCGGTCGATGGCGAGGTGGGAGCCGGCGTCGGCGTCGACGCCGAGGGGGCAGAGCTCGGTGGACAGGGCGCGGCCGAGGTCGGCGAAGGTGCGTGCGAGGTGGAGTCCGGTGAGGGGGTCCAGGCGCACGGGGACGGGCGCTATCTGGCGGCCCGGGCCGGGGGCGGTGACGCGGAGCCCGCCGAATTCGGCCCAGGCCTCGACGGCGGCGGGGAAGACGGTGTGCCGGTGTCCGGCGGGGGTGGTGTGGTCCCGGAGGGCGTCGGCCCAGAACTCGGCCTGCTTGATGTCCCAGCGGCCGGGCTCCCAGCCGGCGGTGCGCAGGGCGGTGTCCACGGCGGCGGGGAAGCGGGTGGCCGAGGAGCGGTCGTAGGAGGCGGAGGAGGTGGTCATGGTGGTGGAGGTCAGGCCTTCTCTGAGGCGGGGGTGAGGTCGACGGCGCGTACGCCGAAGTGGGCGAGGAGGGCTTCGCAGGAGCGGCAGGGGGGTGCGTAACTGCCGTGGAGCGGGTCGCCGTCTTCGCGGATGTGGCGGGCGGTGATCTTGGCGTGTTTGAGGGAGCGGCGGGCTTCGTTCGCGGTGAGGGGTTTGCGGGAGGCGCGGCGGCTGCGGGCGCCTTCGGTGGCGGTGAGGTGGCGGGAGAGCAGGATCGCTTCGGGGCAGCGGCCGGTGAAGCGTTCCCGCTGGCCGCTGGTGAGGGTGTCGAGGAAGTCCTGTACGAGGGGGTGGAGTGCGGGTGGCTGGTCGGCTTTGCCGGCGGTGCCGGTGAGGGTTTCGCCGCGTACGGAGAGGGCTGCGGCGACGGTGGGGAGGATGCCGTCGCGGCGGAAGCGCAGGACGGGGGCGGTGGGCCGGCCGTCGGTGCTGCTCCAGCGCAGGCGTGGGTCTCCGGCCGGTTGGCCGGCTGTCTGTCCGCCTTGGCCGTCCGCTCCTGAGGCGCCGTCGGCCGTGTCTGTGCGTGTGGCGGTGTTCTGCATGGTCGCGTCTTCCCTCCCGTGGCGGCGGTGGTGGCCGCTGTCGCGCACGCCCCCGTGCTGAGGGGACAGCCTGTCAAATGTCCCCTGTCGTGTGGAAGCGGGGTCGAATATTCGTATCAATTCGGATGTTCCTGGCCCTGGTGCGGGTGCGGGGGTCATGGGCGGGTGACGCTCTTGCCGGAGCACATAGGCTGTGGTGAACCAGCCAGATCCAGCAGGGGGCTACCGCCATGACGACAGGTCGGCTCGGGCAGCAGGCCGCGCCACCCAACGCCGCTTATTCGGGGCAGGTCGTGCATTTCCCGGACCCGGTCCGGGCCGCTCGGCATCCCCACGGTGTGCGGATGGACGGGGACGGGCATCCCGACCTTTCCCCGTACGCGCGTGCGGCGGTGGAGATCGCCGAGCCGCCGGAGGGCTTCGGCGTGGACGAGTTGCGGCTGACGGACTGCGTGTCCGCGAACGCGGCGATGCACGCGGCCGGCCATGCGCTGTGGGACACCGTCGGACCGGTGGCGACCCCGCACGGTTGGACCTGGCACCACGTGGCGAAGACGCGGCGGATGGAGCTGGTCCCGGTCGAGGTGAAGGCGCTGCTGCGGCATCACGCGGGGCTGGCGACGGCGCCGGTGGACCACGAGAAGCGGGGGACGCGGCCGTTGCAGGAGGTGCGTCCGGTGCACCTGGGGCTGCCGAAGTCGGTGGTGTCGGTGTCCGAGGAGGCGGTGCAGGGGGTCGAGGAGGACCTCGGCTACCGGCTGCCGGAGGCGTACCGCGCGTTCCTGAAGGCTGCGGGAGGCTGTGCGCCGGTGGGTGCGGGGCTCGACGTGGAGCTCGGTCTGCTGGTGGACCAGCCCTTCTTCACGGTGCGTGAGGAGGCGGCGGTCAACGACCTCGTGTATGTCAACAAGTGTCTGCGGGACCACCTGACGAAGGACTACCTGTGCGTGGGCTTCGTCCAGGGGGGTCTGCTCGCGGTGAAGGTGAAGGGCGAGGCGATCGGCTCGGTGTGGTTCTCCCCGTACGACGACGCCCGCGACCGGGACGGCTGGTCGGTGCAGGAGCGCGTGGGGCGGTTGTTGCTGCCGTGCGGTGCCGATTTCGATGCCTTCCTCGAGCGGTTGGCGGGGAACCCGCCGGAGTTGGAGACGGTGGCCGGTCTGATGGTGGACGGCGGATTCGCACGCTCGGTTCCCGTGTCGGGGCCGGTTGCGGGGCCGGGTGCGGCACCGGTGGAGGGGTGACGGCGCGATGGTGACGTTTGCGCAGGCGCAGGAGCGCGCCGAGGAGTGGATCAACGGGGACGTGCCCGCGTACCAGCACCGTGAGGTACGCGTACGGGAGTTCGGGCTCGGGTTCGTGGTGTGGGCGGAGGACCGTGCGGCCGGTCCGGTGTCCGGTGGTGGCCGGCAGAGGCTGGTCATCGCGCGGGACAGCGGTGAGGTGACGCTGTGGCCCGGGCTGCCGGTGGGTGAGGTGATCCGCCGGTACGAGGAGGAGTACGGGGCTGCGGCGGCGCCGGTGGCGGAGGCTTCGGTGCCGTCGCCGCGGATCGACTCGGAGCAGACCTCGTTCATGCTGAGTCCGCCGGAGTGGCTGCAGGAGGCGGCGGACCGGGCGGGGATTCCGGCGGCTCCGGCTCCGGCGGCGGCTGAGCCTGACCCGGCTCCGACTCCGGCGGCTGCGGTTCCGGCTGCGCCGGAACCCGTTCGGGCGTCCGCGCCCGAGCCGGTGGAGGCGGTGCCGCTGCGCCGCGAGGTGCCGTACGAGCCGACGGCCAACGACGGGGTGCCCGTCGGGGCCACGCCGTGGGCCGGGACCGATGTGAACCCCGGTGCGGACGACGTGTCCGTACCGCTGCCCGCGACGGTGTTCGCGCCGCCGCTGTCGGGGTCGGACCTGGAGGACATGGCGCCGCCGTCCGGCGGGGCCTCGGAGGCCAAGACCGCGCTGATCCCGGGGGGCAGCCGGCTCCCGAAGACGGCGATCGCTCCGGCCCTGCACCTCGGGGCCGAAGCGGGCCCGGATTCGGGGTCCATCGCCGATGCGCCGACGAGCAAGGCCCAGGTCTCCCGGCCGGGCGCGCAGCCGCCGGCGCCGCCCGGTCCGCCGGGGGCTCCCGGTGCGCCCGGTGCTCCCGGTGCGCCTGGCGGCGGGCTGGACCATGCCGCGACGATGCTGGCGGGTCCGGCCGTGACGGGTCAGCCTGCGCCCCCCGGTGCTCCGGGTGTTCCCGGTGCGGGGCAGCCGCCGGCGCCTCCTGGTCCGCCCGGTGCTCCGGGTTCGCTGGGGCGTGGGCTGGATCATGCCGCGACGATGCTGGCGGGTCCCGCCGTGACGGGTCAGCCTGCGCCTCCCGGTCCGCCCGGTCCGCCCGGTGCTCCGGGTGCGGGGCAGCCGCCGGCGCCTCCTGGTCCGCCCGGTGCTCCGGGTTCGCTGGGGCGTGGGCTGGATCATGCCGCGACGATGCTGGCGGGTCCC
>NZ_JBVIGX010000044.1:35966-50144 GCF_055570595.1 Streptomyces sp. NPDC031132
GTCCCGCCGTGACGGGTCAGCCGGCGCCCCCCGGCCCGCCCGGTCCGCCCGGTGCTCCGGGTGCGGGGCAGCCGCCGGCGCCTCCCGGTCCGCCCGGGGCTCCCGGCGGCTCGGCCCACCAGGCCGCCACCATGCTCGCGGGTCCCGGCGTACCCCAGCCGCCCGGTCCTCCCGGTGCGCCCGGTGCGCCCGGGGGCGGACTCGACCATGCCGCGACGATGCTGGCCGGTCCGGCCGTGACGGGTCAGCCCGCGCCTCCCGGCCCGCCCGGGCAGCCGCAGGCCGGTCCCGCGGCGCAGCCCCCGGCGCCCTCCGGTGTGCCCACGGTCGGCCCGGGCTACCAGGCAGTGCTCCGCTACCGCGCGCCCGACGGCTCCGAGCAGCAGCTCATCCGGCGTTCCGCGCCGGGTACGCCGCACCCGGAGTGGCAGATCCTGCACGAGCTGCGTGCGATGAACGTGCCGCCGCAGCAGGTGCTGGAACTGCACACCGAGCTGGAGTCGTGCGAGCTGCCCGGCGGTTACTGCGCGCGGATGATCCGGGAGACCTGGCCGCAGGTCCGGATCACGAGCGTGGCCCCGTACGGCAAGGACCATGCGGGCCGTCAGCAGGGCATGCGGCATCTGCTGACCCATCAGGGTGAGCTGCACCAGGTGGCGGACGGCCCGGCGCGCCCCGCGCCGGTACGGGCGCCGGTGCAGCAGGTGCCGCTCCAGCCGGCGATTCCGCTGGATGCCATCGGTGCGGAGCTGGCCGGGGCGTTCGGTCCCCAGGGTGTGTTCCGCTTCGACCAGCGGGCGGTGTCCCGCCAGGGTGTGCCGGAGATCGTGGCGCAGACGCTGGTGTGGGCGGGTCTGCCGACGGACTTCGGGCCGTTCTTCTGGGCGCAGGCGGTGCCGGGTCAGCCGGTGCCGACGCTGGCGGAGCTGGCTGCGCAGCGGCAGGTGCAGCCGGCGTCGGATGCGGGTTCGTACCTGGTCGTGGGCAGTGACTTCGGCAAGGCGCTGTGCGTGCAGTACGGGACGGCGCACATAGTGGCGGTTCCGGTGGAGGCCGGTCCGGGCGGTGCGCCGGTGCCGCCGCAGTTCGTGAATTCGAGCCTGCCGCAGTTCGCCCGTTCGCTGGCGATGCTGGGTCACATGTGGCGTCTGCGTCAGCATCTGACGCCGGAGCAGGCGGGGCGCTGGACCGTCGATTTCCAGACGAATCTGGCCGGGCTCGACAGTGCGGCGCTGGCGTCGCCGGAGAGCTGGTGGTCGGTGCTCCTGGAGCAGATGTGGGACGGATTGCTCTGATCGGATGATCAGTTGAATGGCCGGGCCGGGACCCTCGTACAGGGTCTCGGCCCGGCCATTCCGGCTTCTGGGAGCAAATGGCGCATCCTTGACAGGAATCCCCCCGAGAGAGGCGCTTCCAGGATGACTGCACCCATGTCACCTCACGGACCGGGCTTCGCGACCGTACGAGGTCGCGGCTACCGCACGGAAGAGGTCGACCGGTATCTCGCCCGGCTCTCCGGCAGCCGGGACGAGGCGTGGGAGCGGGTGGCGCGGCTGACGGTCCTGGCGAAGCGGATGGAGGCGGAGGCGGGGCGGCTGCGCGAGGCGGTGGCGGAGCTGGCACCGCAGACGTACGACGAGCTGAGCGAGCGGGCCCGGCGGATCCTGCTGCTGGTGGAGGAGGAGGCGGACGCCGTGCGCCGGGACGCGCGGGCGGACGCCGTGGACGCGACGGGCGCGGCCGAGGCGTACGCGGACCGGGTGGCGGAGCTGGCGCGGCAGGACGCGGAGGCGGTGCGCGAGCAGACGGAGGTCCGGGCGCGGCAGGGGCTGCTGCGGGCGGAGCGGGAGGCCGATGCGGTCCGGGCGGAGGCCAGGGACGATGCGGCGGAGTGGCGCTCGCAGGCGCAGGCGGCGCTGGCGGAGATGCGGCGCCGGTCGGATGCGCTGCTCGCGGACCGCGAGCAGGAGCACGTGGAGCGGTGGGACGCGGCGGAGCGGGAGCTGGCGGCCCGGGAGGCCGACCAGGAGGCGCGCCACGCGGAGCTGGAGCGGTTCGCGGAGGGCCGGCTGGCGGAGGCGCGGCGCGGATACGCGGAGGCGGAGGAGTCGGCGCGGCACGGGCAGGAGGACGCGGAGGCGCGGGCCGCGGAGCTGCTGGCGGAGGCCCGGGTCTGGGAGGAGCGGACCGGCCGGGAGACGGACCGCATCCTGCGGGAGCACGCGGAGGCGCAGGACGAGATGCGGGCGCACATGAACCACGTGCGCTCGAGCCTTGCCGCCCTGACGGGCCGGGCCCCGGCGGAGGGCTGATCGGCGGCCGCAGCCGCGAGCCACGGCCGGAGCGGGGTCGGGAGGGCTGTCGGCCCGGCGTCGGGCGTGGGCCCGCAGCCGGGCCCGCCCGGCGACCGCGGTCGACCCCGGGCTGCCGTCAGGGCTTGTGGCGGGCGTAGTAGCGGGCGACCCTGGCGCGGTTGCCGCAGGTCGAGGCCACGCACCAGCGCCGCCTCGGGTGCGCCGGCAGGAACAGCAGGACGCAGTCGGCCCCCTCGCACTCCCGTACGTCCTGCACCCGGGGGTCCGTCAGGAGCTCGGCCGCCGCGTCCGCCAGCTGCGCCGCGAGCCGCCGGGCCGGGGCGCCCGTGCGGTGCGGGGTGGCCGTCAGGCCGGTTTCCGGGGTCCAGGCGAGCGCGGGGTGGGCCGGGGCGGCCGCCGAGGCCTCGGTCAGCGCGTGCAGCGCACCGGCCGGGGGCTGCTCGCCGCGCCGCGCCGCCGCGAGTGCCGCGCCGGCCGCCTCCCGTACGGCGTGCACGGCTGCCACCTCCGCCGGGCCGACCTTCCCGACCGGCCCGAGGCGGCCTTCCTGGACGGCCAGCCAGGCCGCGAGCCCTTCCGGGCCGGCGATCAGGTCGCCCGCGCCGGCGGGCCGCGTGTTGAGCAGGTCCAGGGCGAGAGGCTCACCGGTGAGCGGAAACGTCATGCACCTAATGGTACGTGAAGCGCTTGACCCATTAGCGATCTCCGGTGAGACTAATGGAAACCAAGCCGCTGGAGGCATGTGATGCAGCTCGTCCACCACCGCACCGCCGACGTGCACGGGGTCCGCGTCGCCTACCGCGAGAGCGGCCCGGCCGACGGCCCGGTCCTGCTGCTCCTGCACGGCTTCCCCACCTCCTCGCACCAGTTCGCCCGGCTGATGGACGCGCTCGGCGACACCCCGTACCGGCTGATCGCCCCCGACTACCCCGGCTCCGGCCGGACCGAGGCCCCGGACGGGTTCACGTACACCTTCGACCGGCTCGCCGACATCGTGGAGGGCTTCACCGACGCCCTCGGGCTGGACCGTTTCGCGCTCTACGTCTTCGACTTCGGCGCCCCCGTCGGGCTGCGGCTCGCCGCGCGGCGGCCCGAACGGGTGACGGGCCTGATCGTGCAGAACGGCAACGCGTACGAGGAGGGACTCTCCGACGCCGCCCGCGCGTTCGCCGGACTGCGGCGGGAGGTCCCGGGCGACGAGGAGCGGGTGCGGGGGCTGTTCACCCCGGAGGGCACCCGCTTCCAGTACGAGACCGGCGTCGCCGACACGAGCCTGATCTCCCCGGACGGCTGGACGCTCGACGTGCACTACCTCGGGCTGCCGGGGCGCGCCGACGCGCAGGCCGACCTGGCCTTCGACTACGCGTCGAACTTCGCCCACTACCCCGCCTGGCAGGCCTGGCTGCGCGCCGCCCGGGTGCCGGTCCTGGTCGTCTGGGGTGCGGGGGACCCGTTCTTCACCCCGGCGGGGGCGAAGGCGTACCTGCGCGATGCGCCGGATGCCGAGGTGCACGTTTTCGAGGGGGCGGGGCATTTCGCACTGGAGACCCACCTCGCGGAGATCGCCCCGCTGATCGGGGCGTTCCTCGCGAAGCTCCCGTGACCCGACCCGACCCGACTAGCCCGCCGGCTGCTGTACCGGTGCCGGTGCCGGCGCCGGTGTCGCTGCCGCCGGTGCGTGGCGGTACGGGTCGCTGCGCAGGCCGCGGGAGGTGACGACCACCGTGAAGGCGGCGGGCGCGGCGGCCGGCAGCTGCGCGGACAGGGTGCCCGTCGCCGGGTCGTACTCGGTCGGCAGGGCGGTGGATTCGAGCTCCACCCGGGCTTCGGGGCCGAAGCCGCCGCCCTCCACCAGCACGGCGGAGCCCTGCACCGCCACGCCCGTGATCACCGGGTTCGCGCGCGTGGCCATCTTGTTCACCAGGTACGCCCCGGCCGGTGCGCCCGTGAGCGCCCAGATCTCGGCGGGGAGGCGGGGGAGCCCGCCGCCCACGTCGGAGAGGAAGAACAGGACGACGTACAGCATCGTGACCGCGCTCAGCGCCACGTACTGGAGGTCCACCAGGTCGGTGCGCCCGCTGTCGTTCGCGATCAGCTCGCGCAGCGGCCGCTTCCCGGAGAGCGTCGGCTTGGGGGCGGGTTTGGCCATGCTGCCGTTCTCCACGCGGATGCCGACGACCGTCTTCGCCGCGATCAGGGCCAGGTACGGGCCGCCGAGCAGCGGCAGGTACACGGTGGTCAGGGAGGACAGCGGGCCGTGCTCCCCGGCGAACCAGCCGGCGCCGCCGCCGGCCGTGAGCCCGTACGCGAGGATGGTGAGCAGCAGCCAGACCAGGATCACGGTCCAGGCCAGCGCCAGGGTGGTGGAGGTGGAGAGCCGGCCGTCGCGGCCGGTGACGAAGCCCGGATGGCGGCGCAGCCGCAGGCCGATCGGCCCGGCCACGGCGGCCAGTAAGGCCAGTGCGAAGAGTGCGGAAACCATGTCGTCCCCCCGGAACGGATCTCGGATTCAGGCTTCGAGGTGTACTCCGTTGACCGGGGTCATGACAAGCAGGAGCCGGGCGCGCCGCTAATTCTCCTGATGCTCCGCCAGGATCGGGAACCGCCGCGGAGCCACGAGGAGCAGGACCAGCAGGGCCGCCACCGCCGCGGCGGTCGCGCCGAGGAAGATGTGGTCCACGGCGGCGGCCACCGACGCGCGCAGGTAGTCGGCGGCGGCCTGCGGGAGCAGCCCGGGCCGGTCGAGGGCCTTGGAGACGTCGTCGAGGTGGTCCGGCAGTCCGGTCATCGGGGCGTCGGCCAGCCGGGCGGCGATGGTCGCGTTGGCGACGGCCCCGAGCAGGGCGGCCCCGATGCTCTGGCCGACCTGGCGGCAGAACAGCACCGAGGCCGTCGTCGTACCCCGCTCGGACCAGCCCACGGTGGACTGGACCCCGACGATCAGCGGCAGCTGGAAGAGGCCGAGGGCCGCGCCCAGCAGCAGCATGATCAGCGTGGGCTGCCAGGGCCGGGCGGGATGCGGGAGCAGCGTGAACGAGAACAGGATCACGGCGGCCAGCGAGATCCCGACGACGGCGGAGTTGCGGAAGCCGATGCGCCGGTAGACGTGCTGGCTGAAGGCGGCGGACACGGGCCAGGTCAGGGTCATCGCGGACATGACGAGCCCGGCGCTGACAGGTCCGAGGCCGAGGACCGACTGGGCGTACGTCGGGATGAAGACCAGCGGGGCGACCATGAGCAGGCCGAGTGCGCCGAGGGCCAGGTTCACGGCGGCGATGGTGCGCCGGCGCCAGACCCACCCGGGGAGAATCGGTTCCTCGGCTCGGCGTTCGATCCGGACGACCACGGCCCCCAGCACCGCGCTCGCGCCCAGCAGCGCCAGCGAGGGCGCGGACAGCCAGGGCCAGGCGACCCCGCCCTGCACCAGCGCGAAGAGCAGCAGTCCGCCGCAGGCGAAGACGCCGAGGGCGCCCGCCCAGTCGATCGGGCCGCGGCGACCGGGGGACCGTACGGGCTCGACGAGGTGGCGGGCGAGCATCCACAGGGCCAGGCCGCCCAGCGGCAGGTTGATGAGGAAGATCCAGCGCCAGTCGGCGTAGGAGGCGATGAGGCCGCCGAGCGCGGGGCCGGCCACGGCGGAGGCGGCCCAGACCGAGGACATCCTGGCCTGGATCCTCGGGCGGTCCTTGAGCGGGTACAGGTCGGCGGCCAGGGTCTGCACGGTGCCCTGGAGGGCGCCGCCGCCCAGCCCCTGGACGATGCGGAAGGCGATGAGGGCGGCCATGTTCCAGGCGAGGGCGCACAGCATCGAGCCGACGACGAACAGGGCTATGCCGAAGAGCAGGACGGGCTTGCGGCCGAAGGTGTCGGAAAGCTTCCCGTAGACGGGGAGGGTGACGGTGACGGCGAGCAGGTAGCCGGCGAAGAGCCAGGAGAAGACGGAGAACCCGCCGAGGTCGCCGACGATCTGCGGGACGGCGGTGGAGACGATGGAGCTGTCGAGGGCGGCGAGGGCCATGCTCAGCATGAGGGCGGTGACGAGCGCGGTGCGCGGCGCCCGGCTGCCGCTCCCGGGAGCCGCGGAGGCCCCGGCCCCCGCCCCGGGCCCTGCCCCCGCCCCTGGCCCGGCCCCCGCCCCGGGCCCTGCCCCCGCCCCTGCCCCCGCCCCCGGCCCGGCTTCGCCCTCGCCCGTCCTGGCGGAAACTGCACGCCCGGCGGCGGCGTCGCCGCCCTCCCCGGCGGCGTCCCCGGTGCGCTCTCCCGTGCTCTCCTCCGCGCCCACCAAGATCCTTTCACCGTGCACGTACCTGCGGGGAACACCCTCTCATCACGGGGTTTCCGGCGGTATCCCCCAGAGCTGATCCCCCAAAGGGTGGAGAACCCCTAGGGGTTGCTCCTCACAAGGGTCCAGGGGCCTTTCGTCCCGGCGGAGGAGGAGGACGGCTCCGCGAGGTCCTTAACTGGTTCATACGAGCGGGGGTGGGGTTAACCCCCCGGTGGATACGGCGATGGGCACCAGCGCGCCGGCCGCCTCCGCCCCGCAGACTTCACGACGGCACCGCACACCGGCCCGGCCGACCCGCCGGACCCGGCACACGGGCAGCAACGCAACGAACGAGGGGAAGCACCGTGACAACGGCTATGACCGAAACCAGGCACGGGGGTACTGGAGGGCATGAAGCCGTCGCGGCCCGGGCGCGCAAGGTCGTCAAGGCCTACGGCGCCGGGGAGACCCGCGTGGTCGCCCTCGACGAGGTGGACGTGGACATCAAGCGCGGCCAGTTCACGGCGATCATGGGCCCCTCCGGCTCCGGCAAGTCCACGCTGATGCACTGCCTCGCCGGTCTCGACACGGTGACCAGCGGGCAGATCCACCTGGACGACACCGAGATCACCGGTCTGAAGGACAAGAAGCTCACGCAGCTGCGCCGCGACCGGATCGGCTTCATCTTCCAGGCGTTCAACCTGCTGCCGACCCTCAACGCCCTGGAGAACATCACGCTCCCCATGGACATAGCGGGCCGCAAGCCCGACGCGGAGTGGCTGAACCGGGTCGTGGAGACCGTCGGCCTCGCGGGCCGCCTCAAGCACCGCCCGACCGAGCTCTCCGGGGGGCAGCAGCAGCGCGTGGCGGTCGCCCGCGCCCTCGCGGCCCGCCCGCAGATCATCTTCGGCGACGAGCCCACCGGAAACCTGGACTCCCGGGCCGGCGCCGAGGTCCTCGGCTTCCTGCGCCGCTCGGTGGACGAGCTCGGCCAGACCATCGTGATGGTCACGCACGACCCGGTGGCCGCCTCGTACGCGGACCGCGTGATCTTCCTGGCCGACGGCCGGATCGTGGACGAGATGTACGGGCCCACGGCCGACCAGGTCCTGGACAGGATGAAGGACTTCGACGCGCGCGGGCGGACCTCGTGAGCAACACCGTCCTGAAGACCTCGCGGCGCAATTTCGTCGCGCACAAGGGGCGGATGGCGCTCTCCGCCGTCGCCGTCCTGCTCTCCGTCGCCTTCGTCTGCGGCACGCTGGTGTTCACGGACACCATGAACACCACGTTCGACAAGCTGTTCGCCGTCACCAACTCCGACGTCACGGTCACTCCGAAGGCGGCCGAGGGCGGTGAGGACATCCCGGACCGCGGCAAGCCCGAGGTGCTGCCCGCCTCGGTCGTCGAGCAGGTCAAGAAGGCCGAAGGCGTCAAGGGCGCCGAGGGCGGCGTCGTCTCGATGTCCGTCACCGTCGTCAACGCCAAGAACGAGAACCTGGGGTCGACCACCGGTGCCCCGACCATCGCGGGCAACTGGAACGACAACGAGCTCAAGTCGATGAAGATCACCTCCGGCCAGGCCCCGCGCGGCCCGACCGAGATGATGGTCGACGCCGACACCGCCGAGAAGCACCACCTCAAGCTGGGCGACGAGCTGCGCACCATCGCCGTCACCGGCGACATCCGCGCCCGGATCAGCGGTATCGCCACCTTCACCGTGACCAACCCGGGTGCCGCGATCGTCTACTTCGACACCGCCACCGCGCAGGAGAAGCTGCTCGGCGCCCCCGGCCTCTTCACGCACGTCAACGTGACCGCCAAGGACGGCGTCAGCGACGAGCAGCTCAAGCAGAAGGTCGCGGCCGCCGTCGGCGCGGACACGTACAAGCTGCAGACCGCGAAGGAGGCCGCGGACGCCAACCGCAAGAGCGTCGGCTCCTTCCTGAACGTCATGAAGTACGTGATGCTCGGCTTCGCCGGGATCGCCTTCCTCGTCGGAATCTTCCTGATCTTCAACACGTTCTCGATGCTGGTCGCCCAGCGCACCCGCGAGATCGGCCTGATGCGCGCCATCGGCGCCGACAGCGGCCAGGTGCTCAAGTCGGTGGTCGTCGAGGCCCTCCTGCTCGGCCTCGTCGGCTCGCTCCTCGGCGTCGGCGCCGGTGTGGGCCTGGCCGTCGGCCTGATGAAGCTCATGGGCCAGATGGGCATGCACCTGTCCACCGACGACCTGACCGTCGCCTGGACCACCCCGGTCGTCGGCCTGGTGCTCGGCATCATCGTCACCGTCGTCTCGGCGTTCATCCCGGCCCGCCGGGCCGGCAAGGTCTCCCCGATGGCCGCCCTGCGCGACGCCGGCACCCCCGGCGACAAGAAGGCCGGCCGCGTCCGTGCGGCCCTGGGCCTGGCCTTGACCGGCATCGGCGGCGCGGGCCTGTTCCTCGCCGCGGCCGCCGACCAGGCCGTGCCCGGCTCGCTCTGGCTGGCCATGGGCGTCCTGTTCACCCTCATCGGCTTCATCGTGATCGGCCCGCTGCTCGCCGGCGGCGTGGTCCGGCTGCTCTCCGGCGTGGTCCTGCGGCCCTTCGGGTCCGTCGGCCGGCTCGCCGAGCGCAACGCGCTGCGCAACCCGCGCCGCACCGGCGCCACCGCCGCCGCGCTGATGATCGGACTGGCGCTGGTCGCCTGCCTGTCGGTGGTCGGCTCCTCGATGGTGGCCTCCGCCACCGACGAGCTCGACAAGTCGGTCGGCGCGGACTACATCGTCCAGTCCCAGGCGCAGCAGCCGGTCGTCCCGCAGGCCGAGCAGGCGCTGCGCGCGGCCAAGGACCTCGACCACGTCACCGCGTACCGGCTGGTGAAGGCGAAGATCACCGCACCTGACGGCTCCGCCAAGGACGCCGAGCTGAGCGTCAACGACCCCACCTACGTCCAGGACGTCCGGCGCAAGATGGTCGCCGGCGAGCACGCGGCGGCGTACGGCAACGGCGCGATGTCGGTCGGCTCGATCTACGCGGACGAGCACCACGTCAAGGTCGGCGACGAGATGACGGTCGCCTTCGCCGAGGGCAAGAGCGCCCGGCTGAAGGTCGCCGCGATCACCTCGGACGAGGGCAACATCGACAAGGGCTCGATGTACGTCAGCACCGCGACCGCGCAGCAGTACCTCCCGGCGGACAGAATGCCCCTGCCCTTCATGCTGCTGGCCAAGGCCGCCGACGGCAAGGCCGACTCCGCGTACGCGGCGGTCAAGGCGGCGCTCGCCGAGTACCCGCAGTACCAGGTGCGCAACCAGACCGACTACAAGAAGGACCTCCAGGACCAGGTCGGCCAGCTGCTGAACATGGTCTACGGGCTCCTCGCCCTCGCGATCATCGTGGCGGTCCTGGGTGTCGTGAACACCCTCGCCCTCTCGGTGGTCGAGCGGACCCGCGAGATCGGCCTGATGCGCGCCATCGGCCTCTCCCGCCGCCAGCTGCGCCGCATGATCCGCCTGGAGTCGGTGGTCATCGCCCTCTTCGGCGCCCTCCTGGGCCTCGGCCTGGGCATGGGCTGGGGAGCCACCGCGCAGCAGCTGCTCGCCCTCCAGGGCCTGAAGGTGCTGGAGATCCCCTGGCCGACGATCATCGGCGTCTTCGCCGGGTCGGCCTTCGTGGGCCTGTTCGCCGCGCTGGTCCCGGCCTTCCGGGCAGGGCGGATGAACGTACTGAACGCGATCGCGAGCGAGTAGCTGCGCGGTCGTACGGGGGACCGCCGGCCCCGGTCAGCCCTCACGGGCCGGCCGGGGCCGACGGCCGTTCGAGGCCGGTCCGGCAGACGGGACGGCCGGTCGCTCCCCGCAGTGGTCGCAATCCCTCGCGCGGGTGAGGGGGCGGCGTCGTAGGGTGGGAAGCCCCGGCCCGTGAGACGTGTCGGGCCCTTCGCGTTGCCCCTTCACCGGACGGAAGCCTCCTTTCATGAGCCTGCACGGACTGCTCGACGCCGTCACCCGGGACCCGGCCCTCGCCGAGGCGGTCACCGCGGCCGGCGACGGCAACCGCATGCACGTGGACCTCGTCGGACCGTCGGCCGCACGGCCCTTCGCCATCGCCGCGCTGGCCGCCAGGACCGAGCGGACCGTGCTCGCGGTCACCGCCACCGGGCGGGAGGCCGAGGACCTGGCCGCCGCGCTGCGCTCGTTCCTGCCGCCCGACGAGGTGGCCGAGTACCCGTCCTGGGAGACCCTTCCGCACGAGCGGCTCTCGCCGCGCAGCGACACCGTGGGCCGGCGGCTCGCCGTACTGCGCCGCCTCGTGCACCCGAGCAAGGACGACCCGGCCGCAGGGCCCGTCTCCGTCGTCGTCGCACCGATCCGCTCCGTGCTCCAGCCGCAGGTCAAGGGGCTCGGCGAGCTGGTCCCGGTGAGCCTGCGGCACGGCGAGAGCGTCGATCTGGGGCAGGTCACCGAGGCGCTGGCCGCGGCCGCGTACGCCCGCGTCGAGCTCGTCGAGAAGCGCGGCGAGTTCGCCGTGCGCGGCGGCATCCTCGACGTGTTCCCGCCCACCGAGGAGCACCCGCTGCGCGTGGAGTTCTGGGGCGACGAGGTCGAGGAGATCCGCTACTTCAAGGTCGCCGACCAGCGGTCCCTGGAGGTCGCCGAGCACGGCCTGTGGGCCCCGCCCTGCCGGGAGCTGCTGCTGACCGACGAGGTGCGGGAGCGGGCCGCGGCCCTCGCCGAGGAGCACCCCGAGCTCGGCGAACTGCTGAACAAGATCGCCGAGGGGATCGCGGTCGAGGGCATGGAGTCCCTCGCCCCGGTCCTCGTCGACGACATGGAACTGCTGATCGACGTCCTGCCGGCCGGGTCCATGGCCGTGGTGTGCGACCCCGAGCGGGTGCGTACCCGGGCCGCGGACCTGGTGGCGACCTCGCAGGAGTTCCTGATGGCCTCCTGGGCGGCCACCGCCGGCGGTGGCGAGGCCCCGATCGACGTCGGCGCGGCCTCGCTGCGCGGGATCGCGGACGTACGGGAGCACGCGCGCGAGCTGGGCATGATGTGGTGGTCGGTGTCCCCCTTCGCCGCCGACGAGGCGGTCGGCGGGGACACCCTGAAGCTCGGCATGCACGCCCCCGAGGCCTACCGCGGCGACACCGCCCGGGCGCTCGCCGACACCAAGGGCTGGATCGCCGACGGCTGGCACACCGTCTACCTCACCGAGGGCCACGGCCCGGCCGCCCGCACCGTCGAGGTGCTCGGCGGCGAGGGCATCGCGGCCCGCCTCGAGGCCGATCTGCGCACCCTGGAACCGTCGATCGTCCACGTCGCGTGCGGCTCCCTCGACAACGGGTTCGTCGACCCCGCGCTCAAGATCGCCGTCCTCACCGAGACGGACCTGACCGGCCAGCGCACCGCCACCAAGGACCTGGGCCGGATGCCGACCCGGCGCCGCAAGTCCATCGACCCCCTCACCCTGGAGGTCGGCGACTACATCGTCCACGAGCAGCACGGCGTCGGCCGCTACATCGAGATGGTCCAGCGCACCGTCCAGGGCGCCACCCGCGAGTACCTCCTCGTCGAGTACGCCCCCGCCAAGCGCGGCCAGCCCGGCGACCGCCTCTACATCCCCACCGACCAGCTCGAGCAGGTCACCAAGTACGTCGGCGGCGAGGCCCCGACCCTGCACCGGCTCGGCGGCGCCGACTGGACCAAGACCAAGGCGCGCGCGAAGAAGGCCGTCAAGGAGATCGCCGCCGACCTCATCAGGCTCTACAGCGCCCGCATGGCGGCCCCCGGGCACACCTTCGGCCCCGACACCCCCTGGCAGCGCGAGCTGGAGGACGCCTTCCCGTACGCGGAGACGCCCGACCAGCTCACGACCATCGCCGAGGTCAAGGAGGACATGGAGAAGTCCGTCCCCATGGACCGCCTGATCTGCGGCGACGTCGGCTACGGCAAGACCGAGATCGCGGTCCGCGCGGCCTTCAAGGCGGTCCAGGACGGCAAGCAGGTCGCCGTCCTCGTCCCCACCACCCTGCTCGTGCAGCAGCACTTCGGGACCTTCTCCGAGCGCTACAGCCAGTTCCCGGTCAACGTGAAGGCGCTGTCCCGCTTCCAGTCGGACACCGAGTCCAAGGCCACCCTGGAGGGCCTGAAGGAAGGCTCGGTCGACATCGTCATCGGCACGCACCGGCTCTTCTCGCAGGAGACCAAGTTCAAGGACCTGGGCCTGGTCATCGTCGACGAGGAGCAGCGCTTCGGCGTCGAGCACAAGGAGCAGCTCAAGAAGCTCCGCGCCAACGTCGACGTGCTGACGATGTCCGCGACCCCGATCCCGCGCACCCTGGAGATGGCGGTGACCGGCATCCGCGAGATGTCGACCATCACCACCCCGCCGGAGGAGCGCCACCCGGTGCTGACCTTCGTCGGCCCGTACGAGGAGAAGCAGATCGGCGCGGCCATCCGGCGCGAACTGCTGCGCGAGGGCCAGTGCTTCTACATCCACAACCGCGTCGAGTCCATCGACCGGGCGGCCGCGAAGCTGCGCGAGATCGTGCCCGAGGCGCGGATCGCGACCGCCCACGGCCAGATGTCCGAACAGGCCCTGGAACAGGTCGTCGTGGACTTCTGGGAGAAGAAGTTCGACGTCCTCGTCTCCACGACGATCGTCGAGTCCGGCATCGACATCTCCAACGCCAACACCCTCATCGTGGAGCGCGGCGACAACTTCGGCCTCTCCCAGCTGCACCAGCTGCGCGGCCGCGTGGGCCGAGGTCGCGAGCGCGGGTACGCGTACTTCCTCTACCCGCCGGAGAAGCCGCTGACCGAGACCGCGCACGAGCGGCTCGCGACGATCGCCCAGCACACCGAGATGGGCGCCGGCATGTACGTGGCGATGAAGGACCTGGAGATCCGCGGCGCGGGCAACCTGCTCGGCGGCGAGCAGTCCGGGCACATCGCGGGCGTCGGCTTCGACCTCTACATCCGCATGGTCGGCGAGGCCGTGGCCGACTACCGGGCCGCCGTGGAAGGCGGGGTGGAGGAGGAGCCGCCGCTCGAGGTCAAGATCGAACTGCCGGTCGACGCGCACGTCCCGCACGACTACGCGCCCGGCGAGCGGCTGCGCCTCCAGGCGTACCGGTCCATCGCGTCGGCGAACTCCGAGGCGGACATCAAGGCCGTGCGCGAGGAGCTCCACGACCGCTACGGCAAGCTGCCGGAGCCGGTGGAGAACCTGCTCCTGGTGGCGGGGCTGCGGATGCTGGCGCGGGCCTGCGGGGTCGGCGACATCACCCTCCAGGGCGTCAACATCCGCTTCGGACCCGTGGAGTTGCGCGAATCGCAGGAGTTGCGCCTCAAGCGGCTCTATCCGGGCGCCGTACTCAAGCCGGCCACCTCGCAGGTGCTGATCCCGCGGCCGAAGACCGCCCGGGTGGGCGGGAAGCCGCTGGTCGGGCGGGAACTGCTGGCCTGGACCGGGGAGTTCCTCACCACGATCCTGGGGTCGTAGGCGTTCCGTACGACGCGGCGGGGGGGGGGGGGGGGGGGGGGGGGGGGGGGGGGGGGGGGGGGGGGGGGGGGGGGGGGGGGGGGGGGGGGGGGGGGGGGGGGGGGGGGGG
>NZ_JBVIGX010000045.1:0-49278 GCF_055570595.1 Streptomyces sp. NPDC031132
TTCGTCGTCGCGTCGCTACGCGATGGCCTGCGGCCACCCTTGACCGACCGACCCGCCCCGGAATGCCATAAGACTGCCGGGAAGCCCCCGAAGGAACGGTCAGGGGGACAGACACCCACACGGGTTCATCAGAGCTCCGCGACTTTGGTCCCCGGTGCTCCGCACCCAGCCCACCAGGACCCCCGACCGGCAGGTCAATGGGCCCGCAGGGAGGACCATGCCACCCTCAAGGGCCCATAACCACCCTTTCCGCACCCAGGCCGGGTCAACCCGCACCAGACAGCGACCAGATGCCCATGCTGGTAGGGGTGGGCCCGCAGGCGCACCAAATCGCTACGCGCTTCTCTCTGTTTGGCGTCCGACGACCGCCTTGGGCTGGACATAAGCCGCCCACGACCGGCAGAGGTCAGCCTGGGATGCGAGTGCGGGTCGTTTGTCCCGTTTTGGCGACCGATTGCGAGGTGAATGGGCGCCTGCCGGAGTGAGAGGTTGAAAAATCCGGCATCAGGCTCCCTCTCGCCCGCTTTTCACCCCAACTAGCGTGCAGACGCCCGGAACCCCCCCTGGGAGGTGTCTGGGCGGCCTATGTCCAGCCCCAGACGGCCGCCGGACGCCGAGAGATGAGAAGCGCGTAGCGATCTGGGGCGTCCTCAGCCCCCCCCCTCACCGCATCGTCATCTCATCGCTGTCCGGTGCAGGTTGACCCTACCGGGGCGCGGAAAGGGCTTCCTATGGGCCCTTCAGGGAGCCGTTCCCTCCCCCGGGCCCCACCCTGCTCCGCCTGGGTGGTCCTGGGGACTGACTCCGGATGACCAGAGGCTCCTGGCCAGCATCTCTGATCTGGGCAGGTCGGAATCCGAACCCCCGGCCATCCTTCGGGGGCTTCCCGGCAGTCTGTTGTCTTTCCGGGGCGGGTCGGTCGGTCAAGGGTGGCCGCAGGCCATCGCGAAGCGACGCGACGACGAAGGAGGAGCGCCCTTGAGGGACCGGCACGACACGGAAGGACAGTGGACTGCCGGGAAACCCCCGGACACTTTCCGACGCCGAGTACGCGGACCCCGCCGCCCGTACGTCCCGATCCACCCTCCCGACGCCGCTCGCGCAGACCCCGCCCCATGGCTCCCCGGCCGACCCTCCCGGCGCCGACTGCGCAGACCCCGCCCTCGACATCCCGCTCGAGCCCTCCGGCGCCGACCACGCAGGCCCCGCCGCCCGAACCCCCCGATCCACCCTCCGACGCCGAGTCGACAGACCCCGACCCCGGCATCCCGCCCGACGCCTCCCGACCCCGAATACACGCACCCCGCCGCCCGTACCCCCGCTCCACCCTCCCCACGCCGCCCACACAGACCCCGCCCCCTGGCCCCCATCCACTCTCCCGACCCAGTCCACAGACCCCGCCCCCGCCGCCCCGGCCAACCCCTCCGCCTCCGCCTCCGCCTCCGAGCACACGGCACACGGCACACCCCTCCCCACCCCCCGTACGCTCCCCCCATGATCACTTCAGGCACCCACATCCGTATCGCCCGGCCCTCCCTCGACCTCGCCGCCGCCGAGCGGTTCTACGTCGGCGGGCTCGGGCTCGGCGTGCAGTGGCGGAGCGCCGACCCCGTGCCCGGGGAGCACGAGCTGCTCATGGTCGGGCCCGTCGGCGGGGGTTGGCATTTCGAGCTCACCCGGGACCCCGCCAACCTCGTCGCGCCCTCCCCCACCGTCGACGACCTGTTCGTCGTCTACCTCGGCGAAGCCCCCGACGAGGCCCTCGTCCAGCGGCTCGTCGAGCACGGCGGGACCCGGGTCGCCGCGCACAACCCGTACTGGGACGAGTACGGGGTCACCGTCGCCGACCCCGACGGCTACCGCCTCGTGCTCTGCTCCCGCACCTGGGGCTGACCCTCTAGGAGGCGGGCCAGAACTGGGCCAGCGCCGCCTCCTTGTACGGGGCCGGGGTGACGCTGAGTTCCCCCGCGAAGGGGCGGTCCAGCACCATCACCAGCAGCAGGCTGAAGCCGATCAGCGCCGCCACCGCCGAGACGAACAGCAGCTGCATCTTCAGGCTGCGCAGGCCGAACAGGAACGTGAGCGGGAGGATCACCAGCGCACCCCCGTACACCAGCACCTGGAGCAGCACCGGCAGGGACGTTTCCGCCATCGTGATGCGGGCTCGGCGCTGCGCGGCGACGTCGTTGAGGCGGCCGGCGGCCTCCCCGTAGAAGGTCTCGCTGCGGGTGCCGGTGGGCTCGAACGCCTGGAGCGCCTTGTACAGCCCGTGCGTCTGCTCGGCGGTGGCGTCGTAGCTCGGCTTGCCCGCGCGCATGAGCGGCCACTGCGTCTCGACGACGGAGTGCACGTAGTCGCCCACCGCCCGCTCCATGCGGGCGCGTTCGGCCGGCGGGAAGGCCTCGGCGCTGCGGACGACGAGGGCGAGGTCGGTGGCCTCGGTCGCGACGACGGTCTGGGTGTTCTCCAGCTGGGTCCAGAGCGTGACGACGACGAAGGCGAGGATGATGCCGTAGATCGCGCCGAACATGCCGAGGGCGACACCGACCATCTCGTTGTGCTCGCCGCCGGCCAGGTGCGGGAAGCGGCGGCGGGCGGCGAGGCTGCCGCCCACGGCGAGGGCGATGAAGCCGCCGACGAGCAGGATGCCGAGGGTGAACGTGCTGAAGGTGTTGAGCAACCAGAGGATCATGGCCTGCTCAACGATCAACTCCCCCTGAGGGCCCGACCGCGAGCCCCGCCTCCTGGGCGTCGATGAGCTCGTCCCAGTGCTCCCGCGTCCAGTCGCACGCCGCGTCCAGCGGGCCCAGCAGGCCGCGGCCGAGCGGGGTGAGGGCGTACTCGACGCGGCGCTCCGGCGGCGCCTGCTGCGTCCGTACGACGAACCCGTCGCGCTCCAGGGAACGCAGCGACTGGGTGAGGGACTTGGACGTGATGCCGCGCAGCGGGACCTTGAGCTCCGAGAAGCGGCGAGGCCCGTCCTCGAGGCAACGCAGGATCATCGAGGCCCACTTGTCGCCGATCCGGAACGGGACCAGCGGGGACGGGCAGACGGGGTCGAACATCTCCGGGTCCAGCGGCTCCGGTTCTGGTCCCGGCCCTGGCTCCGGTCCCGGCTCTGGCCCTGGCTCTGGTCCTCGTTCTGCTTCGTGCATGATCCACACGGTAGGCCGGTATCCGATCGGTAACCAGGACCTTTTCTAGGGTCGCCCCATGACGAACAACGGCAAGGGAAGCAAGGTCATCGTGTTCGGGGCCCGCGGGCGGGTCGGCCGGGCCGTCGTCGCCGAGGCGCGGGCGCGCGGGTACGAGGTCACGGAGGCGGGCCGCGGCGACGGGGAGGTCACCTCGGCGGCCGATGTGGCGCGGCTGGCGGCGGGGCACGACGCGGCGGTCGCGGCGGTGTACGACGCGCAGGCGGCGCCGGGGGTGTTCTTCCCGGCGGCGGCACGGGCTCTGGCGGCGGGCCTCGGGGAGGCGGGGGTCGGGCGGTTCGTGTCCGTCGGGCTGGCATCCGTACTGGCCACGCGGTCGGGGGCGGCGCTGATGGACACACCGGGGTATCCGCAGGAGTGGCGGGAGTTCTACGTCGGCCACGGCGCCGGGACCGATGCCCTGCGGGCGGCGGCGCCGGCGGGGCTGGACTGGGCGGTGCTGAGCCCGGCCGGGGACTTCGCGCCCGCCGGGACGCCCGGCGGCGGCTACGCGTTCGGCCCGGCCGACGCCTCCGGCCGGATCACGCACGCCGACTTCGCCCGGGCGGTGCTGGACGAGATCCGGACCCCGACGGTGCACCGCGCCCACGCGGGGGTGACGGCGGCATGACGGCCACCGTAGCCACAGCCCCCGTAGCCGCGGCCACCGTAGCCGCGGCCACCGAAGCCACGGCCACCGACAGCCCGAACCCCTGGGTCGCGGAGCACATCCGCCGCTTCGAGGAGACCGCCGGGCAGCCGCGGCCCGGGATCTCGGACCTGCTGCTGACCACGCGGGGGCGGCGGTCCGGGCTGCTGCGGCGCACGGCGCTGGCCTACGTACGGGACGTGGGCCGGCACGAGGGCCGGGACGGGGGCCGGGACGGGGACGAGAACACGGACAGGGACGGGGACCGTGCCGCGTACGTCCTGACGGCGTCGAACGCGGGCGCCGACCGGCACCCGGCGTGGTACCTGAACCTGGAGGCCGATCCCGCCGTCACGCTCCAGGTCGGCGCCGAGACCTTCCCGGCGACCGCCCGCCGGGCGACCCCGGCCGAGGCGGAGCGCCTGTGGCCGGTGGTGGTGGCGGCGATGCCCTCGTACGCGGCCTACCGGGCGGCGGCGGACCGCGAGATCCCGCTTGTGCTGGTCACCCGTACGGGCGCCCAGGGGGTGTCGTCAAAGTAGCGTCGTCCGCCCGTGAGGGCGGGGCCGGCGGGGTCTGGTGCGTGTGATCGCAAGGCGGAGGAGGGAGGCGACGCTCGCGTCGTCGACCGACGACAACGCGGCGAGCGCGCGTGCCGGGCCCCGCCGGCCAGACGGGACTTTGACGACACCCCCTAGGGAGGGTCAGCGGATCGCCGGGGTCTTCGGCAGCCCCTGCAGGGCGTTGCCCGCGCCCCCGAGCGAGGTGTCGGTGGCCTTGGTGGCGGATCCGGCGGCGGAGGCGGTCACGGCCACGGCGGTCTTGGTGTCCTGTACGGCCTGGCCCGGGTGGTTGGCGATGTCGCCGACGCGGTGGGCGAGCGGGGCGGCCGCCTCGAGGGCGGGCCCGTGCGCGTCGGCGTGGGCGGCGACGGGGGTCAGGGCGAGGGCGCCACCGGAGAGGACCAGGGCGGCAAGGCTGCGCTTCATGGCGTTCATACCGTGCAGAACGACCCGCCCCGGCCCCGGTCACCGGGCACCCCCACTTTGGGGTGACGGGTCCGGGCGCCACGTCGCCCTGGATCCGCAACGCCCGCGGCCCCGGACCGGGGGGATCGGTCGGGGCCGCGGGGGAGGCAGTGATGCGGGGGGGCGCAGCGGTTCGCGGGGGTGGGGTCAGTCTTCGACCACCAGGGCGGGGGTGGACTTCGTCAGGGTCATGCCGCGGAAGAAGGCCGGGCTGCGGCGTTCCGTGACCAGCATGATCACCAGGCCGAGGGCCAGCAGGCCGACGCCGATGACGAAGACGCTGCCGACGCCGAGGACGGTGGAGCCGGAGCCGTACGACGGGTTCCACATGTCGATCAGCGTCTTGAAGAAGACGGCGGCCAGCAGGAGGCCGCCGAGGACCGGGAAGACGCCCTTGAAGAACAGGTCCCGCACGGAGCGGCGCAGCTCGCCGCGGAAGTACCAGGCGCAGGCGAAGGCGGTCAGCGAGTAGTAGAAGCAGATCATCAGGCCGAGCGCGAAGATCGTGTCGGTCAGGACGTTCTCGCTGACCAGGGTCATCACGGTGTAGAAGGCGCCGGTCGCGACGCCCGCCATGACGGTGGCGCGGCCCGGGGTCTTGAAGCGCGGGTGGACCTTGGCGTAGGAGGCCGGCAGGGCCTCGTACGTGGACATGGCCAGGACCGTGCGGGCGACCGGGATGAACGTGGTCTGGAGCGAGGCGGTCGCCGAGGCGAGCACCGCGACGAAGAGCAGGATGCCGAGCACCGGGCCCATGACCGGGCCGGCGAGGGCGGCGAAGACGTTGCCGGAGGTCTCCGGGTTGCCGAGGCCGAGGCCGGTGGTGCCGGAGCCGACGGCCGTCTGGGCGGCGATTCCGGTGGCCAGGTACGAGCCGACCAGGACGACCATCGCGATGAGCGAGGCGCGGCCGGGGGTCTTGGCGGAGCCGGTGGTCTCCTCGTTGGTGGCCAGGCAGGCGTCCCAGCCCCAGTACATGAAGATCGAGAGGGAGAGTCCGGCGGTGAAGGCGCCCATGGACTCGACCGCGAAGGGGTTCATCCACTGCCAGGAGAAGTCCAGGCCGGTGTCGAGGGCGCCGGCGCCGAGACCTCCCGCCGTGGCCTTCTGGAAGGCCATCGCCACGAAGAGGGCGAGGACCGCGAGCTGGAGGCCGACCAGGGTGTACTGGACGCCCTTGGTGGCGGTCATGCCCCGGTAGCTGATGGCGGTCGCGGCGGCGATGAGGGTGAGGCAGGTGGCGATGTGGACGAGTTTGTCGTCGTCCAGGGCGGCGATCGACGCATTGCCCGTGATCTCGCCGGCCAGCAGCCAGAAGTAGGAGGTGGCGACGCCGGCCAGGTTGGAGAGCACGATGATCGTGGCGATCACCAGGCCCCAGCCGCACATCCAGCCGATCCGCGGGCCGAAGGCCTTCACGGTCCAGGTGAAGGAGGTGCCGCAGTCCGGCACGGCTTTGTTGAGCTCGCGGTACGCGAAGGCGACGAGCAGCATCGGCAGGAAGCCGGCCAGGAAGACCGCCGGCATCTGGACGCCGACCTCTCCGGCGGTGGAGCCGAGGGTCGAGGTCAGGCAGTAGACGGGGGCGACGGTGGAGATGCCGATGACGGCGCTGCCCACCAGGCCCACGGAGCCCTTGCCGAGGCCCTTGCCCCGTACGTCGCCGCTCGCAGCGGCGGCCGCATCGCCGGAAGCGCCGCCTCCGGCGACGCCTCCTACCGTGTCTCCGACCCCGGGCCGAACGTCCAGCTGTGTCATGCCAAAGGACGTTAGAGGCTGCGATTTCCACGTCCGGAAGGTTTGGGTCCGGATCCAGCCGCTCCGAATCGCCTTTGAATCCTGCGGCAGAGGTCGGTCACACGACCCCAATGAAAGGTTCAAGCTGAACGTTACCCCCGGTTCGCAGGACGCGGACACGGCGTTCCGATATGCGGAAACCGCAGGCGTGTCCGGTTTGCCCGATTCGAAAGTTTCCCGTGCGACTTTCCAGCGCCCCGTTTGGCGCGAACATGACGATCGCTCTAGAGTCCCGACGATCAAGGTCATCGACACGGGGGAACATCCGCGCATGCGCACCAGGACGACAGTCATCGCCACCGCCACGACCCTCACCGCGCTCCTCGCCCTCACCGCCTGCGGGAGCGACGACGGCGCGTACGCCGGGGACATCGCCTCGGTCGGCGGCATCGGCGCAGGTGGCGACGGCGGAGCCGCGTCCAAGAAGGGCAACGGCCTCGGCTTCAAGGGGCTGATCAAGGCGGGCTCCATGGCCGAGGCCACCCGCATCGTGGGCAGGTACACCAAGTGCACCGAGGTCTCCAAGGCCCAGGAGGGCTACGACCCGGGAGAGGGCCCGGACGACAAGTACGGGTCGGCGTACTCCGTGACCGAGCGCGGATGGTGCAACGACCGCGGTGACACCGGGATTTTCCTGATCAAGGACCCGAAGGCCTTCCAGGCCGCGTTCAAGGCCGACGTGGACAAGGAGTACGCCAAGCACCCGAAGCGGCACGTCAACATGGGCTTCGTCATCGGCCAGGACTTCGCCGTCGGATCGCAGAGCACGGACACGATGACCGCCATGCTGAGCGCGAAGAGCGGGATGGTCGTCCTGAACTGCCACCCCGACTTCAACCCGCCGAGCGGCTACCGCAAGGAGCCGGCCCTGGTGAAGGGCTGCGTCCTCACGGACTACCTCTCGGAGGAGTAGGGCGCGCGGGGAGCAAGGCGCGGGGAGCAAGGGGAGCGGGAGGTGACGTGGCGGGCGCGGGCCCGTCCCCCGCACCCTCGCCCGCCCCCGCCCCGCGCCCACGCCCGCCCCACTCCCACTCCCACTCTCGGCGGTCCGGCTCAGCCCGCCCAGACGATCGACTGCATCTCGCTGTACGCGTGCAGCGCGTACGAGCCCACGTCCCGCCCGACGCCCGAGCGCTTGAAGCCGCCGAACGGGGCCTCCATGTTCCGGCCGATCGTGTTCACGCCGACCCCGCCTGCCCGCATCCGGCGCGCCACCCGGAAGGCGCGCGCCGCGTCCCCGGACCACACGTAGCTCAGCAGGCCGAAGTCGCTGTCGTTGGCCAGGGCCACGGCCTCGTCCTCGCCCCCGTCGAAGGGCACGACCACGACGACCGGGCCGAAGATCTCCTCCCGCACCACCCGCATGTCGTTCGTGCAGTCCACCAGCAGCGTCGGCGCCACGTAGAAGCCGCGGCCGTCCCCGACCACCGGCCGCTCGCCCCCGTACGCGATGCGCGCGCCCTCCTTGCGGCCGAGCTCGACGTACGACTCCACCCGGTCCCGGTGCGCCGCCGAGATCACCGGGCCCACCACGGTGCCCGCCACCGCCGGGTCGCCGAGCTTCATGAAGGCCAGGTAGCCGGTCAGCTTCTCGACCAGCTGCTCGTAGACCGACCGGTGCACGATCACCCGCGTCGGAGCCGTGCAGATCTGGCCGGAGTAGAAGGAGAAGGTGGTGCCGATCCCCATGACCGCCGCGTCCAGGTCGGCGTCCTCGAAGACGACCGCCGCGCCCTTGCCGCCCAGCTCCATCAGCTGCCGCTTCATCGAGCGGCCGCAGACCTCGGCGATGCGCTGCCCGACGCCCGTGGAGCCGGTGAACGACACCATGTCCACGTACGGGGAGTCCACCGCGGCCTCGCCGACCTCGACCGAGGCGCCGCAGACCACGTTCACCACGCCGGCCGGAGCGCCCGCCTCGTGCAGCGCCTCGGCCATCTTGAACACCGACAGCGGATCCTGCGGGGCCGGCTTCACCACCACCGTGTTGCCCATGGCCAGGGCCGGGGCCACCTTGCCCGCCGGGTTCGCCCACGGGTTGTTGTACGAGGTGATGCAGGTGACCACGCCGACCGGCTGGCGCACCTCCAGCGCCCCCAGGATGCTCGCCCTCCCCATCGGGCCGGCCTCGGTGACCTGCGGCGGCAGCCCGTGCTCCACCGGCTCGAGGGCGCCCTTCGCGTACCGCCGGAAGCGGGAGACCCCGACCCCGACCTGCATCCCGCGCGCGATGCCGGTCGGTGCGCCCGTCTCGGCGCGGGCGAGGGCCGCCCACGGCTCGTACGCGCGCTGCATGACGTCCGCGGCCCGGTCCAGGACCGCCGCCCGTTCCTCGGGGGCCGTCCGGGACCAGGTCTCGAAGGCCTCCGCGGCCGCGCGCGCCGCCTCCTCGACCTGGGCGCGCGAGGCCTCGGGGGCGAGCCCGACCACCGATTCGTCCGCCGGGTTGACCACCTCGTAGTGCCCGGCGTCGGGCTCGACCCACTCGCCTCCGATGTACAGCTTCTGCTGCAGGGGCTCGCTCAACGCGTGCTCACCGTCCTCGTGTCGCGGCCGGAGCGGAGCACGATCCCGGGGATCGCCCCCGTCACCTCGTCGTCGCGGATGGTCTCCACGCCGTTGACGCGTACGGACACGATCCCGATCGCTCGGGCGTCCAGCCGCGGGCTGTCGCCGGGCAGGTCGTGTACGAGGGTCGCGGGACCGGCCTCGATCCGCTGCGGGTCGAACAGCACCAGGTCCGCGTGGAAGCCCTCGGTGATCCGGCCGCGTTCGCGCAGCCCGAACAGCTGGGCCGGGTCGTCGGTGAGCATCTTGACCGCCTGCTCCAGCGGCACCAGCTTGCGGCCGCGCAGGCAGTCCCCGAGGAAGCGGGTCGTGTACGGGGCCCCGCACATGCGGTCCAGGTGCGCGCCGGCGTCGGAGCCGCCGAGCATGACGTCCTCGTGCTGCCAGGTCTCGGCGCGCAGCGCCCAGCTCGCCGGGTCGTTGTCGGTCGGCATGGGCCAGAGCACCGTACGCAGGTCGTCGTTGGCGCAGATCTCGACCAGGCACTGGAAGGGGTCCTGGCCGCGCTCGGCGGCGATGTCGTTCACGACCCGGCCGGACAGGCCCTCGTTCTCCTTGCTGTACGTGTCCCCGATGACGTAGCGGCCGAAGTGGGCGAGGCGCCGGAAGACGCCGGCCTCCTTGCTGTCGGCGCGGCGCAGCATCTGCGCCCGTACGTCGGCGTCGCGCAGCTTCGCGATCCGCTCGGGCACGGGCAGGCCGAGGATCTCGCCCCAGCCGGGGATCAGGTTCAGCGCGCAGAAGGTGCCCAGCGACATGTTCATGGGGGTGAGGATCGGCATGGTCAGCGCGACGATGCGGCCGCCGGCCTTGCGGGCGCGCTCGCTCGGTACGAGCTGGCGCGGCACCCGTTCGGGGACGGCGGCGTCGATGGTGAGGACGTTCCAGTTCAGCGGGCGGCCGGCGGCGGCGCTCATCTCGACGAAGAGGTCGATCTCCTCGTCGGCGAACTGGTCGAGGCAGCCGGCGACGATGGCTTCGAGCTGGGTGCCCTCGTGTTCGGCGACGGCCTTCGAGAGCGCGATGAGCTCGGCGGGCTCGGCGTGGCGGGAGGCCACGGGGGCGCCGTCGCCGTCGGAGTGGGTGGCCGACTGGGTGGTGGACAGGCCCCAGGCGCCGGCGTTCATGGCGTCGTGGAAGAGGTCGAGCATCTGCTGCATCTGCTCGGGGGTGGGCTGGCCGCCGACGGCGTCCGCGCCCATGACGTGGCGGCGCAGTGCGCAGTGGCCGACCATGAACCCGGCGTTGACGGCGATCCGCCCTTCGAGGGCGTCGAGGTACTCGCCGAAGCCGGACCAGGTCCAGTCGACGCCTTCCTCGAGGGCCTTGAGGGCCATGCCCTCGACCTTGCTCATCATGCGGCGGGTGTAGTCGGCGTCCTCGGGGCGGTCGGGGTGCAGCGGTGCCAGGGTGAACCCGCAGTTGCCGCCGGCGACGGTGGTGACGCCGTGGTTCATGGAGGGGGTCGCGTACGGGTCCCAGAACAGCTGGGCGTCGTAGTGCGTGTGCGGGTCGACGAACCCGGGGCACAGGACGAGGCCGCCGGCGTCCTCGGTGGTCCGGGCCTCCTCCGTGACCGTGCCCGGCTCGGCGATGACGGCGATCCGCCCGTCGCGCAGGCCGACGTCTGCGACGCGGGCGGGAGCGCCGGTGCCGTCCACGACGGTGGCGCCCTTGATCAGGTGGTCGAGCATGACGTCCCCTCTGCCGGTGTTCGTGTTGCTGGCCGTCGTCGCACCCGCAGGGCGGACCCCCGCGCGCCCCGGCCGGGGGCCGCCGGGCCGGCCGCGGCCTCGGCATGACCTCCGGCCGGGGCCGGTGCGGGGCGGCGGTCCGGGAAGACGCCGCCCCTTGTTCCCCCGCCGGGTCAGACGGCCTGGCGGAAGCGCGTCGTGCGGTGGACCGGGTCCGTGTCGATCTTCGGGATCACGTGCTCGCCGATGAGCTTGATGGTCGTCATCGTGTCCTCGTACGAGACGCCGGTCGGCAGGCCGAACGACAGCTGGTCGGCGCCCGCCTGCTCCCAGCGCTTGCACTGCGCGAGCACCTCGGACGGGTCGCCGCAGATCAGCAGTTCCTCGGCGATCAGCAGCTCGATGATCTCCGCGTTGTACTCGGGCAGCGTCTCGGGCCACTGCGGGATCGCCTCGGGCCGCGGGAAGGTGTCGTGGTAGCGGAAGACCAGCGACTGGAAGCGGTTCATGTTCGCGTTGACCGCGATCTCCACCGCCTTGTCGTGCGTCTCGGCGCATATCGCGGTGGAGGTGACCATCACGTTGTCGTTGACGAACGCGCCGATGGCCTTGGCCTCCTGGATGGCCGTCTTGTACTGCTCCAGCACCCACTCCATGTCGGAGACCTTCTGGACGCTGAACCCGAGGACGCCGAGGCCCTTCTTCGCGGCCATGGCGTACGAGGAGGGGGAGCCGGCGGCGTACCACATGGCCGGGTGGGCCTTGCCGTACGGCTTGGGGAAGATCTTCCGCGGCGGCAGCGACCAGTGCTTGCCCTGGAACCCCTCGTACTCCTCCTGGAGGAACATCTTGGGGAACTCGGCGATGGTCTCTTCCCAGATCTCCTTGGTGGCGTTCATGTCCGTGATGCCGGGCAGGAAGCCGAGGATCTCGTGGCTGCCCGCGCCGCGGCCGGTGCCGAACTCGAAGCGGCCCTTGGAGAGGTGGTCGAGCATGGTGACCTTCTCGGCCACCTTGACCGGGTGGTTGACCGGGGCGAGCGGGTTGAAGATGCCGGAGCCGAGGTGGATGCGCTCGGTGGCGTGGGCGAGGTAGGCGAGGAACACCTCGTTCGCCGACAGGTGCGAGTACTCCTCCAGGAAGTGGTGCTCGGAGGCCCAGGCGTACTTGAAGCCGGACTTGTCGGCCTGGATGACGTACTCGGTCTCCTCGACCAGCGCCTTGTGCTCTGCCTCGGGGTCGACCTTGGACCGCGCCTCAGGCACGTATCCCTGCACGAAGAGCCCGAATTCCAAGGGGGTTCACCGTCCTTTGATTTCTGACGTGTCGTCAGATTTGATGAGTCGACTGTTCCACCGCGGAAGCGGGAGCGTCAATACCTGACGCTCCATCAGATCTGCTCGTCGCTGTCGAGAAGGGAGATCTAGAGGATGCTGACGCCCGCCATCCAGCCGCCGTCGATCACGAACGGCTGGCCGGTGATGTACGAGGAGTCCTCGCTGCTCAGGAACAGGGCCAGCTTGGCGATCTCGTCGGGTCGGCCCACCCGCCCCATCGGCACGACCCGCTGGTAGAGCTCCGCCATCGCGTCCCGGGCCTCGTCGCTCATGTTGGCCGGGTCCAGCAGGCCGGGATTGGCCATCGGGGTGTCCACGGCGCCCGGGCACATCGCGTTGACCCGGATGCCCTTGGCGGCGAGCTCCAGCGCGGCCACCCGGGTCAGGCCGAGGATCGCCGCCTTGGTCGCCGCGTACGAGCCGACGTAAGCCATGCCCGTCAGACCGGTGTACGAGGAGGTGTTGACGATGGTGCCGCCGCCGGCCGCCTCGATCTCGGGGGCGACGGTCTTGATGCCGAGGAAGGCGCCGACCTGGTTGACCTGCACCAGCTGCTGGAACTCCTCCAGCGGGGTCGAGACCAGCTCGTTGAAGCGCAGGATGCCCGCGTTGTTGACCAGGCCGTCGATCCGGCCGAAGGCCTCCTTGGCGGCGGCCACGGCGGCCGCCCAGTCCTCCTCCCGGCTCACGTCCATCCGTACGTACCGGGCGCGGTCCTCGCCTATCTCCTTGGCGACGGCGGCGCCCTGCTCGTCCAGCACGTCGCCGAGGAGCACCTTGGCGCCCTCGGCGGCGAAGAGGCGGGCCTCCTGCTCGCCCTGGCCGCGCGCCGCACCGGTGATGACGACGACGCGCCCGTCCAGCTTGCCCATGCCCGTACTCCTAGTCGTTGTCACTGGTCGTTGAGGAGCGGGCCGACCTCGGCCCCGAAAGCGGTGATCTGGTCGGTCAGTTCGGCGCGGTCGCGGCTGCGGAAGCGGACCTGGATCTGGTCCACGCCGAGCGCCCGGTACGCGCGGAGGGACTCGGCGAGCGTCTCCGCCTTGCCGGTGAGGGTGCGGCGGCCGGTGTCCCAGCCGGGCTCGCCGACGTACAGCGCCTCGGTGATCGCACCGAACTCGATGGGGTCGGTGACCCCGGCCGCGGCGCGGAGCTCCTTGATCCGGGCGATCCGGCCCGGCAGCTCGTCGCGCGGATCGCCCTGCGGGAGCCAGCCGTCGCCGCGGACGGCGGCCCGGCGCACGGCGGCGGGCGAGGAGCCGCCGACCCAGACCGGGATGCGGGCCTGGGCGGGGCGGGGCAGCTGGCCGAGGTCCTTGAAGGCGAACAGCCCGCCCTCGAACTCCGGGTACTCCTCGGGCCCGAGGGCGGCGCGCAGTGCGTCCAGGGTCTCGTCGAGGACGGCCCCGCGGCGGGCGAAGTCGACGCCGAGGACCTCGAACTCCTCCTGTACGTGGCCGGCGCCGACGCCGAGGATCAGCCGGCCGCCCGAGAGGTGGTCGAGGGTGGCGTACTGCTTGGCGCTGAGCAGCGGGTGGCGCAGGCCCAGGATCGCGACGTGGCTGAGCAGCCGTACGCGCTCGGTGATCCCGGCGAGGAAGGCGAGGGTGGCCACCGGGTCGTACCAGACGGTGCTCATGGGTCCGGCGAGCCGTCGCGGGATGGCCACGTGGTCGCAGGTGGCGACGTACCCGAAGCCGGCCCGGTCGGCGGCCCGCGCCACTTCGGCGAGGTCGACGGCGGTGGCCGAGGCCTCCCAGGGCTCGGCGTAGATGGTGCTCTGCGACTGGATCGGGAGTTGCATCCCGTAGACCAGCCGGCCCTCCGCAAACACGCGCGCCATGCCGCCACCGCCTCGCTTCGTCTGTCGCCCACGTCTCGGCTGCCGATGCGCGTCCCGCCGGCGCCGGGGGCCATCGTCGTAGCTGACGGACCGTCAGGCAAGGGGTTCGACCCGGCCACGCGCCGGGTGACCGTGCGCGGGGGATGTGCCGGGAGGGGCGCGTTGGCTAGGGTGCGGCGCGTGGATCTCTTTCTGACGCTGGTCAGCGGCGTGGCGTGGACCGTCGTGTACGTGGAGGCGATCCGGGTCGGGCTGCGGGACCGGACGTATGCGATGCCGGTGGCCGCGCTCGCGCTGAACTTCGCGTGGGAGGTGACCTACGCCGCGGGCGAGTTCACGAGCAGGGTCTCCGCGCAGGGGATCGTCAACGTCGTGTGGGCGGTCGCGGACATCGCGATCATCTGGACGTACCTGCGCTTCGGGCGGGCCGAGCTGCCCGAGTTCGTGACGCGGCCGCTCTTCGCGGCGTGGAGCGTGCTCGTGTTCGGCACCGGCTTCGCCGTGCAGTGGCTGTTCCTCGCCCACTTCGGGACGCACGACGCGAGCCGGTACTCCGCGTTCCTGCAGAACCTGCTGATGTCCGGACTCTTCATCGCCCTCTACGCCGACCGGCGCGGGCCGCGCGGGCAGTCCCTCGTCATCGCCGTCGCGAAGTGGCTGGGGACGCTCGCCCCGACCCTGCTCTTCGGGGTCCTCGAGGACTCGCCGTTCGTCCTCGGGCTCGGCGTCATGTGCAGCGTCTTCGACCTGGCGTACATCGGGCTGCTGCTGCGCGGGCGCGCCGTACCGGTCGGCGACCGGCCGCTCAGAAGCCTGCCGGTCCCATCACGATGACCGGCTTCGCCGCCGGGTCCAGGGTGGTCAGGAGCTTCTTCATGGCCTCCTTCGAGATGCCGATGCAGCCCTGCGAGGGGCCGTTGTGGTCGACGTGGAGCCAGATGCCGCCGCCCTTGTCCTCGCCCTCCGGCTTGAACAGGTCCAGCGGGGAGACCCCCGTACGGCGGTTGTAGTCGATCGCGATGACGTACTCGAAGGCGCCCGCGAGGGACTCGCCGTTCACGCCCCGGCCGGTGGGGACGAAGAGCCGGTTGTGGTCGTACGGGAACTTCGTGCCCGGCGGCTTCTCCAGCAGACCGCCGGCGTCGCTCAGGGTGAACACGCCCACGGGGGTGGTGAGGTCCCCGTCCTCGCGTTCGGCGGAGTTCCAGCCGCTGGCGCCGTTGTGCGCGGGCCAGCCCTCGGTGGCCCGGACCCAGCCGGCGCCGGCCGCCGGCCGGGTGTAGAGGGTCGCGGTGGACTCCGAGGAGTCCCTCGCCTTGCCGGAGACGAGGAGGAGCTGGCGGGCGGTGGCCGGGATCCTGGCCCGGGTCTCGTCGCTGACGCCGTCCAGGCCTTGGGCGGGATCGTCCGGGGTCGCGGCGGCGCCGGGGGCGCCCGGGGCTCCCGGTGCGCCGGATGCCGCCGGCGCTCCGGGGGCGCCGCGTACCTCGCGGGCGGCGCGGGCATCGCCTGCGGGGTCGGCGGAGCCGGTGGGCTTGGTGGGCTTCGTGGGCTTGGCGGCGCCGGCCACGGCAGCCGCGCCCCCCGGGCGGTCGCCGGTCCGGGCCTGGGCCGTGGCGCCGGAGTTGTCGTCCTGGGCCGTGTACGCCCATCCGGCCCCGAAGGCCGACAGGCCCAGGGCGGCGGCGACGGCGACGGCGACCCGTCGGGGCGAGCGGACGGCGCGGTACGTGTGGGGACTGCGGGAGCGGGCGCGGGGGTGCTTGCTCATGCCTCCGACGGTACACATGGGATCATTCAGGACTCCTGAGGCCGCGGCCGGAGCGGCGCGGGTCCCACCGGAAAGCGGACCCTGACGGTCAGTCCGCCGCCGGGAGCCGGATTGGCCCGCGCCACCAGCTTCGCGCCGTGCGCCCGCGCGATCGAGCCCACGATGGAGAGCCCGAGGCCCGCGCCCTCGCCCGCGGTGTGCTGCCGCTCGGCCCGCCGCCGGAACGGCTCCAGCAGCCGCGGCACATCGGCGGGATCGATCACCGGGCCGGTGTTGGACACCGTCAGCACCCCGTCGGCGGAGGTCGCCACGCTGATCCGGCCGTCCGGCCGGTTGTGGCGTACGGCGTTGCCGAGCAGGTTCCGCACCAGATGGCCCAGCAGAGCCCGGTCGCCGGTCACGACCAGCGGCGCGAGGCTGCGTACGACGACCGGGGCAGCCGCAGCGGCAGGGCCGGGCTCCGGGTCCGCCTCGGCCTGGGCGGCCTCCGCGAGTTCGGCTTCGACCAGGGCCGCCAGGTCCACCGGGGCCGTGGTCTCCAAGCCCTCCTCCGACACCGCGAGCAGCAGCAGCGACTCGATGAGGTGCTCGCTGGAGTCGGCGACGCCGATCAGCTTGGAGCGGATCCGGGCCACCTTCTCCGGTGGCGGGTCCCCGGCCAGCCCGATCTCGGCGGCCGCCCGCTGGACGGCGAGCGGGGTGCGCAGCTCGTGGGCGGCGTTGGCGGCGAACCGGCGCTGCGCGCCCACCAGGCTCTCCATCCGGTCGAGCATGCCGTCGAACGTGTCGGCCAGCCGCTTCAGCTCGCCGGGCGGGGCCTCGAGGCCGATCCGCTCGTGCAGGTTCTCCCCCGAAAGGCGGCGGGCCGTCTCGGTGATGACGCCGACGGGGCGCAGCACCCGCCCGGCCATCCACCAGGCCAGCCAGATCGACGGTACGGCGAACACGGCGAGGGCGATGAGCGAGACGATCAGCAGCTCGTGGAGGGTGGCGGACTCGACGGCGGTGGAGAGGTTGCGGGTCACGGCCCACGTCTGGAGCTGCTCCCGGGTGGGCGTGGCGGCGCCGGGCGGGAGCCGCTGGGCGGGGACGGCCTTGAGCGGTTGGCCTTCGACGGCGGCGCGTTCGAAGGCGGTGCCGGGGACGGCGGTGGTGACGGCCCCGCTGATGCGGGTGTAGAGGCCGCCGCGCAGCAGGATGTTGATCAGGGCGATCAGGCCGCCGCCGGCGAGGACGAGCAGCGAGCCGTAGAGCGCGGTGAGACGGGCGCGCTCGGAATGGAGCACTGCTCTCATCGCGGATCGGCGATCTCGGCGGAGCCGGGGCCCGTGCCCGGACCGGCGATCCGGTAGCCGGCCCCCGGCACGGTCTCGATCAGCGCAGGCTCGCCCAGTTTGGCCCGCAGCTTGCTGAGGGTCACCCGTACGGCATTCGTGCTGTACGAGGTGTCCTCCTCCCACACCCGCTCGATCAGGTCGTCGTTGCCGAGCACGGCGCCCTCGGCCCGCAGCAGCGCCTCGAGCACGGCGAACTCCTTCCGGGACAGCGCGAGCCGGTGCCCGTCGCGGGTCGCGGTCCTGCGGGCCGTGTCGACGGCGATCCCGCAGCGCTCCAGCACCGGCGGCAGGGCCGGCCGGGCCCGCCGGCCCAGCGCCAGGACGCGGGCGAGGAGCTCGTCGTACGCGAAGGGCTTGGTCAGGTAGTCGTCGGCGCCGAGACCGAGCCCCTCGACCCGGTCCCGTACGGTCCCGGAGGCGGTCAGCATCAGGACGCGGGGCGGCAGCCGCTCGCGCACCACCTGCCGGCAGACCTCGTCGCCGTGCAGGCCGGGCAGGTCGCGGTCGAGGACGAGGACGTCGTACTCGCCGAGGCGCAGGCGCCGCAGCGCCTCGAGGCCGTCGCCCGCCTCGTCGACGGCCAGCGCGTCGCGGCGCAGACCGTCGGCGATCATCTCCCGGAGGAATTCCTCGTCCTCCACCACCAGAACTCGCATGCCGCCCTCTTTACCGGAATCTCGTATTTCCTCGTCATAAGCAAGATCGGAGAGGGAAGCGAAACCCGCCTCTCGTGCAGGGTCTGGCGCATGAAGCGATCCATGACCATGACCACGGCCGCCGCCCTCACCGGGCTGACCCTCTTCGTCACCGCGTGCACGGGCGGTGTCGGTTCGGACGGCAAAGACGGGAAGAAGGACGACTCGACGAAGAACAACGCGTCGAGCGGCGGCGGCAGCGGCAGCGGCACGACCAGCGGCGCGGATGCCGACAAGGCGCTCAAGACGCGCAAGTGCCTGCGCGAGCACGGGATGGACGCGCCCGACCCGGAGCCCGGCCAGGACCCGCGCGGCATGACGCTCGGCTCGGGCAGCGAGGACCCGGAGACGCTGAAGAAGGCCTTCGAGGCGTGCGGGATGCAGGCCCCCGGCACGGGCCAGCTGTCGCAGGAGCAGAAGGACAAGGCCCTGAAGTGGGCCAAGTGCATGCGGGACAACGGAGTGAACATCCCCGACCCGGAGTTCAACGGGAGCGCGATGAGCGCGACCAAGATCCCCGAGGGCCAGGAGAAGGCCTTCGAGGAGGCCCAGAAGAAGTGCGAAGCCGCGTGAGGCGGCGCGGCAAGTGGCTGCTGGGCTCGCTGGCCGTCGTACTCGCCGTCTCGGGCGGCGGGTACGCGGTGACGGCCCAGCCGCGCGGGGACTCCGACGGTTCGAAGGACCGGCGCGCGGACGGGCTGCCGCAGCAGACGGCACCGGTCACGCGCGGGGACCTCAGCTCCGGGCTCACCGTGGAGGGCACCCTCGGCTACGCGCAGGAGCGCAAGCTCGCCGCGGGCGGCCCCGGGGTGCTGACCTGGGTGGCGGGCGCCGGTACGGCGATCGAGCGGGACGGGAAGCTGTACGAGGTCAACGGCAAGCCGGTGCGGCTCATGTACGGGAGCACGCCCGTGTACCGGCCGATGAAGACCGGGGACAAGGGCGAGGACGTCAAACAGCTCAAGCGCAACCTCCAGGCCCTCGGGTACGGGACCGGGCTCGATCCGGAGGACGGCACCTTCACGGCGGGCACGGCGACGGCGGTCAAGCGCTGGCAGAAGGCGCACAAGGCGGCGGAGACGGGCGAGGTCGGCAAGGACGACATCGCCTTCGCGGCCGGGCCGCAGCGGGTGCAGAAGAACGACACGGCGGTCGGCGACGAGCCGGCGCCGGGCAAGCCGGTGCTGACCCTGACCGGAACAGAACGGATGGTCCGGTTCCAGTTGGACGTGGCCAAGGCGGGCGCGGCGAAGACCGGCGACAAGGTCACCGTGAACCTGCCGGGCGGCGCCACGGCGACCGGGAAGATCGACTCGGTGGGCAGCACGGCGAACCCGGACGACCCGAACGGCGGCGGGGGCGGCTCCGGCAGTGGTGGAGGCGGTGGCGGTGGCGGTGGCGGGAAGCCGAAGGTCGAGGTGAACGTCTCCCTCGACCACGCCTCCGAGATCAAGGGCCCGGACCGGTCCCCCGTCTCGATCCGGCTGACCGGCGAGACCCGCAAGGGCGTGCTCTCCGTACCGGTCAACGCGCTCCTCGCGCTGTCCGGCGGCGGCTTCGGCGTACAGGTCGTCGAGAACGGCGCGGTCCGTGACGTCCCGGTCGAGCTCGGCATGTTCGGGCAGGGCCGCGTCGAGGTCAAGGGGGACGCCCTCAAGGAGGGCATGCAGGTGGGGATCCCGAAGCAGTGACGACGACAGTGGCCACCGCAGAGAACCGGCACGCCCGCGCCGTCGTGGAGCTGGCGGGCGTCACCAAGGAGTACCCGGGCGGGGTCAAGGCCCTGCGCGGGGTGGACCTCACGGTCCTGACCGGCGAACTCCTCGCCATCGTCGGCCCGTCCGGCTCCGGGAAGTCCACCCTGCTGCACATCGTCGGCACCCTCGACCGCCCGAGCGCCGGCGCGGTCGCCATCGCCGGGCACGACATCGCGGCGCTCTCCGACCGCGTCCTGTCGGCACTGCGCTCACGCCATGTCGGCTTCGTCTTCCAGTCCTTCCACCTCGTACCGGGCATCAGCGCGCAGGCGAACGTCGCCGAGGGGCTGCTGTACTCCGGCCTCTCGCGGGCCGAGCGCGGCCGCCGGGCGGCGCGGGCGCTGGAGCGGGTCGGCCTCGGGGACCGGACGGAGCACCGGCCGCACGAGCTGTCGGGCGGGCAGAAACAGCGCGTGGCGATCGCCCGGGCGGTGGCCGGCGAACCGGACCTGCTGCTGGCCGACGAGCCGACGGGCGCACTGGACTCGGCGTCGGGGCAGTCGGTGATGGAGCTGCTGCACGAGCTGAACGCGGACGGGGCCACCATCGCCGTGATCACCCACGACCAGGAGATCGCGGCGAGCCTGCCGCGGCAGGTGCGGATCCGGGACGGGGAGATCGTGGCGGACGTGTGGAACACGGCCCGGGCGGGAGCGGTGACACGATGAGGGCCTCCAGGAAACTGACCCCTTCCCGCCTCGGCCCCCGCGACGTCCTGCACGTCGGCTCGGCGGGGCTGCGCTCGCGCCCGATGCGGGTGTTCCTGTCCGCGCTGGGGATCGCGATCGGCATCGCGACGATGATCGCGGTGGTCGGGGTGTCCTCGTCCAGCCAGGCCAAGCTCCTGCGGGAGCTCGACAAGCTGGGCACGAACATGCTGGTGGCGACGCCGGGCCAGTCGATGTTCTCGGGGCAGGACACGAAGCTGCCGAAGGAGGCCCCGGGCATGATCTCCCGTATCGAGGGGGTCGAGTCGGTGGGTACGACGGGCGACGTCGCGCAGTCCGTACGGCGATCGGAGAACATCCCGAAGGAGGAGACGGGCGGCATCGGCCTCAAGGCGGCGAAGGACGACCTGCTGGAGGTGCTGCGCGCCCGGATGCAGAAGGGGACGTGGCTGAACGGGGCCACCGGACGCTACCCGTCGGTGGTGCTGGGGAACGTCTCGGCGGAGCGGCTGGGCATCACCGGGCCGGGGCAGCAGGTGTTCATCGGCGGCCGGTACTTCACGGTCATCGGCATCCTGGACCCGATCCCGCTGGCCCCGGAGATCGAACGCTCGGCGCTGATCGGCTGGGAGGCGGCGGAGCAGCTGCTCGGCTTCGACGGCCACCCGACTGCGGTGTACGAGCGCTCGGCGGACGACCGCGTGGCGGCGGTCCGCAGCCTGATCGCCCCGACGGCCAACCCGCAGTCCCCGAGCACGGTCTCGGTGACGGACCCGTCGGCGGCGCTCCAGGCGAAGGCGGCCACGGAGGGCGCCTTCAGCACGCTGCTGCTGGGGCTGGGCGGGATCGCCCTGCTGGTGGGCGGGGTCGGCGTCGCGAACACCATGATCATCTCGGTCCTGGAACGCCGCCACGAGATCGGCCTGCGCCGCTCGCTGGGCGCGACCAAGGGCCAGGTGCGCATCCAGTTCGTCACGGAGTCCCTGCTCCTGTCGGGCCTCGGCGGCCTGGCGGGCATCGCCCTCGGCGCGGCGGCCACGGCGGCCTACGCCCGCGCGGGTGACCTCCCCTGGGTGGTCCCCCTCTGGGCGGTGACGGGCGGCTTCGCCTCAACCCTGGCGATAGGCACCCTGGCAGGCCTCTACCCGGCAGTCCGCGCAGCCCGCCTGTCCCCGACGCTGGCACTGCAGGCGGGGTGAGGGGGGCGGGGGGGCCGGGGGGCCGGGGGGCCGGGGGGCCGGGCGGGGCCCCCTGGTCGGGGTCCGTGTACTCGGCGGCGGAGGCGTCGGGCCGAGACGTGGGCGGCGGGGTCCGTGTACTCGGCGGCGGGAGTGTCTGGCGGGATGCCGGGGGCAGGGTCTGTCGACTCGGCGTCGGTGAGTGTCCGGGGGCGTCCCGTCAGTCCACTGTCCTTCCGGTGCGGTCCGGGCCGTCAAGGGCGCTCCTTCGTCGCGTCGCTTCGCGATGGCCTTCGGCCACCCTTGACTGCCCGGCCCACCCCGGAAAGACGAAGACTGTCGGGAAGCCCCCGAAGGATGGCCGGGGGGTTCGGATCCGGTCCAGCCCAGATCAGAGATGCTGACCGGCGGCCCCTGTCATCCGGAATCAGTCCCCGGGACCACCCAGGCGGAGCGGGATGGGGCCCCAGGGAGGGCACGGTCCCCTGAAGGGCCCAGATGAAGCCCTTTCCGCGCCCAGGCAGGGTCAACCTGCACCAGACAGCGACCAGATGCCCCTGTCGGCAGGGGTGAGCCCGTGGACGCACCAGATCGCTACGCGCTCCTCACCTCTCGGCGTCCGACGGCCGTCTTGGGTGGGACATAGGCCGCCCACGCGCGCTGCACACCTCGAGTCGCCTCGCGGCGAACAGCGGGCGGGCTGGCGGCCCTAGGGGACGGGGAGTCCGCGCTCCCACAGTTCTTCGGCGTGGTCACTGAACCTGTCGAACATTCCGCCGTCGCCCTGCCGACGGAGATGGAGCATGGGCGAGTCGTGTCCGATGACACGCGCCAAGTGGGGTGTCACCAACGCATCGGCGTCGAACCGGAAGACGCTGAGACCCACGTGGTTCACGGCATCTGAAGCGGCGCTGAATCTCGCTTCCAGTCCTTGGAGCGGGGCGAGGCGGTTCAGGTGTTCCAGGGTGATCCGGATACGCGTGGAGACGGTGAGCGCTGCCGCTTCGACCATCTCCCGCTGGCGCGTGATCTCTCCCTCGGGGTCGCCGATCAGGAACCGCACGCGGCACCCGTTTTCGACCTTCCGGCGGACGATGCCGGCGAAGTCCGGGACTTGAGTCCAGAAGAAGTAGTTCGTGTACCCGCTGAGGAGCATGTCCTTCGTGGTGTCGTCGACCAGCCGGGTCCAGACGGTGGAGGGGCACGCGGACCGGTAAGGGTAGGAGTGGACCAGCTCCCGGTCGTTGCCGACTTTGACGCGGGTGGTCACTGCCTCAGGCCAGATCATCTGTTCGTCCACTCCCAACACCCGGCACGTGTCCAGCCGGTTTCGCGCGTGCGGCGTGAGCTTCTCATCAGCGATCCAGCGTTCCACGCTCTTCACGGTGACGCCCACTCGGGATGCGAGTTGCCGGGGAGTCACCCTCGCTTCCGCCATAGCGTCTCGTAACGCCGTGTTCAAGGGATCCCCCAGGGACGTTTGGGCCTTTTATGCACACTACTGCCGGACGTCTCAACTGTCCGTACAACATGGGGAGATACGTCCTGAAGGGTGGGCCAGCATCGCATCGTCCGGCAGACGACGCAGAAAGGTGCGGCATGGCCACAGCAGAAGAGCAGATGCCACGGACAGAATCGCTCGAACCGGTGCCCGTGCCCGGATGTGGGGTCTGCCGCGCGCTGGACAGTGACCGAAAGATCGCCTGGGACGTCGGCAACCTGTCCGCCGTAGCGGTACAGAGCGCCGAGCTGCGCAACCACCCCCACAGCCAGGTAACAGCATGAGCGGGAAAGCCGTACTCCGATACGTCACCTATGTGATGCGCCGCCACCCCTCCGCTGAGACCACCGCAACAGCACGGTGCCTGAACCCTGACTGTCACTGGGCTTCCGCCCCGACCGGAAACGCGGACGTGTGCTCCGACATGTGTATCGAGCACACCGGCCGCACCGGACACATGACTTTCCTCCGGGAGTTCTCGGAAGTCGCTGTGGTGGAGCGTGTCCAGCCCCAGACGGCCGCAGGACGCCGAGAGATGAGGAGCACGTAGCGATATGGGGCGTCCACGGGCCCACCCCTCACTGCATCGTCATCTCATCGCCGTCTGGTGCAGGTTGACCCTGCCGGGGTCCGGAAAGGGCTTTCTATGGGCCCTTCAGAGGACCGTTCCCTCCCCGGCGCCCCATCCTGCTCCTGCTCGGTGGTCCTGGTGAGCGGACTCCGGATGACCGGGGGCCCCTGCTCGGCATCTCTGATCTGGGCAGGTCGGAATCCGAACCCCCCGGCCATCCTTCGGGGGCTTCCCGACAGTCTTCGTCTTTCCGGGGTGGGCCGGGCAGTCAAGGGTGGCCGCAGGCCATCGCGAAGCGACGCGACGAAGGAGCGCCCTTGACGGCCCGGACCGCACCGGAAGGACAGTGGACTGACGGGACGCCCCCGGACACACACCGACGCCGAGTCGACAGACCCCGCCCCCGGCATCCCGCCAGACACTCCCGACCCCGAGTACACGGACCCCGCCCGGTATCCCGACCGGCCACCCGACACCGAGCACACCGACCCCGCCCCCGCCCCCACTCACCCCCGCCGCCACCTGCACAGAACCCGCCCCCCGTCGTACGCTGATCTGATGAGAACTCCCAGGCAGGCAGCCCGCATTGTCATCCTCTCCCCGACCGGTTCGGTGTTCCTCTTCCGTGAGAACAACATCGAGGTCGGGATCCACTGGCTGCCGCCCGGCGGGGGGATCGATCCCGGCGAGACTCCCGAGGAGTGCGTGCGGCGGGAGTTGCGGGAGGAGACCGGGTGGACCGACCTCGAGCCGCAGCGGCTGCTCTGCACCTGGGAGCACGATTTCACCCACGAGGGGATCCCCGTCCGCCAGCACGAGCACATCTACGTCACCACCGGCCCGCGCCGCGACCCCGTCCCGGAATCGCCCGACGCGCACTGGCGCTGGCTCTCGCAGCAGGCCCTGGCTTCGCTCGGGGAGCCGCTGTGGCCGCCGCGGCTCGCGGAGCTGCTGGCCGACGTGCCGGCCGAGCCGGTCCACCTCGGGCTCGTGGTCTGACGCCGCCACGGGGCAATGAGGACAGGTTCTGACCTACACCGCGGCTAGAGTCCTGGCACTGCCAGCGAGCAAGCCGAGGAGCTCCCATGTTGCGAGGTCTGACCACCGTCAGTTTCTGGGCCGCCGATCTGGACGCGGCCAAGGCCTGGTACACCGAACTCCTCGGCACCGGTCCCTACTTCGAGCGGCCGGGCTACGCCGAGTTCCGGCTCGGCGACTACCAGCACGAGCTCGGGCTGATCGACCGGCGCCACGCGCCCGCCGGCGCGCCCGCCGCGCCGGGCGGAGCCGTCGTGTACTGGCACGTCGACGACGTCGACGCGACGCTCGCGAAGCTGCTGTCCATGGGCGCGGAGCAGTACGAGCCGCCCACCGAGCGCGGACCGGGCTTCGTCACGGCCTCGGTGGTCGACCCGTTCGGCAACGTCTTGGGCTTCATGTACAACGCGCACTATCTCGACGTGCTCGGCGAGCGCCCCTGAGCCGGGCGCCGCAGCTCAGGGGGCCGCGGAGGTCGCCTTCGCGTACAGCGTCGCCGCGTACTCGCCCAGGATCGTGCTCGTCGAGACGTCGTCCGTGTCGCCGCCCGTGAGGATGCCGATGATCTTGCCGTCCTTCGCGAGCCAGGCGCTGCCGCTCGTGCCGCCCGGGAAGTCCGCGCAGTCGAAGCGCTGCTCCGTCTCGGTCTCGCGGACCGCCGATGCCGTGCACGTCCGCGGGACCTTGCGGTCCGCCGGGTAGCCGGTGACGGTGATCTCCTCGCCCGTGCGGCCCGTGGTGTCCAGGGTGGCCGCGCCCGTGACGTCCTCGATGTTGCGGCCCGCGGCGTCCGGGGCGAGGCGGGCGAAGGCCAGGTCGTAGTCGTCGTCCGTGTCGTCGGCCCAGCGGGGGTCCTCGAAGACCTCCTCGATCGTCCAGGCTCCGTACGGGGCGCCGCCGTTCGCGTACGCGGGTGCGAAGATCGCTCCTCCGGCGCCGGCCTTCCCGGCGAGCAGGCAGTGCCCGGCGGTGACGATCAGGTTCTTCCCCGCGCTGTGGACCACGGTGGCGGTGCAGAAGTGGTCACCCTGCACGCCGCCTTCGAACAGGGCGCCGGTGAAGGCGGCGGGGCTGCCCGGCCGGGGCGTGCCCGAGGTGTTCAGCTGCGGCTGCTTCGCCGCTTGCGATCGCGAAGACGGGCTCGGCGAGGGCCTCGCCGGGGCCGCCGCCTCTGCGTGCGTGCCCGACCCGCCCTCCGTAGCCGGCACCACCTTCGTCATGGCAGCCGACGCGCCCAGCGCCGCCACCGCGCACAACACCCCGGTCACCACGGTCCGCTTGTCCACCGCCACCGCCCCTCCCACTTTGCTCCGGCGAAGCATGCCTTGATGTTCACCTTCGCCGCAAGGGGACCCGTGGGACACCCGCTAGGCCCCCGCCCACAGGCCTTCCGGCGTCAGGCCGAGGAGGTCGATCGCGTTGCCGCGCACGATGCGGTCCACCACGTCCGGCGCGAGGTGGGACATCTGGGCTTCCCCCACCTCCCGGGACTTGGGCCACGTCGAGTCCGAGTGCGGGTAGTCCGTCTCGTAGAGGACGTTGGCCACGCCGATCGAGTCCAGGTTCTTCAGCCCGAACGGGTCGTCGAAGAAGCACCCGAAGACGTGCTCCGCGAAGAGCTCCGACGGCGGGCGCAGCACCTTCTCCGCGACGCCGCCCCAGGCGCGGTTCTCCTCCCAGACCACGTTCGCGCGCTCCAGGATGTACGGGATCCAGCCGATCTGGCCCTCCGCGTACATGATCTTGAGGTTCGGGAAGCGCTCGAACTTGCCGCTCATCAGCCAGTCGACCATCGAGAAGCAGCAGTTGGCGAAGGTGATGGTCGAGCCGACCGCCGGCGGGGCGTCCGCCGAGGTGGACGGCATGCGCGACGAGGAGCCGATGTGCATGGCGATGACCGTGCCGGTCTCGTTGCACGCCTCGAGGAAGGGGTCCCACTCGTCGGTGTGGACGGAGGGCAGCCCCAGGTGCGGGGGTATCTCGGAGAAGGCGACCGCACGCACGCCGCGCGCCGCGTTGCGGCGGACCTCGGCGGCGGCCAGCCGCGCGTCCCACAGCGGGACGAGGGTGAGCGGGATGAGCCGGCCGCGGGCGTCCGGGCCGCACCACTCCTCCACCATCCAGTCGTTGTACGCCCGTACGCCGAGCAGCCCGAGCTCGCGGTCCTTGGCTTCGGTGAAGGTCTGGCCGCAGAAGCGGGGGAAGGTCGGGAAGCAGAGCGCCGACTGGACGTGGTTGACGTCCATGTCCGCGAGGCGCTCGGGAACCGAGAAGGATCCCGGGCGCATCTGCTCGTACGTGATCACCTCCAGCTTGATCTCGTCGCGGTCGTAGCCGACGGCGGTGTCGAGCCGGGTGAGGGGGCGGTGCAGGTCTTCGTAGACCCACCAGTCGCCGATCGGGCCGTCGTCCCCCTTGGCGCCCATCACGGGGGCGAACTTGCCGCCGAGGAAGGTCATTTCCTTCAAGGGGGCGCGGACGATCCGGGGGCCGGTGTCCTGGTACTTGGACGGGAGCCGGTCCCGCCAGACGTGGGGAGGCTCAACCGTGTGGTCGTCCACCGAGATGATCTTCGGGAAGGTCTCCATGGCTCCCACGGTAGCGTCAATCTGACGAACCGTCAGCTAGTTCGGCGGCGATTGGGAGGTGATCGGTCCGACACGGGCTGACGGGTAAGCGCAAGACAGGGCAGACTGGCCCTTACACCGACGGAAGGCAGGGGGGACGACAGATGGACGGCATACCGGCCATCCCGCACCAGCGGAACCACCCCGAGGCAGCCCGGCGCCACTCCGCTGCCGCGCCGGCCGCCACGGCGGGAGCCCGGCCCGGCAGCCCCGCCGACCCGCCGGACACCGCGGACGGTGCCAACGCCGTTACTCCGGCCGTCGCTTCGGCCGGCACGCCGGACACCACGGCCGCCGCCGAGCCGGACGTGGCCGGCGCCTCCGACGCCCACCCCGACGCCGCCCGCCCCCACGCCGCCCCCACCGGCACCCGCTTCGCGGTCCTCGGGCCCATCCGCGCCTGGCGCGGCGGTGAGGCGCTGCCCTCCGGCACCCCCCAGCAGCGCGCCCTGCTCGCCGCGCTCCTGCTGCGCGGCGGCCGTACCGCCACCGCGCCCGAGCTGATCGACGCCATCTGGGGCGAGGACCCGCCGCAGCAGGCCCTCGCCACCATCCGTACGTACGCCTCGCGCCTGCGCAAGGTCCTCGCGCCCGGCATGCTCGTCAGCGAGTCCGGCGGCTACGCCATCCGCACCCCCACCGGCGCCCTCGACCTCGGCGTCGCCCGCAGCCTCGCCGCCGACGCCGAGCAGGCCCGCACCGCCGGCGACCGCACCCTCGCCCGTACGCTGCTCGCCCGCGCCCTCGACCTGTGGGACGGCGAACCGCTCGCGGGGGTCCCCGGACCGCACGCCGAGACCGAGCGCACCCGGCTCGCCGAATGGCACCTCCAGCTGCTGGAGACCCGCCTCGACCTCGACCTGGAGCTCGGCCACCACGCCGAGGCCGTCTCGGAGCTCACCGCCCTCACCGCCGCGCACCCGCTGCAGGAACGCCTGCGCGAGCTCCTCATGCTCGCCCTGTACCGCAGCGGCCGGCAGGCCGAGGCGCTCGCCGTGTACGCCGACACCCGCCGGCTCCTCGCCGACGAACTCGGCGTCGACCCCCGGCCCGAACTCTCCGCGCTCCAGCAGCGCATCCTGCGCGCGGACGCCGAACTCGCCCGCGCCGAAGACCCGGCCCCCGCCGCCACGCCCGCACACGTGAGGCCCGCCCAATTGCCCGCCACCGTCGCCGACTTCACCGGCCGCGCCACCTTCGTCAACGAGCTCGGCGAGATCCTGTCCGGCGTCGGGGGCCAGGTCATGGCCGTCTCCGCGCTCGCCGGGATCGGCGGCGTCGGCAAGACCACCCTCGCCGTTCACGTCGCGCACGCCGCCCGCCCGCACTTCCCCGACGGCCAGCTCTACGTCGACCTCCAGGGCACCGAGCCGCGGCCCGCCGAGCCCGTCGCCGTCCTCGGCTCGTTCCTGCGCGCGCTGGGCACCCCCGACACGGCCATCCCGGACAGCGCCGCCGAGCGGGCCGCGCTGTACCGCTCCACGCTCGACGGCCGCCGGGTCCTGGTCCTGCTCGACAACGCCCGCGACGCCGCCCAGGTCCGCCCGCTGCTGCCGGGCACCGCGGGCTGCGCGGCCCTCGTCACCAGCCGGGTCCGCATGGCGGGCCTCGCCGGGGCCCATCTCGTCGACCTCGACGTGATGAGCCCCGAGGAGGCCCTCCAGCTGTTCACCCGGATCGTGGGCGCGGAGCGGGTCGGCGCCGAACGCCAGGCCGCCCTCGACGTGGTCGGCGCCTGCGGCTTCCTGCCGCTCGCCATCCGCATCGCCGCCTCCCGGCTGGCCGCCCGCCGCACCTGGACGGTGTCCGTCCTCGCCGCGAAGCTCGCCGACGAGCGCCGCCGCCTCGACGAGCTCCAGGCCGGCGACCTCGCCGTCAAGGCCACCTTCGAGCTCGGCTACGGGCAGCTGGAGCCCGAGCAGCAGCGCGCGTTCCGCCTCCTCGGCCTCGCCGACGGGCCCGACATCTCGCTGGCCGCCGCGGCCGCCGTGCTCGACCTGCCCGAGTACGACACCGAGGACCTCCTCGAAGCCTTAGTGGACTGCTCCCTCCTCGAATCGGCCGCGCCCGGCCGCTACCGCTTCCACGACCTCGTACGGCTCTACGCGCGTGCGTGCGCCGAGCGCGACGAGCAGCCGCCGAGCAGCCGGGACGCCGCCCTGGACCGGCTGCTGGACTTCTACCTCGCCACCGCCTCCGCGGTGTACGCGGTGGAGCGCCCCGGTGACCGGCTCCCCGCGCACCTGTCCGCGACCCACTACCCCGGCCTGCGCTTCGCCGAGCCGCGCGCCGCACTGGACTGGCTCTACGCGGAGGCGGACCCGCTGCTGGCCTGCGTCCGGCAGGCCTCCGTACGCTCGACCGGGCAGGCGGACGTACTGCGCCGGGCGGTCGACCTCCTGTGGGCGGCCAAGGACCTCGCCGAGTCGGGGGCCAACTCCAAGCAGTACGAGTCCGCCGCCGTGGCCCTGCGCGACGCCGCGCACGCCGCGAAGGACCCGCACGCGGAGGGCCGGGCCCGGACCACGCTCACCAACGTCCACCTGGTCGCGGGCCGCTTCGGCGAGGCCGACGACGAGGCACGGCAGGCGACGGTCCTGGCCCGCGAGGCCGGCGACCCGCTGCCCAGCTGCTGGGCGCCCAACGACCGCGGGATCATCGCCCTCTACCAGGGCCGGCACGCCGACGGCGAGCGGTACCTGCTGGAGGCCATCGAGAACTTCCGCGCCGACGGCAACCACATCGGCGAGGCCAGCGCGCTGTGCAACCTCTCCCGGATCCACGTCGAACTGGGCCGGCTGACGAGCGCCATCGACCTCGCCGAGCAGGGCATCGCCATATACGACCGGATGGGCCTGACCCTGCGCCTGGCCAACGGCCGCTACGCGCTGGGCATCGCCCTCACGCAGGCCGGCCGGCTCGGCGAGGCGCAGTCCCAGCTCACCGAGGCGCTGTCGCTGTTCCACGACAACCGGCAGCCGCTGTGGGAGGGCGTGACGCACTTCCGGCTCGCCGTGGCCCACCTGGCCGCGCACCGGCCCACGCTGGCCGCCGCGCACGCCGAGCAGGCCATCGCGCTGCGCGGAATCGGCGGGGAGTGGCGCCGGGCGACCGTGCTGACGGTGCTGGGCAAGGCGCTGCGCAGGCTGGGGCAGCGGGACCGGGCGCGGGTGTGCTGGCGGGATGCCGAGGTCGTCTTCAAGCAGCTGAAGTCGGCCGAACTGGCCGAGGTGCAAGCCCTGTTGGCTTCGGAAATCGCGGCCTGAGCTGCGCCGATCGGCGGATGAACGAGGCATTCATCGTTCGTTTATCGCCGCCCGCCACGATAGGTACATCGACTCACCGCGTCGGGGGGCGCGAGAGTCGGCTGGAGGACCGCCCGTTCGGCGGTCCGCGGGGGAATCGCCGAACGGGCCCGACCCATCCATCAGGAGAACCGATGACGACGAACGAGAACATCCTGCCGAACGACGGCGACATCAAGCCGATGGACAACCACGCGTCCGGCATCGAGATCAAGCCGCTCGACGACAGCCTTGCACCGGGCGTCGACATCACGCCGATGGACAACCACGCCTCCGGCATCGAGATCAAACCGCAGGACAACCACGCTTCGGGCGAGGACATCGTGGCGATGGACAACCACGCGTCCGGTCCTCGTCCGTAAGACGTCCCACGGGGGATACGGGGGACGGGGGGGACGGCCCCACGGGGGATACGGGGGGCCGGGACCCACGGGGGGACGGCGGGGGACACGGGGGAACCCGCCGGGGGTCATGGGGGCACGGGGTCACGGGGGACCCGTGAGAGTTCGACGGGGGAGCACGACAAGGACGGCGGTCGCGGTGGCCCGGAGGGGGAGCCACCGCGGCCGCCGTCTCATGCGTGCCCGCGCCGGCGGGTCCGTGTCATTAGGCTGGGCTCGTGTTCACCTCCCAGGGACCGACCGTCCGCGAGCTCGCCGTGCAGGCCCTTTCGTCCGTCGAGCGCGGGTACGACCTGCTCTCGCCCAAGTTCGACCAGACCCCCTTCCGCACCCCGGACCGCATGCTCGACGCGGTGGAGGAGGCGCTCGCCCAGCACGAGGGCTCCTTCGGGGCCGGGCTGGACGTGTGCTGCGGGACCGGCGCGGGGCTGGGGATGCTGCGGCGGCTGTGCCGGGACCGGGTGACCGGGGTGGACCTGAGCGCGGGCATGCTGGCCGAGGCCGCGCGGGCCCACCCCGACGAGCGCATCGACCTCGTACGCGCCGACGCGCGGGCGCTGCCGCCCGCGCTGGCCGGCTCGTACGACCTGGCCGTCAGCTTCGGGGCCTTCGGGCACTTCCTGCCGGCCGAGCGGCCCGCCCTCTTCTCCGGTGTCCACGCCGCCCTGCGCCCGGGCGGCGTGTTCGCCTTCCCGATCGGGGCACCGATCCCGCCGACGTCGCCCGTGTGGTGGGCGGTGGCGGGCTTCGACGCCGCGATGCGGGTGCGCAACGCCGTGTGGCGGCCGCCGTTCGTCATGTACTACCGGACCTTCGCGCTGGGCGGCGTCCGCGCCGACCTGCGCGCGGCCGGGTTCACGGTGGAGACCCTCCCCCTCGAGCCCTTCGGCCGACGGGACGACGGAACCCCCCGCTGGCGCCTCCTCCTGGCCCGCAAGCCGGCCGGCGGAGCACCCGCGCCGAGCGCCGGTACGGAAGCACGGGCTTGAGGAGGCTGGCCCCGCACCCTCTGGAGGGCACCATGGCAGCCGAGCTCCCCGAATGGATGCTCCCGCCCCGCCCGAGCGGCTGGGAAGCGGACGACCTCGACCACTGGCCGCAGGCCCCCCGGCACACCGAGCTCATTGCGGAGCGCTGATCTTCATGGTGTCCCCGCAGCGGTCCTGGCACGCCCGGCTCGTGGAGAACCTGACCTTCAGCCTGAGGAAAGCCGCACCCGAGGGAATCGAGGTCGAACGGCAGATGACCGTTCGCCTCGACAAGAGGAGCCGTCCCGAACCGGACGTCCTCGCCACGACGGCCGCCTACGACCCCGACCGCACCCGCCACCTCCCCGACCAAGTGGCCTTGGTGATCGAAGTGGTGTCCGAGGAGTCGGCCGACCGCGACCGGTCGATCAAGCCCTTCAAGTACGCCCAGGCCGGGATCCCCCACTTCTGGCGGGTCGAGGACGAGGGGGGCGAGCCCGTCGTGCACGTCTACGAGCTGGACACGGTCACCCGGACGTACGTCCCGACCGGGATCCATCGCGACCGGCTCAAGGTGGCGGTCCCGTTCCCCGCGGACATCGACCTGGGCACGCTCACCCCCTGACCATGCGGGCGCGCAGCTCCCGCTTCAGGACCTTGCCGCTGGCGTTGCGCGGGAGTTCGGCGACGAACTCGACGGTGCGCGGGACCTTGTAGTTGGCCATCTCGCGGCGGGACCAGGCGATCAGGTCGTCGGCCGTGAGGGGGGTGCCGGGGCGGCGGACCACGTACGCCTTGCCGACCTCGCCGAGGCGGGGGTCGGGTACGCCGACGACGGCGACGTCCGCGATGTCCGGGTGCAGGCCGAGGAGTTGCTCGATCTCGGCGGGGTAGGCGTTGAACCCGCCGACGATGAACATGTCCTTGATCCGGTCGGTGATGCGCAGGTTGCCGTCGGTGTCGAGGACCCCGACGTCGCCGGTGCGCAGCCAACCGTCGGGGGTGACGGCCGCGGCGGTCTCGGCCGGGTCCTCGAAGTAGCCCTGCATGACGTGGTGGCCGCGGACCCACACCTCGCCCGCCGTGCCGGCGAGCTGGGCGTACCCGTGCTGGTCGGCGATCTTCACCTGGGTGTCCGGGATGGCCCGTCCCGAGGTCGAGGCGATGACCTCGGCCGGGTCGCCGCGGCGGCACATCGTGACGATGCCGCTGGCCTCGGAGAGCCCGTACGCGGTGAGCACGGTGGAGATGTGCAGTTCGCCGCGCAGCCGCTCGACGAGCTGGAGCGGGACGACGGCGGCGCCGGTGACGACCAGGCGGAGGGCGGAAAGGTCGTGGTGGTCGCGCTGGGGGTGGTCGAGGAGGGACTGGTGGAGGGTGGGCGGCCCGGGGAGTACGGAGATCCGCTCGGCGGCGATGTTGGCGAGGACGGTGTCCACGTTGAAGACGGGCTGCGGGACCATCGTGGCTCCGCGCATCAGGCAGGCGATGATGCCGGCCTTGTAGCCGAAGGTGTGGAAGAAGGGGTTCACGATCAGGTAGCGGTCGCCCTCGCGCAGGCCGGCGAGCTCGCTCCAGACGTCGTAGCAGCGCAGGGACTGGGCGTGGGTGATGACGGCGCCCTTGGGGCTGCCGGTGGTGCCGGAGGTGAAGATGATGTCGGAGGGGGCTTCGGGGCGGATCGATTCGGCGCGCTCGCGCACGGTCTCGGCGCCGACGCCGTCCCCGCCGGCCAGGAAGTCCTTCCAGGTGCGGAAGTCCTGCGGGGCGTCCTCGGCCAGGACGACGACCTGCTCGAGGTGCGGCAGCCCGGGCAGGGGGCCGCGGCCGCCGTCCCCTTCGGCGGCGGCCCGGCGCAGGGAGGCGACGTACGAGGTGCCGAGGAAGGTGCCGGTGACGAACAGGAGCCTGGCCCGGCTGCGCCGCAGGACGTACGCGGCTTCCGAACCTTTGAAACGGGTGTTGAGGGGGACGAGGACGGCGCCCGCCGAGACGGCGCCGAGCGCGGAGACGATCCACTCCAGGGTGTTGGGGGCCCAGACGGCGACCCGGTCCCCCGGCTCGATCCCGGCGGCGATGGCGGCGGCCGCGGCCCGCTCCACGCGCTCGCCGAGCTGCGCGTAGCTGATGCGGACGCGCCCGTCGACGACGGCCTCGCGGTCGGCGTACTGCCCGGCCGCCGCGCGCACCAGCCCCGCGATGCTGCCCCAGCGCAAGTCCCCCCGCACGTCTTCGCTCATCGCACACCCCTCCCAGTAGCTGACTATCCGTCAGATTAGCTGTAGCCTTCGCGGCTGTCAGTACTGGTGCAGCCCCGGAGGTGGCGATGGCGGCAACACTCAAGGACGCTACGGCGATAGTCGGGATCGGCCAGACCGCCTTTGCCAAGCGTCTCCAGGAGTCCGAGAAGGAATTGGCCTGCCGCGCGATCCTGGCCGCCCTCGCGGACGCCGGAATAGCGCCCTCCGAGGTCGACGCCTTCTCGTCCTACACGATGGAGGAGACCGACGAGGTCGAGGTGGCGAAAGCCATCGGCGCCGGCGACGTCACCTTCTTCTCCAAGATCGGCTACGGCGGCGGCGGTTCCTGCGCCACCGTCGGCCACCTCGCGGCCGCCGTCGCCACCGGTCAGGCGAGCGTCGGCGTCGCCTGGCGCTCGCGCAAACGCGGCTCCGGCCCGCGCCCCTGGAAGAACACCGCCGTCCAGCTGCCCACCCCCGGCCAGTGGACCCGCCCCTTCGGGCTGCTGCGGCCCGCCGACGAGATCGGCATGCTGGCCCGCCGGTACATGCACGAGTACGGCGCCACCCGCGACCACCTCTTCAACGTCGCCATGGCCTGCCGCAACCGGGCCAACGAGAACCCGGCCGCGATGATGTACGAACGCCCGCTGACCCGCGAGATGTACATGACCGCGCGCATGATCAGCGACCCGCTCTGCCTCTTCGACAACTGCCTGGAGACCGACGGGGCGCTGGCCTGTGTGATCGTTTCCGCCGAGCGGGCCCGGGACTGCCGCCGGAAGCCCGTGTACGTCCACTCCGTCGCCCAGGGGCTGCCCGCCCAGCACCACGGCATGGTCAACTACTGGAACGACGACCCGCTGTCCGGCCCCGCCTGGACCGCCGCCCGGCACCTGTGGAAGCAGGCCGACTTCGGGCCCCAGGACGTGGACGTGGCCCAGATCTACGACGCCTTCACCCCGCTGATCCCGCTCTCCCTGGAGGGCTACGGCTTCTGCGGGCGCGGCGAGGGCGCCGCGTTCACCGAGGGCGGGGCCCTGGAGATCGGCGGCCGGCTCCCGATCAACACCGGGGGCGGCGGCCTGTCCGAGGCGTACGTGCACGGCTTCAACCTGATCAACGAGGGCGTCAAGCAGCTGCGGGGCGCCTCCACCGCCCAGGTGCCGGACGCCGCGACCTGCCTGGTGACCGCGGGCGAGGGTGTCCCGACGTCCGCGATCCTGCTGCGAGCCTGAGGAGCGAGCGACCATGACGACGACCCCGGCACCGGCGACGCCTCCGGTCACCGACCCTGCCCCGACCCCCGCGGACCGGCTGCTCCTGCCCGTTCCCGACGAAGACGGCGCCCCCTTCTGGGAGTACGCCGCCCGGGGCGAACTCCGCGTCCAGGCCTGCACCGCGTGCGGCCGGCTCCGCTTCCCGCCCAGACCCTGCTGCCCGCACTGCCAGTCGTTCGACTCCGCGTGGCTGCCGATGAGCGGCCGCGGCCGCATCTGGTCCTACGTACGGCCGCACCCGCCGCTGCTCCCTGCGTACGCCGCGCAGGCCCCGTACAACGTGATCCTCGTGGAGCTCGCCGACGCCCCGCACATCCGCCTCGCCGGAAACCTGGTCGCCTCCCCCGACGCCCCGCTGAACTCGGTGGACCCGGCCCGGCTGCGCATCGGAGCCCGGGTCCAGGTGGTGTTCACCGAGACCGGCGGGATGACCGTGCCGCGCTGGGTACTGGAGAAGCCGTGACGGTACGGGTGGAGAGGGACAAGGCGGCCGGGGTCGCGGTCGTCACCCTGGACCGGGAGCGCAAGCACAATGCGATCGACCTGGCGACGGCCGCCGAACTGGCAGAGGTGTGGCGGGAGTTCCGGCATGCGCAGGACGTCCGCGCGGTGGTGCTGACGGGGGCCGGCCGGGCCGCGTTCTGCACGGGCATCGACCGCGGCGTCTCCGTACCGCAGCCCGCCTCCCCGTACTCGGTCGACGACCCGCTGCTGTCCGTCGGCCCGAAGGCGAACGACCTGTGGAAGCCGGTGGTCGCCGCCGTCAACGGCATGGCGTGCGGCGGGGCCTTCTACCTGCTGGGCGAGTCGGAGTTCATCGTCTCCTCCCGGGCCGCGACGTACTTCGACCCGCACACGACGTACGGCATGGTCAGCGCGTACGAGGCCGTGTACATGGCGCAGCGGATGCCGTTCGGGGAGGCCGCCCGGATGTCCCTGATGGGGACGGCCGAGCGGCTCTCCGCGCAGCGGGCGTACGAGATCGGCCTGGTCTCGGAGCTGACGGCGCCCGAGGAGCTGCTCCCGGCGGCGCTGCGGGCGGCGCAGACCCTGGCCGGGTACCCGACGGAGGCCGTGCAGGGCACCGTACGGGCCCTGTGGTCGGCGAAGCAGGCGGCGCTGCAGCAGGCGCTGGCCCAGGCCCCGGCGCTGATCTCGCTGGGGAACCTCCCCCCGGAGCGGCAGGCGGACCTGTTCGCCGGGCGCCGGGCGGCGGCCCCGGAGCCGCGGGTGCGCTGAGCGGCGCCGGCGGCTAGTCGATCCGGCCGACGACGCAGGTCTTCACGTCCGCGGCCTTGTCGTCGTGGACCATCGGGGCGGTGACGGTCTGGGTCTCGCGGGCCTTCAGCGTGACGCGGACGGAGGTCCTGTCGACGACGCCGTTCGCGCCCTCGAAGGTCAGCGGGACGTTGACGGTGCGCTGCTTGTCCACGTCGGAGGTGACCCTGAGGACGGCCTTCGGGCTGCCGGGTCCGGCGCAGGTGACGACCTGGGCGTGTGCGGCCGGGCCGGTGCTCTTGCTGGGCGACGGCGTCGACTTCCCGCTGCCGTTGCTGTTGTTGTTGCTGTTGTTGCTGTGGTAGCTGCTCTTCTTCTTCGAGCTGGAGCACCCGCCGCCGCTGCCCTTGCTCTTGCTCTTGCCGCCGTGCCCGCCGGACGAGAAGCCCGTGAGCGCGAAGACGACGGCGACCAGCACCGCGGTGAACCTGATGCGACGTCCAGCCACCATGGCTCGAATCCCCTCCCCTGGACAACGGCGGGCCACGCTATCACCGCCGTGCGCGCCGGGATACGGGCCTGCACGGCACGCCCCGTGCAGGAAACGTGGAGGGCCCACCCGCCGCTTGGCCCGTCCACAGTTGGCATGCATATGATCCAACCCGGCCAACGGGGAGGCGCACCATGTCCGGTTCCTTGCGGCGCAGTCGAAGGTGCAGACGCTGTAGAAGCTGTGAGGGGATCCGGTGCTGACCTACTACGAAGTCATGACCACGGACCTGGGCCTGCTGACGACGGCCGCCGCCAAATGGGAGGAAATGGCGGGCGAGCTGAAGAAGGTCGAGACCCGCTACGCCGACTCCGTGCAGAAGATCACGCTCGGCGGGGAGAGCTGGACCGGTGTCAGCCAGCAGACCGCCCGTACGAACTTCGCGGCGACCCGCTACGAGTACACCGCCGCGCAGGCCCAGGCCAAGGCGATCGGGAGCCTGCTGCGCGACGCGCACGAGAAGTTCACCGACCTGAAGAAGAAGCTGGAGAGCGCACGCGACGACGCGATAGCCGCCGGCATGACCGTCTCCGAGCAGGGACGCGTCGCGTTCGACTACGCGAAGCTCACGCCCGCCGAGCGCAGCGCCTACCACCACGACCCCGACGGCCAGAAGGCGATCAGCGAAGCCGTCGGCAAGTGGCAGCAGCACATCGACGACCGGGTGAAGGCCGTCTCCGAGCTCGACACGAACGTCAAGACCGCCCTCAGTGCGGCCGTCATCGACAGCAACCGGGACGCCTTCGGCAAGGGCAACGACGAATCGCTCACCGGGTTCAACCGCTACGCCGAGGGCGACCTGGACAAGGCCCCCAAGAAGCTCGACGAGACGCCCCCGGAGAAGCCGAAGGCCGACGACGGCCTCACGATCACCGGGCCGGACGCCGGCATGAAGCTCACCGGCACCAAGTACGGCAAGGAGGGGTCGATCAAGCTCTACGCCGACCTCTTCCACATGACGTACAAGGGTGAGTACAACAACGGGTCGCTCACGCTCGCCGGGCTCGACGACATGTACGTGGGAGCCAGGGGCACCGCGAACTACGGCTTCACCGACAAGGGCATCACCGGCAAGGCCGAGGTGTCCGCGGGCATCCGGGCGATGGTCGAGGGACACGCCAACTACGGCGTCGTCGGCGGCTACGGGCGTTTCGAGGGGTTCGCCGGCGGTGAGGCCGCGGTCAGCCTCGGGGCGGGCAAGGACGGCTTCAACGCCGGCGCGAAGGCCTTCGCCGGCGAGAAGGCCAGCGTCGCCACGGGCGCCGAGGTCGCCGGGGTCGGCGCCGGCGCCACGGCCGAGGGCTGGTACGGCGCGGGCGCGGAGGCCAAGGTGACCCTCGGCAAGGGGGAGGACGGCAAGTACCACTTCGGCGGCAAGGTGGGCCTCGCGCTCGGGGTCGGCGGCGCCGTGGGAGGCGAGTTCACGGTCGACCCGGGCAAGGTCAAGGACGCCGCGGGCGACGCCGCCGACTGGGTGGGCGACACGGCCGGCTCCGTCAAGGACGAAGTCACCAGCTGGTTCGACTGATCGACTGATGTACTCCCCCCGTGGAAGGAGGGCCTGAAATGCCCACGACCCTGCCGGTACCGATCGAGTTCGGCCTGCCGGAAGGCTGGCGAGCCGCCCCTGCGGACGAGGTGGGCGCTCCGGGCGTGGCGTTCATCGCGCTGCACCCGCAACCGGACGCCGGGTTCACCGCCAACATCACCGTCGACGGCGACTTCCGCCCCGACGGGGCGACGCTGGCCGACATGGCCGAGGAGTCGGTGGAGCGCCTGCGCCGGTCCGCCGAGTCGGTGACGGTGACCAGCCGCCGCGAGCTCGGCTCCGAGGCCTCGCCCGGGCTGGCCCAGCGGCTGACCCTGTCGGCCGTCGCGGGCGGCGTGCGCCGCGACCTCGTCCAGTCCCACGTCTACCTGGCCGTGCTGGACCTCGAGAACCCGCACCGGCGTGCGGTGATCCGGCTGATCCTGACCTCGACCGCGGCGCAGGAGGACGGTGTGCTGGACGACTTCCGGGAGTTCCTGCGCACGGTGAGCCTGGACACCGGGGAAGGGGCCTAGCGATGGGCAGCCTCTGGGACCGGTACATGGGCACGGTACGGGCCGACAGCGGTGCGACGGCGATCCCCACCACGGAACTGCGGGCCGCGCTGCTCGCCCTGAACGGCACGGGCGTGGTGTTCAGCGTGCGCGAGGCGGGCGGCGGGGGCGCCGACCTGGTGGCGGACTGGAAGGTCATGGAACCCGCCACCGGCTCCGGCATGAGCCGCCGGCAGGTGGAGCGGACCTTCAAGATCTGGATGCGCCTGCTCCCCGCCGAGCGCGAGGTACGGGCGATGGACGAGCAGTGGGCGGTGACGCGGGCCGGCAGCCCGCCCGGCCGGACCGTCCAGCGCGAACACGGCCGCGGGCCGATCCGCCACGTACAGAAGCAGTGGACCTTCGAGCGCGACGCCGACGGCCGCCGCCGGAAGGTCGAGTCGTTCCGCCTGGACACCCGGGACATGAAGGACCCCCTGCGCAAGGCGGTCCTCGCCGCGGGCTGGTCCTGGCACGGCGTACGCAAGCTCTGACGCGCCGGACGCGCCCGGGCGGGGACATGGCGGCGGCCCCGGCCCCCGGTGAGGGGGCGGGGCCGGCCGGCCGAGTCAGGCAGTGGTGCTGACGGGGATCAGACCGCTTCGACGACGCCCGAGGCCGCAACCTCGATCTTGCCGCGAGTGGCGCCCGAGGGGGTGCCGAGCTTCTCGATCTGGTCGACGATGTCCTGGCCCTCGACGACCTCGCCGAAGACGACGTGCTTGCCGTCCAGCCACGGGGTGACGACGGTGGTGATGAAGAACTGCGAGCCGTTGGTGTTGCGGCCGGCGTTCGCCATCGACAGCAGGTACGGGCGGTCGTGCTTCAGCTGGAAGTTCTCGTCGGCGAACTTCTCGCCGAAGATGCTCTTGCCGCCGGTGCCGTTCTGGTTGGTGAAGTCGCCACCCTGCAGCATGAACTGCGGGATGACGCGGTGGAACGGCGAGCCCGCGTAGCCGAACCCGTGCTGGCCGGTGGCCAGCTCGCGGAAGTTCTGGGCGGTCTTCGGGACGACCTCGTCGAAGAGGGTGAAGACGATGCGGCCGGCGGGCTGGCCGTCGATGTTGATGTCGAAGTAAACGTTGCTCATGGGGTCCATCCTGTCACTCCCGGTGCTGCGCGCGACCCGGAGGGCCCCGAAAACCCTCACCCGGCCGTACGGGTCCCCGTTCCCTTGGCGGCATCCAGGGCGTACACGCAGCGGTCCTTGCTGCACGCGTAGACCACGCCCGCCTCGGCCACCGGGGCACCCGTGATCTCCCCGCCCGTGGCGAGCTTCCAGCGCAGCTGGCCGCCCGCCGCGTCCAGGGTGTACAGGCAGTGGTCGGCGGAGCCGAAGTGCACGCGGCCGTCCGCGACCGCCGGCGGGCCGGTGATCTCGCCGCCCGCGGCGAACCGCCACTTCGGGGTGCCGGTGACCGCGTCGAGCGTGTACAGCGCACTGCCCGCGCCCAGGTGGACGTTGCCGCCCGCGACCAGCACCGGGTCCGCGGAGGGCCGCGGCTCGGTGGCGATGCGCCAGCGGTCGGCGCCGGTGGCCGCGTCCAGGGCGTAGACGGTGCCCAGGTAGTCGGCGAGGTAGACCCCGCCGCCCGTGACCGCCGCGCCCGGCGCGAAGGCCGGAGGGGCCAGGAAGACCGCCGGGGCCTCGAAGTGCCAGCGGACCCGGCCCGAGGCCCGGTCCACGGACAGCACGCGGGTGCCGGCGGCGATGTAGACGTTGCCGTCCGGGGCCGGGGTGACCCGGACCGGGACGTTGCCGCAGGAGGCCGCGTCGCCGACCGGGTACGACCAGGCCTCGCGGCCGCTGCGGGCGTCCAGGGCGCGCAGCCGCGCGTCCTGCCACACGTACACCGTGCCCTCGTGCAGGACGGGGGCCGCCTCCGGGGTCTCGAAATCGCTCTGGGCGCCGGTCAGCTCCCACAGCTTGTGGCCGCTGGAGGCCTCCCAGGCCTGTACGCCGCCCCCGCGCGTGGCGGTGACGACCGTGCCCCGGTCGGCGCGCAGGGCGTACACCCAGGCGTCGGCGTTCAGCCGCCAGCGCTCCGAGCCGTCGGAGGCGTCGAGCGCGTAGAGGGAGGGGCCGTCGGAGGCGTGGATACGGCCGTCCGCGACGGCCATGGACCAGGCGACGTCGCGGGTCTTGAACTGGCGGCGGCCGCTGGCCACGTCCAGCGCGTGCACCTCGAAGGAGGTCACGTAGAGCAGGTCTCCCGCGACGGTCGGGGTCCCCCAGACCTCGTTCGACATGCGGAAGCGCCACGGGCGCCAGCGCCCGCTGTCCGGAGCCGGACCGGGCGACGGCACCACGGCCGACGCGGAGGAGGAGGCCGGGGCCGGGCCCGAGCCGTGCGGGGCGACCGCCACACCGCCCGGCGGGCGGACCCAGCCGGTCGCCGAGTCGGCGCCGGACGCGTGCGCGGCGGGCGCCGAGGCGCTCGCGCGCGGCCCGGGCCCGATCGGCACCGGGGAGCCTCCGAGGCGCACCGGCTCGCCGGAGGGCGCAGGGGACGGCGCGGGGGACGTCGGCCTCGGCGGGTGCTGCGGGCGCTGCGGGACGGCCTGGCCGGTCCGCGGGTCGACCCACGGGTCGGCGCCGCCGCGCGGCTCCCGGCGGTGCGTGGCGGCCTCGGCGGCGCGCCCCGCAGGGCGGCCGGGCGCCGGGACGGGCGCGGCCGCCGTACGCTGCCCCGCCCGCCGGGCCTCGATCATCGCGACGGCCCGGCCCGGCAGCCACGCCGAGGCCGTACCGCTGTCGTCGCCGCCGTCGAAGAGGTGCGGGGCGAGCTGCGCCTGCAGGTCGGCCGGGGTCGGGCGCTGGGTGGCGTCCATCTGCATGCAGGAGTCGATCAGCGGCCGCAGCTCGTCCGGGAGCCCCTCGAGGTTGGGCTCGTCGCGCAGCAGCATGAACACCGTCTCCACCGGGTTGGCCCCGTGGTACGGCGGGTGCCCGGTCGCGGCGAAGACGAGGGTCGAGCCGAGCGAGAAGACGTCGCTGGCGCCCTTGACGCTGCGCGAGTCCTTCGCCTGCTCGGGCGACATGTACGCGGGCGTGCCGACGGCGACGTTCGTCATGGTCAGGCGGGTGTTCGAGACGCCGCTCGCGATGCCGAAGTCGATCACGCGCGGGCCGTCCTCGACGACGAGCACGTTGGACGGCTTCAGGTCGCGGTGGACGAGGCCGGCGCCGTGGATGGACTGCAGGGCCTCGGCGATGCCGGCGGCGAGCCACCGTACGGCCTGGGCGGGCATCGGCCCGCACTCGTTGACGATCTCCTCCAGCGAGGGCGCCGGGACGTACGCGGTCGCCAGCCACGGCACGGCGGCCCGCGGATCGGCGTCGACCACGGCCGCGGTGTAGAAGCCGGACACGGCGCGCGCCGCCTCCACCTCGCGGGTGAAGCGGACCCGGAACAGCTGGTCCTCGGCGAGCTCGGTCCGCACCGTCTTGATCGCCACCCGGCGTCCGGATGCCGACCGCGCGAGATAGACCAGCCCCATGCCGCCGGCGCCGAGCCGTCCGAGCACCTCGAAGGGGCCGATCCGTCTCGGGTCGTGCTGCGTCAGCTGCTCCACCACTCGCCTCACAATCCCCGTACGGGCCCTTGCCGGGCCCGTTCCACCTGCACGCGCGCCGGCACGGCGGTCGGCCCCGTGCAGCGTCTCACCCCGGGCGCCGCCCTGGGTCGCGCAACCCCGATTCTGTCAGGCCCGCGCCGGAGCCGTGTCGTCACAGTCCGGGCGGGGCGGCCGGACGTACGGCGGACGGACGACGGACGGCAGACGTACGGGCGGAAGACGTACGACGCGGCGGCGGCCCGGCCGCCCGGGGTTCCCGCCCGGCGTTCACGTAACGGCGGCCGCTACGCCATCGGACCCGTACGGGGCTCGGAGAGCAGCGCGAACAACGCGCCCTGGTTGTCGGCGACGACCGCGATCCGCCCGTACGGCGTGTCGAAGGGGTCGGCGGTGACGCGTCCGCCGAGCCGCTTCACCGTAGCGACGGACTCGTCGCAGTCCGGGACGGCGAAGTACACGAGGAAGTGCGCCGGCATGATCTCCGGGAACGCGTCCGTGATCAGGCTGCGCCCCATCACGGCGGTCTCCGCGCCGGGCCGGCTGCCGGGCGGGGACCACAGGCGGTACTCGACTCCCGCGCCCGCGTCGTCCTGGTCCTCGGGGACGTAGCCGAAGACGTTGGCGTAGAACACGTCGACCGCGTCGCGGGCCCGCGTGTAGACCTCGCTCCAGCAGTACGTGTACGGCTCCTGCTGGGCCTCGAAGCCGTCGTGGGTGCCGGGCTGCCACAGGCCGAAGACGGCCCCGCCGGGGTCGGCGGCGAGCGCGGCGGCGCCGTACGGGCCCACCGGCTGGGGGTCCATGACCATCTGGCCGCCGGAGGCGCGGATGCGGGCGGCGCACGCGTAGGCGTCGGAGGTGTGGAGGTAGATCCCCCAGACGGTGGGCATGCGGCCGTCGGGCTTGGGGGCGAGGGCGGCGACGTTGCGGCCCCGGCTGTAGGCCTGGGTGTAGCCGCCGTACTCGGGGCCGGCGCCGCCGCTGAAGGTCCACCCGAAGAGCTCACCGTAGAAGCGCTTGCCCGCCTCGACGTCCGGAAGCGAGGCGTCCACCCAGCAGGGTGTGCCCTCCGCGAATGCGGCCATGGCCCGTTTCCTTCCGTCGTGCCCTCTGCCCCGTGCCCCTCAGCCATGATCTGCCCGAAAACTTGTCCACAGCCTGTTGATAAGACTAATCGGGGGATACCGAGAGGAAGCGGGCGGGTCACCCGGGCGGGCGTCCGCTCGGATTCCGCACCGTATCCGCCCGGGATCCGCCCGGGATCCGCCCGGCACGCCCCCGGAACCGGCACCTCCTCGGGGCCCCGGCCGCCCGGATTCCGAGCGGCAACCGGCAGGTTGCCGACCGGAAACGACCCCCCGGGAGGGCCCGCAGGGCGGGCTCCGCCCAGGCCAGGTGTCGCGTGACCCCATTTGCAGGCGGCCGAATCGCGCGCAGATCACCCCTCGGTAAGCTGACGGCATGACAGGACAAGTACGCACCGTCGACGGCCGCGTTGCCGGCCGGCGCGGTCAGGCGACGCGGCAGAAGCTGCTCGACTGCCTCAGCGAGATGCTCAGCTCCTCGCCGTACCGCGACGTCAAGGTGATCGACGTCGCGCGCAAGGCCGGCACCTCCCCCGCGACCTTCTACCAGTACTTCCCGGACGTCGAGGGCGCCGTCCTGGAGATCGCCGAGCAAATGGCCACGGAGGGCGCGCAGTTGACGGCGCTCGTCGAGGGCCGCAACTGGGTCGGCAAGGCCGGCTGGCAGGCCGCCGAGGAACTCGTCGAGGGATTCCTGGACTTCTGGCGGCGCAACGACGCGATCCTGCGGGTCGTCGACCTCGGCGCGGCCGAGGGCGACAAGCGCTTCTACAAGATCCGCATGAAGATCCTGAACTCCGTCACCAACTCCCTCACGGAGTCGATGAAGGAGCTCCAGGCCAAGGGCAAGGTCGACAAGGACCTCAGCCCGGCGGCGATGGCGGGTTCGCTGGTCGCGATGCTGGCCGCAGTGGCCTCGCACCAGAAGGGCTTCCAGACCTGGGGCGTCAAGCAGGCCGAGCTCAAGCCGAACCTGGCGCTGCTCGTCCACCTCGGCATCACGGGCAAGAAGCCGACCAAGTAACGGCGGACCCTTCCCGGGGTCCGCCGCCCTCTCCCCGCCTGCGATCAGCGACGCTCCAGGCGGAACAGTCGGATCTCGCGCTCGATGCGCGCCTGGTACGTCGCGTACGGCGGCCAGAACCTCAGCACGGCCCGCCACGCCGCCGCGCGCTCCTCACCCTCCAGCAGCCGGGCCCGTACGGCGATGTCCTGACCCTTCCAACTCACGTCTGCGTCGGGGTGTTTGAGCAGGTTCCCGGTCCACGCCGGGTGCCCGGGGCGGCCGAAGTTGGAGCCGATGAGGAGCCAGCTGACGCCCCCCTCCTCCGGCATGCAGGCGAGCGGCGTGGTGCGCGGTTCACCCGTCTTCGCGCCCTTGGCGGTCAGGATCACGCCGGGCAGCATCTGGGCGCTGAGCATGACCTTGCCGCGGGTCAGCTTGTGCACCGCCTTGTCCATGGCGGGGATGAAGTGCGGTGCGATCTTGGCGAACAGCATGGTCGAGGAGACCTTCTGCATCAGCTTGACGCCGACTGCCACGGCCATCAGACGGCCACCTTCTCTTGTGGGGTGGTGAACAGGCCCGCACGGTGGGCGGCGTGCGCCCGGAGCCGGTGGACCGGGCCGAACAGCAGCTCGTCGGCCGCCGCCCGCTTGAAGTACAGGTGCGCGTCGTGCTCCCAGGTGAAGCCGATGCCGCCGTGCAGCTGGATCGCCTCGCCGGCCGTCACCCGCAGGGCCTCCAGGGCCTGGGCGAGGGCGAGGCCTCCCTGCTGCGCGTCCCAGGCGGCGTAGTAGGCCGCCGAACGGGCCGCCTGGACGTGTACGTAGAGGTCGGCGAGGCGGTGTTTGACCGCCTGGAACGAGCCGACGGGCCGGCCGAACTGCTCGCGCTGGCGTACGTACTCCACCGTGCGGGCCAGCGCCTGCCCGGCCGCGCCGACCGCCTCGGCGGCGAGGACGGCGGCGGTGGTGCGCCCGGTGGCGGCGAGCGCGGCGAGGACGCCGTCGTCGGTGGCGTTGTCGGCGTCGGAGCCCAGCAACTCGGCCGGAGTGTCGCGGAGTTGGATGCGGGCCTGCGGCCGGGTCTCGTCCAGGGTGGCCTGCCGCGACCGGACGAGCCCGGGGGCGTCCTCCCGTACGAGGAACAGCAGGGTCCGGCTCCGGGCGAACCCGCCGGTGTGCGCGGCGACCAGCAGCAGGGACGCGCTGTGCCCGTCGAGCACCTGGGCGACCTCCCCGTAGAGCCGCCAGCCGCCGTCCTCGCCGGCCTTGGCCTGGACGCCGCCGGCCCGGCCCCCGCCGGCCCACTCCCCGGGGGCGTTGTCGCCGGTCAGCGCGAGGGCGGTGGACAGCGCCGGGCCGGGGACGGCGAGGGCCGCGGTGAGCCCGCCGGCGGCGAGCGGCGGGAGCAGTGCGGAGCGCTGGGCCGCGGTGCCGAGGGCGGTGATCAGTGGTACGGCGAGCACGGCGGTGGCCAGCAGCGGCGAGGGCAGCAGCGCCCGGCCGGTCTCCTCGCAGGCCAGGGCCAGGTCGGCGGGGGTGCAGCCGACGCCCCCGTACGCGTCGGCGACGGCGATGCCCGGCAGGCCGAGCTGCGCGGAGAGCTGCTGCCACAGCTCGCGGTCGTGTCCGGCGGCCGTGCGGACGGCGGCTTTGACCTCGTCCGGGCCGCAGCGTTTGCCCAGGATCTCGCGCAGGGTACGGCGCATCTCGTCCTGCTCCGCGGTGAAGGCGGCATCCATCGTCGGGCTCCTCCCCGTATCTGACGGGCCGTCATGTTAGAGCGGGCGGCGACAGATGCACAGGGGGCGGAGAGCTCGGGTGTCGGAGGGGGATCGGATGGCGTGGACTAGAAACTGACGATACGTCAGATGTACGGTCTGCTGCATGCCTGGACCCACGCCTGAACCTCGCAACCGACGCCGCCGGGTCGCCGTCGTCGGCGTCGCCCTCTCGGACTGCGGCCGGGTGGACGGCCCCACCCCGTACGCCCTGCACGCACAGGCCGCCCGGCGGGCACTGGCCGACTCCGGCCTGGACCGCTCCGTCGTCGACGGCTTCGCCTCGGCCGGCCTCGGCATCCTCGCGCCGGTCGAGGTGGCCGAGTACCTGGGGCTGCGCCCCACCTGGGTCGACTCCACCTCGGTGGGCGGATCGACCTGGGAGGTCATGGCGGCGCACGCGGCGGACGCGATAGCGGCCGGCCACGCCAACGCCGTGCTGCTCGTCTACGGCTCGACGGCGCGGGCCGACATCAAGGCCCGGCGGCGCACCTCGAACCTGTCGTTCGGGGCGCGGGGGCCGCTGCAGTTCGAGGTCCCGTACGGACACACGCTGATCTCCAAGTACGCGATGGCGGCGCGGCGCCACATGCACGAGTACGGGACGACGCTCGAGCAGCTCGCCTCGGTGGCCGTCCAGGCCCGGTCGAACGCGGCGACCAACCCGGACGCGATGTTCCGCGAGCCGATCACGGTGGACGACGTCCTGTCCGGCGAGATGATCGCGGACCCCTTCACGAAGCTGCACTGCTGCATCCGCTCGGACGGCGGCTGCGCGGTGCTGCTGGCGGCGGAGGACTACGTACCGGACACCGCCAAGTCCCCGGTGTGGATCCTGGGCACGGGCACGTCCGTCTCCCACACCACGATGTCGGAGTGGGAGGACTTCACGGTCTCCCCCGCGGCCGTCTCGGGCCGCCAGGCGTTCGAGCGGGCGGGCCTCACCCCGGCGGACGTGGACCTCGCGGAGATCTACGACGCCTTCACGTACATGACCCTGGTCACCCTGGAGGACCTCGGCTTCTGCGCGAAGGGCGAGGGCGGGGCCTTCGTGGAGAAGGGCCGCCTCCTACGGGAAGGGGAGCTGCCGGTCAACACCGACGGCGGCGGCCTCTCGGCCTGCCACCCGGGCATGCGCGGCCTGTTCCTGCTGGTCGAAGCGGTCCGCCAACTCCGCGGCGAGGCGGGCCCGTCCCGCCAGGTCACGAAGCGCAACGGCCGCCTCCCGGAGGTGGCCCTGGCATCGGGCACGGGCGGCTGGTTCTGCTCGTCGGGGACGGTGATCCTGGGGCGGGGGTGAGGGGGCGGGGGCGGGGCGGGGGGGCGAGGCGCGGGCGGGGCGGGGGATTCGGGGGCGGGGTCGGGAGATGTCGGCCGGGACGCAGGGGGGCCGGTCTGCGCGCTCGGCGTAGGACCCGCCGGCGGGGACGCGGGCGGCGGGTCCCCGCACGCGGCACCAGGAGAGCCGATCGGGACACAAGCGGGCCGGCCCGCGCACTCAGCGCGCAGCGGCCATCCGGAACCCCACCGAGCGGGCCTGCGCACTCGGCACAGCGAGAGCCGATCGGGACACAAGCGGGCCAGCCCGCGCACTCAACGGCGCAGCGGCCATCCGGAACCCCACCGAGCGGGTCTGCGCACTCGGCACAGCGAGAGCCGATCGGGACGCAAGCGGGCCAGCCCGCGCACTCAGCGGCGGGAGGGTCGGTCGGGGGGGCAGAGCCGGGGTCTGTGCGAGCGGCGTCGGGAGGGTGGATCGGGACGTACGGGCGGCGGGGTCCGCGTACTCGGCGTCGGAAGGTGTCCGGGGGCGTCCCGTCAGTCCACTGTCCTTCCGTGTCGTGCCGGTCCCTCAAGGGCGCTCTCTTCGTTCGCGTCGCTACGCGATGGCCTGCGGCCACCCTTGACCGACCGACCCGCCCCGGAATGCCATAAGACTGCCGGGAAGCCCCCGAAGGATGGCCGGGGGGTTCGGATCCGGTCCAGCCCCGATCAGAGATGCCGAGCAGGGGCCCCTGGTCATCCGGAGTCAGTCCCCGGGACCACCGAGGTGGAGCAGGATGGGGCCCGGGGGAGGGTACGGCTCCCTGAAGGGCCCATAGGCACCCTTTCCGCGTCCGGGCGGGGTCAACCTGCACCAGACAGCGACCAGATGCCCATGCCGGTAGGGGTGGGCCCGCAGGCGCCCCAAATCGCTACGCGCTTCTCTCTGTTTGGCGTCCGACGACCGCCTTGGGCTGGACATAAGCCGCCCACGACCGGCAGAGGTCAGCCTGGGATGCGAGTGCGGGTTGTTTGTCCCGTTTTGGCGGCCGGTTGAGGGGTGAATGGGCGCCTGCCGGAGTGGGAGGTTGAGAAATCCGGCATCAGGCTCCCTCTCGCCTGCTTTTCGCCCCAACTAGCGTGTAGACGCCCGGAAAGCCGCCCCTGGGAGGCGTCTGGGCGGCCTATGTCCAGCCCCAGACGGCCGTCGGACGCTGAGAGATGAGGAGCGCGTAGCGATTTGGGGCGTCCACGGTCCAGGCGGCACC
>NZ_JBVIGX010000046.1:0-47310 GCF_055570595.1 Streptomyces sp. NPDC031132
CAACAAAGCCTGGGGGGGGCAAGCCGCCCAGGACACTGTGCCCCCCCCCTTCCCCCCCCCCCCCCCCCCCCCCCGCCGCGGGCATCTCGGGCGGGCCTACCGGTTCGGGTTCGGGTCGTCGTCGATGCCCAGCTGCTTCTCGACCTGCTGCTGGCCCTGGTCGACCTGCTTGGTGTACTTGTCGCCGGTGCGCTGGTTGATCTGCTGCTCGGCGGCGTCGGACGCCTGCTTCGCCTGCTTGCCGTGCCCCTGCAGCATTTCCTTGGCCTTGTCGAAGATCCCCATGCGAGGGCTCCCTTCCGTATCCCTTTTGCGACGCTACGCGCGTTTCGGGGGATCCGCCTGACGAGGTCGGGGTCAGACCGACTCGCCGGGGGCGCCGCCGCCCAGCTTCGACAGGTCCAGGACGTCCGCGCCTTCGGGCAGGGCCGTGTCGACCGGCGTGCCGAACGCGGAGAAGAGGATCTCCCCGGTCTCGTCCCCCGTGACGGTGGACTTGAGCAGGTAGGGGGTGCCCTGGGTGGCTATGTAGTCGACCTCCGTGCCCTCCTTGGCCGCCGAGGTGATCGCCAGCGCCTGCTTGCCGTCGATGGAGACCGTCTCGCCCTTGCGGGCCAGCGGGCTGGGCTTGCTGCTGCCGCCCATGAGCTTGCCCAGGTCGCAGACGTGGGCCATCGAGGCCGCCTCGGGATCGGAGAGCGGCATCTTCAGCCAGCGGTCGGCGAGCATGGTGACCATCGCGTCCGTCTGCTTCCTGGGGGTGTGCTTCTTCGCGGCCACGGCCCGCCAGTAGTCGGCGTCCCCCTTGAAGTGCATGAGGTCGGTGGACTTGACGAGGTCCACCTTGCCCATCCCCTCGTAGCGGATCGCGCCGTTGCAGCCGGCCTTCCTGTCGAGGGAGAGCTCGAACTCCACCTGCTGCCCGTCGTCGCGCATCTTCGCGACGACATGGGCCGATTCGACCTTGCGCATGGCCTCGTACGACTGGTTCAGGACCTCGGCGCCCGACAGGTCCGCCAGCACGCCGGTGCTCTTGTCCTTCCCCTTGCCGTTGGCCGCGGGCGGCGTGGCCGCGGCCGAGGCCTGCTCGGCGGCGCGGGCCGCCCTGCCGACGTCCGCGGCCTTGCCCCCGCCCCCCGGCAGGCAGGCCGTCGTCAGCCCGAACAGGGCCGTCGTGGCCAGCACCGACACACCGATGGTCCGGCTCCGCATGTGGATTCCCCCTTGGAACAGCAACTCGACTGCCGAGGGTAGTCGCCGCCGGTCAGCGAGCCTCGACGATTTCCGCCCGGGCGGCGCGGCCCGCGGCGGCCGGAGGTGTGCGGCGACCCTGCAACGGTTGCGCGCATCCCCTCACTGGCGGCCGGAAACGCTGTATACGCTCAGACCCGAACCTTCGTCGACACGGCCCGTCAGGAGCAGCGATGCACGGCCCCGGCCTCCCGCCGCAGCAAGGCCCCCAGCCCAGTTCCGGGGAAATCGTGGCACTGCGCGTGCTGTTCGCCGTGCTGCCCGTCCTGAGCTGCGGCTTCCTGGGCTGGGGCACGATGCTGCGGCTCGCGCTCGTCACCCGCAAGCCCCGGGACTGGTGGCTGCTGGCCGTCAACTGTGCGCTCAGCGTCGTCTGGATCGCGCTGATCGGCGCCGACCCCACACCCAACACCGATGGCTGGCAGGGCAACACCGGTGCCTTCGGCATCATCATCACCGGCTTCCTGACCTGCGTGTACTTCCTCGTCACAGACATCCGCCACTACGCATCCCGGCCGGCGGCCGTGACCGCCCCCTGGTACCCGGCGCAGCCCGCGCCGTACGTCCCGCCGCAGCAGCAGGCCCGGCCGGCGTACGGATACCCGCCGGCCCAGCAGCACACGCCGACCCCGACGCCCACCCCGACCCCCGCTCCGGCTCCCGGGCCGGCCAACCCGCCGCGGATCGGACAGGTGCGAGCCGAGCTCGACGAGCTGAGCGAACTGCTGCGCAAGCAGACGCCGCACCCGCACCCGGATCCGCAGGCGAACCCGCACCCGAACCCGCCCGGCAACCACGGTGAGGGCCCGGCCCGGTGACGGACGACGACCGGATCATCGGCGAGCGCTACCGGCTCGCTTCCGTCCTGGGACAAGGCGGCATGGGCCAGGTCTGGACGGCGTACGACCAGCGGCTGGACCGCCGTGTCGCCGTCAAGCTGCTGCGCCCCGACAAGGTGGCGGGCCCCGGCTCCGTCGCCGACGAGCTGCGTCGCCGCTTCGTGCGCGAATGCCGGGTCACGGCGCAGGTGGACCACCCGGGCCTGGTCACGGTCCACGACGCGGGCAGCGACGGCGACGAGCTGTTCCTCGTCATGGGCTACGTCGAGGGCACCGACCTCGCCGACCACCTCGCCCAGCACGACCCGTACCCCTGGCCGTGGGCGGTCGCCGTGGTCGCGCAGCTGTGCGGGGTGCTGTCGGCCGTGCACGCGGTGCCGATCGTGCACCGCGACCTGAAGCCGCGCAACGTGATGGTCCGACCGGACGGCACCGTGCTGGTCCTCGACCTCGGTGTCGCCTCGGTGATGGACACCGACACCACCCGCCTCACCAGCACCGGAACCCCGATCGGCAGCCCGGCGTACATGGCGCCCGAGCAGGCGATGGGCGGCGCGGTGGGCCCCTACACCGACCTCTACGCGCTGGGCGTGCTGCTGTACGAACTCCTCAGCGGCAACGTCCCGTTCGCCGGGTCCACCGCGCTCGGCGTACTGCACCGCCACCTGTACGAGCCGCCGGTCCCGGTCCGCAGGATGCGCCCCGAGATCCCGCACCAGCTCGAGGCGGTCCTGCTCCACCTCCTCGCGAAGGACCCGCAGGACCGGCCCGCCTCCGCACAGCACGTGTACGAGGCCCTCGCGTCGCTGCTGCCCAAGGAGGGCACGCCGGCGGGCACGCTCGACCCGACCCGCCCCTTCCTGCGCCCCCACGCCCCCTGGCCGGACCGTGCCTCCACCGTCCCGCCGCAGCCGACCGCACCGCCGACGCCGCCCCGGAAGCCGGACATCCCGGCCGCGGTGGACGAGGCCCGCAGCCTCCTGGACCAGGGCCGCCTCACCCAGGCCGTGGACATCCTCGGCGGGATCCTCCCGGCCGCGGCGGCCGAGCACGGCGAGCACTCACCGGTGGTCCGCTCGCTGCGCAAGCAGTACGCCGCCACGCTGATGGACGACGGCCAGTACCGCCGCGCCCTGCCCGAACTGCGCCGCCTCGCCGACGAGTTCCCGGCCGGGGACCCCCAGTCCCTGCGCTTCCGCTACGACGCGGCCCAGTGCCTGGAGCAGCTCGGCGCCCCCGGGGCGGCCCTGGCGGAGTACCGCTCCCTGCTCCCGCTGTTCGAGAACCACTACGCCAACCCGGACCCCGGCCTCCCGCTGGAGGTCCGGCGCCGGATAGCCCAGCTGCTGCTCTCCATGGGCGACCGCTCCGCGGCCCACGACACCCTGGCCCGCCTCCTGTTCGACGCGGAGCGCGTCCACGGCCCGGCGCACCCCTTCTCGACGGAGGTCCGCCGCACCCTGCACTGGCTGAGCCAGGTCCGCTGACGCCTGTCCGCGGCCCGGGCCCGGGAATGGCAGGTTCCGCTGTGCGGACGCACCTACTACCGGGCCAAGCGCTCCACCCGGAAGGTCGTCAAACAGGAAGGCGACCAACATGAAGGGACCGGTCCTTTTCGCATCGCGGCCGGACCGGTCCTTTTCGCATCAGCCCGCGCCGGGACCGCCGCGGAGCCTGCGGCGACCCGCCCCCAGCAGAGCCACTAGCGCCAGCAGGGCCGCCCCCGCGACCGCCGCGCCCGGGAGGAGGCCCGGCGGGCGGAAGGAGCAGGTGATCGTCGTGGTGTCGGGGGTCACGGGGACGGAGACCAACCCCAGGTAGGGCGTCGCCGGGCGGTCGTTGCAGGTCCAGCCCGCGATCGCCGGGGACGAGAGGACGGCCGTGCCCGTGGTGCCCGCCGGGACGGTGGCGCGCACCGTCGACGAGCCGACCCGCAGGGACGTCGGCGCCGATGCGCGCAACGCGGCGACCGCCGGGTCCAGGAGGGCGCGGTCCAGGCACGACAGGGCCCAGCGCGGGGGCGCGGGAGCATCGAAGACCAGCGCCGAGGCGGCCCCCCGGGAGGCGCCCAGCGGCTGGAGGGCGGCCCGATTGCGGGGGGCGTTGCCGTTCAGCCGGAAAGCGGGGCCGTCCGCGAGGCGGGCCGTCGCGTTGTACTCCGGGGCCCACAGGTAGGCCTCCGTGCCCGCGCGGCACACCCCGGGGGAGACGGGGTCCTCGTACACCCGGGCGCCCAGCAGGAGTTCCTGGCGGGCGAACGGGGGCCCGTCGGCCTCGCCGTACGAGGGCACGGGCCCCGGCGGGCGGATCGTGACCAGCGGCGGGACGACCTGCGCGCGGCCGATCGTGCCGTCCGGCCGCAGGCGGGCGCCGACCGCGAACACCGCGTCCGTCACCGGGTTGTCGATGCTCTGCACGTTGCGCCCGCGCGAGGTCCAGCCCGCCCCGAGGGCCACCATCGTCCGCGTGAACACGTCGGGGGTGTGGCTGCTGTAGTACGCGCCGCCCTCCCCGCCCAGCAGCAGCGGATCGTTGCCCGACAGCGCCGGCCGGCTCGGGTCCGTGCGGTACGCCGGCCAGCCCTCGGCGCCTGCCAGGGCCTCGGCGCGCGCCGTGTGCCCCGTACCCCACGAGGGGTAGTCGTCCAGGCCGCCCAGCTTGCCCTTGTGCCCGAACGCCGTCGTCGCGGCCGCCTGCCCGATCAGTACCAGCGCCAGCACCCCGGCCGCCGGAAGGACCAGCCTGCGGTGGCGCAGGGACCACCAGGCTCCCGCCGCGAGCGCGAGCCCGCCGCAGAACAGCGCGAACCCCCACGTCGTCGCCAGCGTGCTGCCGCTCGCCGCCACGGCCGCCGCGGCCAGCACCGCCGCCCCCGCCGCCAGCGCCCGCGGCCCCGGCGGCCCGGCCGTCGCCAGCCCGGTCCAGGCGGCGATCACGGCCACCCCGGCCAGCACGAACGTCTGCCGGTACGGGCTGCCGTTCGGGGTCGCGAACACGTGCCAGGCCAGGTGCGTCGGCGTCCACTGGAAGGACAGCAGGACGGCCGCCGTCAGCCCCGCCCACCCCAGGCGCGTGGGCAGCGGCACCGCACGGTGGAACGGCAGGGCAGCCACCAGCAGCAGCGTGCCCGTCCCCACGAAGAGCGCCGGCGAGGAGAAGGAGTACGTCGCGGGCAGGACCCGCGCGAACAGGTCCGGCCACGAGACCGGCGCGAACTGCCGCGTCCACCCCGGGTACGCCTGCTTCGAGCTCAGGAAGAGGGGGACCAGGATGGGGGCGGACACCGCGATGCCCAGCAGGGTCGTCGCCGCGCCACGGACGAGCACCCGCAGCCGCTCCCGTACCCCCTGGCGCGTCAGCACCACCCGCAGCAGGAGCACCAGCGCCGCGCCCAGCGTCGCCATGTAGGCCGTGTAGAAGTTCGCCGTCCAGCAGACCGCCACCAGGAGGACGGCGACCGCCGGCCGGCGCCCCCGCAGCGCCCATTCACCCGTCAGACACAGGAGCGGGAACGCGATCAGCCCGTCCAGCCACATCGGGTTGTACGAGGCCTCGATCACCGACCAGCCGCACAGCGCGTACGAGGCCGCCAGCAGCCCCGCCGCCCACCACGGCCCGCGGCGCTGCGTGCGCAGCAGCCAGGCCATCGCCGCCGCGGCGGCAGCCGTCTTGAGCACCGTGACCACGTACACCGCGAGGTCGATGTCCTCGCGCGGGAACAGGGCGACGAGCACCGCGAACGGGCTCGAGAGGTAGGTGCCGAAGTCCGGCAGGAAGCTCGTGCCGTAGCCGGACTGCCAGTTGAGCAGCAGCCCGCCCTCCGCGCGCCCGTGCACGAGGTCCCACAGGTGGGCGTGGAAGGGGACGAACTGGTTCCCGAGGTCGTTGATGCTGCGGTGGCGGCGCCCGTACGGGAACACGCGGGCGGCCGCGTCCCCGGCGCACACGGCCACCACCGTGATCAGGGCGGCGAGGGCCGAGCCGTGCAGGCTCCGGCGGCGCGGCGAGCGGTGCGGTGTCGACATGGTGGGCCGACTCTGGCAGCGGCGGTGGACCAAAGGGTGGCCGGGGAGTGGCGGTGACATCAACAGACGCGTACCCCAACACCCCGGGAATCGTTGGTCGAACCAGTGGCTCGGATCACCTTGACTGCATACCATCGATCACCGCACGGCCCTTGTGCACCGACGCACAATCTCCCGGCCCTGGAGGCTCCTTTGCACCGTCGCACTGCGCTCTCCGTCTCCGCCGCCCTGCTCGTGGCGGCCCCCCTGCTGTCCGCCTGCTCGGGGCAGGCCCGCCCCGGCACCGCGGCCGTCGTCGGCGGCGAACGGATCACCACCTCGGCGCTCCAGGCCCAGGTGGGCGACGTCCGCGCGGCGCAGAACGAGTCGGGGCCGACCGCCGCCCAGCTCATCCAGGCCTCGCCCGGCCTGGAGCGCGTCAAGCTCAACAAGATGATCCAGACCGTCGTCCTGGAGCGCGCCGCGAAGGAGGCGGGCGTGAGCATCGGCGAGAAGGAGGTCCAGGACTTCCGCAAGGCCCAACTGGAGAAGGCGGGCGGCAGCGAGAAGCTGGCCGCGGCCGCCCTCGAGCAGGCCCAGCTGGCGCCCGGCCAGCTCGACGCCGACGCCCGTTTCAAGCTGCTGCGCGACAAGCTCTTCGACCACTACGGCAGCCAGGACAAGGCCGTCGAGAGGCTCGCGTCCGCCGCGAAGGCGCTGCACATCGAGGTGAACCCGCGCTACGGCGTCTGGGACGCGCAGCAGATCGTGCTCGGCGACCAGGACACCCCGTGGATCGTCCAGCGGACCAGGCCCGAGCAGGCCCCCGCCGGAGCCTGAGCCACCCGTCCGGAGGTAGGTTCGGAGGGTGAACGACCACGCCTCCGAACCCGCCCCCGCCGTGCCCGCCGCCGATCCTGCCGCTGCCGGCGACACCGCCGCCGGCCGGATCGTCCTGCTGACCGCCAGCCACCGGGTCGCCCCCGGCCTGCTGTCCTGGCCGGCCTGGCAGACCCTGCACGCCGCGGACCGGGTGTTGTGCGCCGACCCGGGCCACCCGCAGCTGCCGTACCTGCGCGAGGCGGGCGTCGAGGTCGCGCACGAGATCCCGGACGCGCACGCGCTGGTCGAGGCCTGCGCCGGCGGCCGCACGGTCGTGGTGATCCCGGGCGGCGAGGGCGACCAGCGGCTCACCGACGGGCTGGCCCGGCTCGCCGGCTCCGGTCGCGTCGACATGCCCGACCTCGAGCTGCTGCCCGGCTCCTACGACCTGCCCGGCGCGCGCCTGCTCGACCTCGTCCAGGTGATGGACCGGGTGCGCCGGGAATGCCCCTGGACCTCCCGCCAGACCCACGAGGGACTGGTCAAGTACGCCACGGAGGAGGCGTACGAGCTGGTCGAGGCCATCGAGGACGGGGACCGGGAGGCGCTGCGCGAGGAGCTCGGCGACGTACTCCTCCAGGTCGTCTTCCACGCGCGGATCGCCGAGGAGCATCCCGACGAGCCGTTCTCCATCGACGACGTGGCCGGCAGCCTCGTCGACAAGCTGATCCACCGGCACCCGCACGTCTTCGGGGACGCGGACGCGCAGACCCCGGAGGACGTCAGCGCGCACTGGCAGCGCACCAAGGCGGTCGAGAAGCAGCGGGAGTCGGTCACCGACGGGATCCCGCTGGGCCAGCCCGGTCTCGCGCTCGCGGCCAAGCTCGCCGGCCGGGTCCGTACGGGCGGCGTGACCGTGGAGCTGCCCCGCGGCGAGGGCATCGGGTACGAACTGCTGGAACTGGCGGCGCGCGCCGAGGCGGCGGGCGTCGACCCCGAGACCGCGCTGCGGGCCGCGGCCCGCGTCTACCGGGACGCGATCCGCGCCGCCGAGGGCGTCGGCGAGTAGCCCTAGGCCGGCCCGCGCCCCGACGGGTTGTGCCAGTGCGGTGCGGGGCGGCTCAGGAACCACTCCCCGAAGCCCAGGGGCCGGCCGTTCGGGCCGTGTCCCGTGCCGGCGGCGGGTACGGAGTCGTGGAAGATCCGGCCGGGGAGGGCGCCCAGCTGCCGGAGCAGGTGGGCGGTCTCGTCGACGAACGGCGGCGGGCCGCTGAGGTAGACGTCCTGGTCGGGCCACAGCGCCCGGTGGCCGAGCGCGGTCGCGAGCCGCCCGGTGGCCTGGTTGCGGTGCTGCCCGGGGGCGGGCGTGATGTAGGTGACGCCGAGCCAGCCGAAGGCGGCGGCGTACTCGTCGATCAGCGGGCGGTCGTAGAGGTGGGCGGCGTCCCGGGCGACGACGAAGAGCCGTACGTCCTGATCGGGGGGCTGCCCGGCGAGCTCCTCGAGCATGGCCCGGACCGGTGCCCAGCCGGTACCCGCCGCGATGAAGCTGACCGGCCGGTCGGCGCGGCGGAAGGTCAGTTGTCCTCCGGCCGCGCCGAGCCGCAGCACCTCGCCGGGCCGCGCGTCGCGGACCAGGGCGGTGCTCAGCCGGCCGTGCTCGATGCGGCTGACGTGCAGGTCGAGGGTGCCGTCCGGGCGTGGGGCGTTCCCGATGGAGTAGGTGCGCCAGGTCGTCGGGACCCGCTCGCTGCTCACGCTCACGTACTGGCCGGGGAGGTAGGGGAGGAAGGCGTGCGGGCGCAGGGTCAGCACCGCCACGTCCTCCCCGTACTGGAGGTGGCGCACGATCTCGGCGTCCCACCACGGCGGGTCCTCGCTCGCGGCGGCTCCTTCCATCATGGCGTCGGCGATCACCTGGTACGCCTCGGACCAGGCCTTCTCCACGACCGGGGTCCATGCCTCGCCGGAGGTCCGGGCGAGCGCGGCGAGCAGGCTGGCGCCGACGGCCGCGTAGTGCTCGGGCCGGGTGAGGAACTTGCGGTGGTCGCGGCCGAGGTCGTGGAGATAGGGGAGGAGCCCCTCGTCGTCGAGGTGGGCGACCACGTGCGTCAGCGCGGCGAAGAGCCGGTCGCGCTGGCGTTCCATGGCGTCGGCGGAGGGCGGGAAGAGTTCACGGATCCCGGGGTTGTGCCAGAAGAGGTGGGAGTAGAAGTACTTGACCGCGTGCTCGGCCCTTCTCTCCACCACCGCGAAACTGCTCTTCAAGATCCTCGCATCCACAGAACCGAAAGTAGGAGGGCCGGGGAACACGACGTCAAGCGATGGCGGATCTACGGACAGCCGCGGCGAACGACCCATATGGGATGGCGGCCGGCCCGCGGGATACGGTCGTCGGGTGCACGAGCCGACCTCCGCAGCCCCCGCAGACCACACTCCTCCCCAGGGCCCCACCCTGTTCGACTGGGAGTTCGCGACCGATCCGTACCCGGCGTACGCCTGGCTGCGCGAGCACTCCCCGGTGCACCGCACCAAGCTCCCCAGCGGGGTCGAGGCGTGGCTGGTCACCCGGTACGCCGACGCCCGCCAGGCCCTCGCGGACCAGCGGCTCAGCAAGAACCCGGCGCACCACGCGGAGCCGGCGCACGCCAAGGGCAAGACGGGGATCCCGGGGGAGCGCAAGGCGGAGCTGATGACGCATCTGCTCAACATCGACCCGCCGGACCACACCCGGCTGCGGCGGCTGGTGTCGAAGGCGTTCACCCCGCGCAGGGTGGCCGAGTTCACCCCGCGGGTGCAGGAGCTGACCGACCACCTCATCGATCAGTTCGCGAGCAACGGGGAAGCGGACCTCATCCACGAGTTCGCCTTCCCCCTCCCCATCTACGCCATCTGCGAGATGCTCGGCGTACCGCGCGAGGACCAGGACGACTTCCGTGACTGGGCCGGGATGATGATCCGGCACGGCGGCGGCCCGCGCGGCGGGGTCGCCCGCTCCGTGAAGCAGATGCGGACCTACCTCGGTGAACTCATCCACCGCAAAAGGGATGATCTGGGCAATGACCTCATCTCCGACCTGATCCGCGCGAGCGACCACGGGGACCACCTGACGGAGGCCGAAGCCACGGCGATGGCCTTCATCCTGCTGTTCGCGGGTTTCGAAACCACGGTGAACCTGATCGGGAACGGGGTGCACGCCCTGTTCATGAACCCCGACCAGCGCACCCGCCTCCAGAACTCCCTCGCCGCCGGGGAGAGCGGCCTGCTGGAGACCGGCATCGAGGAGCTGCTCCGCTACGACGGCCCCGTGGAGCTGGCCACCTGGCGGTTCGCCACCGAGCCGCTGACCCTCGGCGGCCAGGACGTCGCGGCCGGCGATCCGGTGCTCGTCGTCCTCGCCGCGGCCGACCGGGACCCCGAGCGGTTCGCCGATCCCGACACCCTCGACCTCTCCCGTACCGACAACCAGCACCTCGGGTACGGGCACGGCATCCACTACTGTCTGGGCGCTCCGCTCGCACGACTTGAAGGGCAGACGGCGCTTGCGACTTTGCTGACGCGTCTGCCGGATCTGGAACTCGCTGTTCCGTCCAACGAGCTTCGCTGGCGCGGGGGTCTGATCATGCGTGGCCTGCGCACTCTTCCCGTCAGGTTTACAGCTCGAAACATCTGAAGGCCCCCTGACCGTAAGTCAGCCCCGGTCAAGAGTTGTGACTAACGTGCTAAGACGGCTAGGTTCTGCCGTTACCCAGCCGTTATGCGAAAGGTGCAGCTCATGCGTTCCGGGAACGGCCGCCACAGACGCCCCCGCCAGGTACCCGCGATAGTCGTCACCGCCGGAGTCACCGGTTCCGCCTTGGCCCTGCCGCTGTTCGCCGCCACCGGCGCGAGCGCGGCGGACGCCTCCACGTGGGACAAGGTCGCCGAGTGCGAGAGCGGCGGCTCCTGGAGCGCCAACTCCGGCAGCGGGTCCTACGGCGGACTCTCGTTCACGCAGGAGCAGTGGAACTCCTCGGGCGGCCTCGACTTCGCCGAGCGCCCCGACCTCGCCAGCCGTTCGCAGCAGATCGCCGTCGCCGAGCGGGTCCTGGGCACCCAGGGCCCCCAGGCGTGGGGGCAGTGCTCGGAGTCGGCCGGGTTGACCCAGCAGGCACCCGCCGCGTCCGTGGACCCGGGCCTGCCCGGCACGCTCGGCCCGGTCGCCGCCAGCCCCTCGCGCCCCGACGACTCGGTCCCGGCCGGCGGTACCGGCGCGAAGGCGCACGACTTCGGCGCCCCGACCCCGGCTCCGACCCCGGTCTTCACGCTCCCGCCGGCGCCGCTCGCGCCGAGCAGCGGACTGCCCGTCATGCCCGACCCGGACGTGCCGTCCACGTCGCCGACCGTCCCGGTGCTCCCGGGCGACCCGACCATCACCCCGGGCACGCCCACGGCCCCGACGACGCCGACCGCGCCGACGACCCCGGGAAGCCCGACCACGCCCGGGAACCCGACGGACCCGACCGCTCCGGTCATCCCGGCCGACCCCGGCGCCCCCACGGCCCCGGGTACCCCGAGCACCCCGGGCGCCTCCACCGACCCGAGTGTCGTCCCGAACACCTCCGCCACCGGCAAGCACCGTGGTACTCCCGCCCTCGAGCTGCCCGCCGCATCTGAGGGGGCGTCGGCCCCCTCGTACACCGTCCAGGCGGGCGACAGTCTGGCCACCATCGCGTCTGCCAAGGGGGTCAAGGGCGGCTGGAACGCGCTCTACCAGGCCAATGAGCAGGTCATCGGCGAGGACGCAGATCTGATCAAGCCCGGCCAGAACCTGGATCTAAGCTAGGAATAGCGGCACTTCGGACACCCGGTAAGAGCTGAATGTCCGTAATCTGCAAGTGAGACATGTGTCTCTTCCGGTCAACTGGCGTGTCCCGCCTGGAGCCTTCCGCAAACCGCGGCCTCACCTGCGCAAACGCCCCTAAAGGGAGCGCAAGTAGGGGGCGTTTCTCCCCGGTGTTCCTCGTTGAACATCGGGGAGAGACCTGCCTACCTTCTGAGTCGCCCGCCACCGCGGGCTCCTTCGACCGCATCGCCGAATCCTGCCGGCGGCCGGAGGGAACAGTCGTCGCGTCAAGCGCCGAAGGCAGGAGCGGGGGAACCAAGGTAGGCGCCGGGACCGGCCGTTGAGAGACGGTCACGGAAACGGCTAGGGGTTAAGTCGCGCGCCACGTCGCACGGCCGGGCACTCATCAGCCCGAACCCGACAGCTCACCTCGTAGGCGTCGGTGAGGAGAACTCCATGCTGCTTTCCGGCAAGGGCAAGCACCGCCGCGCCTCCAAGGCCGCCCGCATCGTCACGCTCGCCGGCGTCACCGGTGTCGCCGTCGCCGCCCCGCTGATGGCGGCCGGCTCGGCCTCCGCCGCCACCGGGTCCGAGTGGGACCGCGTCGCGCAGTGCGAGTCCGGCGGCAACTGGTCCATCAACACGGGCAACGGCTACTACGGCGGCCTGCAGTTCTCGTCCTCCACCTGGGCCGCTTACGGCGGCAAGGCGTACGCCTCGCAGGCCAACCAGGCTTCCAAGTCGCAGCAGATAGCCATCGCCGAGAAGGTCCTCAAGGGCCAGGGCAAGGGCGCGTGGCCGTCCTGCGGCGTCGGCCTCTCCAACTCCTCTTACGCCGGCGGTGGTACGACCGACACCGCGAAGAAGACGGAGCAGAAGACCGAGACCAAGAAGACCCAGCCGAAGGCGACCGCGCCGAAGAAGGAGACGAAGCGCTCCGAGGCTCCGACGACCCGCTCCGAGCGCTCCGAGGCCCCGGCCCCGGCCCCGAAGACCGGCAACGGCTCGTACGAGGTCAAGTCCGGCGACACGCTCGGCACCATCGCCGAGGCCAACGGCGTCAAGGGCGGCTGGGAGAAGCTCTTCGAGCTCAACAAGGACATCGTCTCGGACGCCGACCTGATCTTCCCGGGTCAGAAGCTGAAGCTCAGCTGAACCCTGCCGTAACAACTGCGGCAGCGAGCACAACACGCAGCATCCCCACCGCCCGGCGCGTCTTCCCCCCACGCGCCGGGCGGCGGCGTTTGTCCGGCCCGGCCCCCTCCTGTTCCCCTCCTGTTCCCCTCCCGGACCGGGCCCGGACCCGGCCGGGACGGCGGCGGTCAGGGGCCGTATGTACCGGAAGACGGTTATTCGGGCCCTTTTTCGTCCCAGGAGGCGGGCGGTCGGCCGGCCTGGTGCCCGCAGGCGGTTAGGCTCTAGTCGGCGGGGCCATCCCACGGCCCGACATGCCACCGCACACCCAGCGTCACATCCCAGAAGGAGATGCTCGTGCCGTCCATCGACGTCGTCGTAGCCCGGGAAATCCTGGACTCCCGAGGCAACCCCACGGTCGAGGTCGAGGTGGGCCTCGACGATGGCAGCACCGGCCGTGCTGCAGTTCCGTCCGGCGCCTCCACCGGTGCCTTCGAGGCCATTGAGCTCCGTGACGGTGACCCCAACCGTTACATGGGCAAGGGTGTCGAGAAGGCCGTCCTCGCGGTCATCGAGCAGATCGGCCCGGAGCTCGTCGGCTACGACGCCACCGAGCAGCGCCTGATCGACCAGGCCATGTTCGACCTGGACGCCACCGACAACAAGGGCTCGCTCGGCGCCAACGCCATCCTCGGCGTGTCCCTCGCCGTCGCGCACGCCGCGTCCGAGGCCTCGGACCTCCCGCTCTTCCGCTACCTCGGCGGCCCGAACGCGCACCTGCTGCCCGTTCCGATGATGAACATCCTCAACGGCGGGTCGCACGCCGACTCCAACGTGGACATCCAGGAGTTCATGATCGCCCCGATCGGCGCGGAGTCCTTCTCCGAGGCCCTGCGCTGGGGTGCCGAGGTCTACCACACCCTCAAGAAGGTCCTGCACACCAAGGGCCTCTCCACCGGTCTCGGTGACGAGGGCGGCTTCGCCCCGAACCTGGAGTCCAACCGCGCCGCGCTCGACCTCATCGTCGAGGCCATCAAGCAGGCCGGCTACGTCCCCGGCAAGGACATCGCGCTCGCGCTCGACGTCGCCGCGTCCGAGTTCTACAAGGACGGCAAGTACGAGTTCGAGGGCCAGTCCCGCTCGGCCGCCGAGATGACCGAGTACTACGAGGAGCTCGTCTCCGCGTACCCGATGGTCTCCATCGAGGACCCGCTGTACGAGGACGACTGGGCCGGCTGGAAGACCCTCACCGACAAGCTGGGCTCCAAGGTCCAGATCGTCGGCGACGACCTCTTCGTCACCAACCCGGAGCGCCTGGCCCGCGGTATCGAGGAGGGCTCCGCGAACGCCCTGCTCGTCAAGGTGAACCAGATCGGTTCGCTGACCGAGACCCTCGACGCCGTCGAGATGGCCCAGCGCAACGGCTTCAAGTGCATGATGTCGCACCGCTCCGGCGAGACCGAGGACGTCACCATCGCCGACCTCGCCGTCGCCGTGAACTGCGGTCAGATCAAGACCGGCGCCCCGGCCCGCTCGGACCGCGTCGCCAAGTACAACCAGCTGCTGCGCATCGAGGAGATCCTCGACGACGCCGCGGTGTACGCGGGCCGCTCCGCCTTCCCGCGCTTCAAGGGCTAAGGCCAAGGGCCAAGGGTTAATCACGCCCTTGCTTCCGTACGTCCCCGCACTCGGTCCCGTACCGTGTGCGGGGACGTATTGCGTAGTGCGTACCGCGTACAAGGGGAGGCGGGATCAATGGCCGGGAACCGGGATCGGTTCTCCACCTTCTCCACCGCGACCAGGCTCAAGCAGCTCGGTGAGCGGACCGCCGCCCACGTCTACCGCTCGCAGACGCGCCGCCAGGTCCGCCGCAGCCGGCTCACCGGCCGGGCCGCCCTCCTGGTGCTCGTCCTCTGTACGCTGGTCGTCGCCCTCGCGTATCCGATGCGCCAGTACGTCTCCCAGCGCTCGGAGATCGCGGAGCAGCAGCGGGCCGCCGAGGCCGCGAGCCGGCGCCTCGAACGCCTCCGCGACGAGAAGGCCCGCTGGCAGGACAACGCGTACGCGGAGCAGCAGGCGCGCAAGCACCTGCACTTCGTCCGCCCGGGCGAGATCAGCTACATCATGACCGACCCCGGGGCCGGGGCCGCCGAGCGGCACCGGACCGGAACGGCCGGATCCGACCGGCCCTGGTACTCGAACGTCTGGGACGGCGTCGACAAGGCCGACCGCCCCGGCGAGTGACGAGCAACGGCACTCCGAGTACCGCACCCCGAGCACCGCACCCACCCACGAGAACGAAGAGACTTCCTCCAGGCATGCAGACGCCCCCGCCCCAGACCGACCGGACCGAGCCGACCGACGCGGACATCGACGCGTTCCAGCAGCAGCTCGGCCGCCCGCCGCGCGGGCTGCGCGCCATCGCCCACCGCTGCCCCTGCGGCCAGCCGGACGTGGTGGAGACCGCCCCGCGCCTCCCCGACGGCACGCCCTTCCCGACGACGTACTACCTCACCTGCCCGCGCGCCGCCTCCGCGATCGGCACGCTCGAGGCGAACGGCGTCATGAAGGAGATGCAGGCCCGGCTCGCCGAGGACCCCGAGCTGGCCGCCGCCTACCAGGCCGCGCACGAGGACTACATCCGGCGCCGCGACGCCATCGAGGTGCTCCAGGGCTTCCCGAGCGCCGGCGGGATGCCGGACCGGGTGAAGTGCCTGCACGTGCTGGTCGGCCACTCGCTGGCCGCCGGCCCCGGGGTGAACCCGTTCGGCGACGAGGCGCTGGCGATGCTGCCGGAGTGGTGGGCCAAGGGCGCCTGCGTCACGCCGTGTGCGCAGGAGACGGAGAAGAAGGGGTCGGACGCGTGACCCGCGTGGCCGGCATCGACTGCGGTACGAACTCCATCCGCCTGCTCGTCGCGGACTGCGACCCTGCCACCGGCGAGCTGGTCGAGCTGGACCGGCGGATGACGATCGTCCGCCTCGGCCAGGGCGTGGACAAGACGGGCCGACTGGCGCCGGAGGCGCTGGAGCGCACCTTCGCGGCCTGCCGCGAGTACGCGGCGGTCATCAAGGAGCTGGGTGCGGAGCGGCTGCGCTTCGTGGCGACCTCGGCCTCCCGCGACGCCGAGAACCGGGACGAGTTCGTCCAGGGGGTCCTCGGCATCCTGGGCGTCGAGCCCGAGGTGATCTCCGGTGACCAGGAGGCGGAGTTCTCCTTCATCGGCGCCACCAAGGAGCTGACGGGCACCACCCACATGGAGAAGCCGTTCCTGGTGGTGGACATCGGCGGCGGCTCGACCGAGTTCGTGGTCGGCGAGGAGCACGTACGGGCGGCCCTTTCGGTCGACGTCGGCTGCGTGCGCATGACCGAGCGGCACCTGGTGGTGGACGGCGCGGTCGCCGACCCGCCGACCGCGGAGCAGATCGCCGCCATACGGGCCGACATCGAGGCGGCGCTGGACCTCGTCGAGCAGACGGTCCCGCTGTCCGAGGCGCGCACGCTGGTGGGGCTGGCCGGCTCGGTGACCACGGTCGCCGGGATCGCGCTGGGGCTGCCGGAGTACATCTCCTCGGCGATCCACCACGCGCGGATCCCGTACGAGCAGGTCCGCGAGATCACCGAACGCATGCTGACGTCGGTGCACGCCGAACGCGCGGCGATCCCGGTCCTGCACCCGGGCCGGGTGGACGTCATCGGCGCGGGCACCCTCGTGCTGCTCGCGATCATGGAGCGCATCGGCGCCTCGGAGGTCGTCGTCTCGGAACACGACATCCTCGACGGAATCGCCTGGTCCATCGCCTGACGGGTGGGTCGCGGGCGGCTGGTGCGGGGCTCGTGCGGGGGTCGCGGGGGGCCTGTCGGGGACCCCTGGAGGCCTTTACGGGGGCCTTAGGTCCCCTCCTCCGCAGAAACTTCGTGAAGTTCTTCACAAGGAAAAGGGGCCTGATGGGCCCCGGGAAGGTCTCTTTGGGGGGCTCCCGGGGCTCGCGGGCCTCTTTTTCGTGTGCGTTCGTGCGTTTCGAGGGCGCGGTCCGGCCTCGTCGGTAGGTATCCACCAACCCGGTGGTCTACTCCGCTTACAGGCCTGGAGGCCAGTTCAGGACGGGTGAACAACGACTCCCGTTACACCCTGGTTCCCGTTCGGCGCCATGACCTCCGTCACGTGGGCCGCGCAGTGTAGCAGAGGCATTCCGGCACCTTGTGAAGGGGCTCACGAGCGACACCCCTTTGGGTGCTGGATACTCGTTCCATGAGCACCACGGAGCGTCCCAGGATCCTCGTTGTAGGAGGTGGGTACGTAGGCCTGTACGCAGCCAAGCGCATCATGAAGAAGATGCGCTACGGCGAGGCGACCGTCACGGTCGTCGACCCGCGCTCGTACATGACCTACCAGCCCTTCCTCCCTGAAGTGGCCGCAGGCAGCATCTCGCCTCGGCACGTCGTCGTCCCGCTGCGACGCGTGCTGCCCAAGGCAGAGGTTCTCACCGGCCGGGTCACCAGCATCGACCAGGACCGCAAGGTCGCCGTCGTCACGCCGCTCGTCGGCGAGGCGTACGAGCTGCCTTTCGACTACCTGGTGATCGCGCTCGGCGCCGTCTCCCGCACCTTCCCGATCCCCGGCCTCGCCGAACAGGGCATCGGTATGAAGGGCGTCGAAGAGGGCATCGGCCTGCGCAACCACGTCCTCGAGCAGCTCGACAAGGCCGAGTCCACGACGGACGAGAACGTCCGCCGCAAGGCCCTCACCTTCGTCTTCGTCGGCGGCGGCTTCGCCGGTGCCGAGACGATCGGCGAGGTCGAGGACATGGCCCGCGACGCCGCGAAGTACTACACCACCATCAAGCGCGAGGACATGCGCTTCATCCTGGTGGACGCGGCCGACAAGATCCTCCCCGAGGTCGGGCCCAAGCTCGGCACCTGGGGCAAGGAGCACCTCGAGTCGCGCGGCATCGAGATCTACCTCAGCACCTCCATGGACTCCTGCGTGGACGGCCACGTGGTGCTGAAGAACGGCCTCGAGGTCGACTCCGACACCATCGTGTGGACCGCGGGCGTCAAGCCCAACCCGGCACTGGCCCGCTACGGCCTGCCGCTCGGCCCGCGCGGCCACGTCGACACCGCCCCGACCCTCCAGGTCCAGGGCACCGACTACATCTGGGCCGCGGGCGACAACGCCCAGGTCCCGGACGTCGCCGCCCGCAAGGCCGGCGTCGAGAACGCCTGGTGCCCGCCGAACGCCCAGCACGCGCTGCGCCAGGCCAAGGTCCTCGGCGACAACGTCATCTCGGGCATGCGGGGCTTCCCGCAGGCCGAGTACTCGCACTCCAACAAGGGTGCGGTGGCGGGCCTCGGCCTCCACAAGGGCGTCGCGATGATCGTCATGGGCAAGACGAAGATCAAGCTCAAGGGCCGGCTCGCCTGGTACATGCACCGTGGCTACCACGGCATGGCCATGCCGACCTGGAACCGCAAGATCCGCGTCTTCGCCGACTGGACCCTCGCCATGTTCCTCAAGCGCGAGGTCGTCTCCCTCGGTGCGCTCGAGACCCCGCGCGAGGAGTTCTACGAGGCCGCCAAGCCGGCGCCGGCTCCGGCCGCCGCGGCAGCCCCCGCCGCGAAGGCCAAGGCCTCCTGACCCGGGCCTGACCGGCAACTCCACCAGCACGTCCCCGAAGGGGCCGCCCGCCATCCGTGGTGCGGGCGGCCCCTTCGGCGTTGACGCCACTCCCTCCGGCGGCCCCAGGCGCCCCCCGCCGAAGGAGCGGTGTCCGATTGGCGGGCACCGGAAATGGGTAGGCCGTTCGGTCGGATCGTTCTGGAGGTGCCTACGATGACCGACGCCGCGCCGCGGCTGGCCGCTCTTGCCGAGACACTGCTGGGCGCCCCCGTGCCCGTCCGGATTCGCGCCTGGGACGGCAGCGAGGCCGGACCGCCCACCGGACCCACCCTGGTGCTGGCCAACCGGCGCGCCCTGCGCCGCGTCCTGTGGCGACCGGGTGAACTCGGCCTGGCCCGTGCCTGGGTCGCCGGCGACATCACCGTCGAGGGCGACCTGTTCGAACTGCTGGACCGGGTGGCCGGCCTGCTCTGGGCGCGGGATCCCGCCGCCGCCCCCGAGACCCCGCCGGCGGTCCGCCGCTCCGGGCTCGGCAAACTCGCCGCCCTGCGCCCGCACCTGCCGCACCTGCCCGAGCGGGCCACGGCGGGCGCCGCCGGGACCGCCGTGCTGCTGCGCGACCCTGCCGCCCGGGCCGCCCTGCGCGACCTCGTCGCCCTGGCCCGGCCGTGGCCGGCGCCCGCGCCGCCGCCCGAGGAGGCACCCCGCCGCGGCGGCCCGCTGCACACCAGGAGCCGCGACCGGCAGGCCATCAGCCACCACTACGACGTCGGCAACGAGTTCTACGAGCACGTCCTCGGCCCCTCGATGGTGTACTCCTGCGCCTACTGGAGCCCCGGTTCCACCCTGGAGGACGCCCAGCGGGACAAACTCGACCTGGTGTGCCGGAAACTGGGCCTCGAGCCCGGCCTGCGGCTCCTCGACGTCGGCTGCGGCTGGGGCTCCATGGCCCTGCACGCGGCCCGGGAGTACGGGGTACGCGTCACCGGCGTCACCCTCTCGCGCGAGCAGGCCGTGTACGCCCGCAAGCGGGCCGCGGAGGAGGGCCTGGCCGACCGGGTCGACATCCGGATCCAGGACTACCGGGACGTCAAGGACGGCCCGTACGACGCCATTTCGTCCATCGGCATGGCCGAGCACGTCGGCGCGGAGCGCTACCGCGAGTACGCCCGCACCCTGCACGCCCTGCTGGCCCCCGGCGGTCGGCTGCTGAACCACCAGATCGCGCGGCCGCCGGAGCCGGACGAAAAGGCGTACCACGTCGACGAGTTCATCGACGCCTACGTCTTCCCCGACGGCGAGCTCTCCCCGCTGGGCACGACGGTGGGCGAACTGGAGCGGGCCGGGTTCGAGGTCCGCGACGTGGAGGCGCTGCGCGAGCACTACGGGCTGACCCTGCGCGCCTGGGTGGCCCGGCTGGAGGAGCACTGGGAGGAGGCCGTACGGCTGACCTCGCCCGGGCGGGCCCGGGTCTGGCTGCTGTACATGGCGGCCTCGGCGCTGGGCTTCGAGCACGGCAGGCTCGGCGTCAACCAGGTCCTCGCGGTGAAGCCCGCGGCGGCCGGGCGCTCGGGGCTGCCGCTGCGGCTGCGCACCTGGGGCGCGTGAGCCCGTACGGCAGGCCCCGTACGGCAGGGCCCGTACGGAATGCCCCCGTACACATGGGGGAAGGGCCCCGGGGCGTGTGCCCCGGGGCCCTTCCGTGTCCCTGTCCCAGCGAACCGCTCTGCGCTACTCCGTCTTGATGGCGGTCAGCATGTTCAGCCGGGCCGCGCTGCGGGCCGGCCACATGGCGGCCAGGACGCCGACCACGGCGGCCAGGAGGAGGAAGATGCCGATCCGGTCCCACGGGAGGATCAGTTCGTAGTTCGGCATGGCCTTCGCCATCGTGGTGCCGACCGCCCAGGCGAGGAAGACGCCGATGGCGACGCCCAGGGCCGCTCCGAAGAGCGAGATCACGACGGCCTCCAGGCGGATCATGTTCTTGACCCGGCCCCGGTCGAGACCGATCGCCCGCAGCATGCCGATCTCCTGGGTCCGCTCGAAGACGGACATCGCGAGGGTGTTGACCACGCCGAGGACCGAGATGATCAGCGCCATGCCGAGCAGGCCGTACATGACGTTCAGCATCGTGTTGATCATGCCGCCCATCTCGTTGCGCATGTCCTGCTGGGTGGCCACGGTGATGGCCGGGTTCTTGCCCAGGGCGTCGACGACCTTCTGCTGGCCGGCCTTGGACGCCCCGCCGTCGACGTTGACGTACACCTCGCGGACGTACTGCTCCTCGCTGTGCCCACTGAGGATCTTGTCGTCGATGACGTACGGGGAGAGCAGGCCCTCCATGTCCTTGTAGACCGCGCCGACCTTGAGGGTGCCCTCCTTGCCGTCGTCGTACTTCACGTTGATCGTGGAGCCGACGCCGAGGTTCTGCTTCTTCGCGGTCTTCTCGGCGACCAGGATCTCGCCCTTGCCGAGGGAGTCCACCGAGCCGCTGACGGTCTCGATGTTCAGCAGCTGGCCGATGGCGGCCGGGTTGACACCGGAGGCCGACCGGAAGTCCTCGCCGACCTTGAAGTAGCCGGCCGTCTGCGGGGAGACGGCCTTGATGCCGGGAGCCTTGGCCAGGGTCTCGGCCACCGACTTGTCGAGGCTGCCCATGTCGTCGGCCATGGAGACCTTGTAGTCCGCCTTGAGCTTTTCGGTGCTCATGCGGTCGACGACCTTGCCCACGGTGATGCCGAGCACCGACAGGGTGGTGACCAGGGTCAGGCCGATCGCCAGGGACGCGGCGGTGACGGCGGTGCGGCGCGGGTTGCGGACGGCGTTCTGGGAGGCCAGCTTGCCGGGGATCCCGAACACCTTCTGCAGCAGCGGGCGGACGGCCCCGATGACCGGCTTGGAGAGCAGCGGCAGCAGCACGATCATGCCGATGAGCATGAAGAAGGCGCCCGCGCCGATGGTCATGCGGCCGTCGTCGCCGCCCATGGAGACACCGAGCATGACCAGGCCGATGCCGAGGACGCTGATGACGGAACCGAGGACGTTGCGCAGGACCAGCGACTTCGCGGTGGCCGGCAGGTGGGCGCTGCCCATGGCGGCGACCGGGGCGATCCGGCCGGTGCGCCAGGCCGGCAGCACCGCGGCGATCGTCGTGACCAGGATGCCGATGACCAGGGCCGCGACGACGGTGCCCGGGGCGATCACCAGGTCACCGCCCGGGAGCTTGGCGCCGAAGGAGCCGATCAGGGAGCGCATGCCGACCGCGAGGCCGATACCGCTGATCAGGCCGACGGCGGCGGACACGGCGCCGACGACCAGGGCCTCGGCGAGCACGGAGCGCATGACCTGGCCGCGGTTGGCGCCGACGGCGCGCAGCAGGGCCAGCTCCTTGGTGCGCTGGGTGACCAGCATGGTGAAGGTGTTGTAGATCAGGAAGATGCCGACGAAGAGCGAGATGCCGGCGAAGACGAGCAGCATGGTGCCCATCTGGCCCAGGCCCTTCTCGATCTGCTTGGCCTGCTCCTTGGCGAGCGCCGCACCCGTCTGCGCCTTGGTGTTCTTGCTGTCGACCAGCGGCTTGATGTCGGCCAGCAGCTTATCGGCGGAGGTGCCGTCCTTGGCGCCTACCGACATCTCCTGGAAGTAGCCGGGCTTGAGATAGAGCTCCTGGGCGACCTTGGTGTCGAAGAGCACCAGGCTGCCGCCGGCCTGGACGGCGCCGTCCTCGGTGGTGAAGACACCGGCGAGGGAGTACTCCTTGACCGGGCCGTTGGTGGCGACGCGGACCTTGTCGCCGACCTTGTACCTGCCCTTGTCCGCGGTTGCCCTGTCGAGCGCGATCTCGTCGGCCTTGGCCGGGCCGGCGCCCTGGGTGAAGGCGTAGCGCGGGTCCTTGCCGTCCTTGACGGGCGTGTAGTTGGCGCCCTGGTTGGACCAGCCGGAGCCGATCAGCTTGCCGTTCTCGTCGCCGACGCCGGCGAAGCCGGCGACGCGCCCCGAGACCGAGGCGACGCCCGGGAGCGCCTTGACCTTGTCGAGGGTCTGCTGGCTGAGGCCGGGCTCGCCCTCCTTCTCGCCCTCTTCGTTGCGGGCCTGGCCGTACGAGGTGACGGAGACGGCCACTCCCTCGTAGCTCTTGGCGGACTGGTTGGAGAGGGACTTCTTGAGGGTGTCGGTGAAGACGAGGGTGCCGGAGACGAAGGCGACGCCGAGGGTGACGGCGAGCACCGTCATCAGCAGCCGGGCCTTGTGCGCAAGGACGTTGCGCAGGGCGGTACGGAACATGGTGGAGGAGTCCAGGATGTCGGGGGTCAGCGGAGGAGGACTGGCGGAGGGGCAGTCCCTCAGCTGGTGCGGCCCTTGGCGTCGAAGGCCTTCATGCGGTCGAGCACCCCGTCGGCGGTGGGGCTGAGCATCTCGTCGACGATGCGGCCGTCGGCGAGGAAGATGACGCGGTCCGCGTAGGAGGCGGCCACCGGGTCGTGGGTGACCATGACGACGGTCTGGCCGAGCTCGCGGACGGAGTTGCGCAGGAAGCCGAGGACCTCGGCGCCGGAGCGGGAGTCCAGGTTTCCGGTGGGCTCGTCACCGAAGATGATCTCGGGGCGGGAGGCCAGGGCGCGGGCCACGGCCACGCGCTGCTGCTGGCCGCCGGAGAGCTGGGTGGGGCGGTGGCCGAGCCGGTCGGAGAGGCCGACCATGCTGATCACGTTGTCCAGCCACTGCTTGTCGGGCTTGCGGCCCGCGATGTCCATCGGCAGGGTGATGTTCTCCAGCGCCGTCAGGGTCGGCAGCAGGTTGAACGCCTGGAAGATGAAGCCGATCTTGTCCCGGCGCAGCTGGGTCAGCTGCTTGTCCTTGAGGGTGCCGAGCTCGGTGTCGCCGATGCGGACGGAGCCGGCGGAGAAGGTGTCCAGGCCGGCGACGCAGTGCATCAGCGTGGACTTGCCGGAGCCCGAGGGGCCCATGATCGCGGTGAACTGTCCCTGCCCGAAGTCCACCGAGACGTTGTCGAGGGCGACCACCTGGGTCTCGCCCTGGCCGTACACCTTGGAGAGGCCGGTGGCCCGGGCGGCCACGGCGTGGGTGGTGCGGGGGGCGTAGTTCATGGTGGTCACGGAAGCGACTCCTCGGGCTGCGGACCGGGGTGCGGTCTGCTGATCGGCGGGACCCTTCCATCGTCGCCGCGCCCGCCGCGCCGGGGATCAGCCGCGGTGCCCGTTCGCTGGCCCACTGGAGTCTGATCGCGGGGCGGCCCGCCTCCTCCTCTGGTATGACAGCCGGCCGGGCAGCCCTCGGGGGCGGACCGGTGCCCGGCCGTGCCCCGGGGCGCGGCGGGGGGCCCGTGGTGGGGCGGGGTGGCCCGGGGTGGCGGGCAGGGTGGCGGGCAGGGTGGCGCGAGCCATCGAAATCCCGTCATTCCCGTTTCGGGCGTGATCGCCACCCGTAACGGGCCCACCGTGTGTTCTCGCTCCTGACGGACCCTCAAGCGCCAATAAAATCAGACAACATCGGATAGAGGACCCGCTTGCGACCTGGGCGTTCCGGATAGGCTCGGCGCAGCGTTCAGTGCTTTTTACGGGAGCCGCTACGCCCTGCCCGGATGGTGGAATGCAGACACGGCGAGCTTAAACCTCGCTGGCCTTAGGCCGTGCCGGTTCAAGTCCGGCTCCGGGCACTCCCGCACCCTCCCGATATCTCCGGCGCTTCGCCGTGCCTTCTCCTAAGATCCTCCTCGAGCAGTAGGGTGCTTTCTTTGCGAGCGCATTACTCTTGTTGCAAGGCCGCGCACGGTGGCCATGGAGGAGTGAGATGAGGAGCAGCAACCCGGTCTTCTCGCGACGGGGGTTCAGCCGCGACAGCGGGGGCTACGCGGGCTTTGACGCGCAGCACCAGCAGGCCGGGACCAACCCGTACGCGACGAATCCTTACGCCACCGACGTGACCACCGGCATGCCGCAGGCGCCCGAGCGCGCCGGCGCCATGACGATGGACGACGTGGTGAGCCGTACGGCCATGACGCTCGGCACGGTCATCCTCACGGCGACGATCGCGTGGCTCGCCGTGCCCGTCGACGCGGCGAACCTCGGCCCGGCGTACGGCATCGCCATCGGCGCCGCTCTCGTCGCGATGGTCCTCGGACTCGTCCAGAGCTTCAAGCGCAAGGCCTCCCCGGCGATCATCCTGGGCTACGCGGCCTTCGAGGGCTTCTTCCTCGGCGTCATCAGCTCGGCCACCAGCACCTACCTCGGTGCCGGCGTGGTCGTCCAGGCCGTGCTCGGCACGATGTGCGTGTTCGCCTCCGTGCTCTTCGCGTACAAGATGCGCTGGATCCGCGTCACCCGCCGCTTCTACGGCTTCGTGATGGCGGCCGCCATGGGCTTCATGCTGCTCATGGTCGCGAACCTGCTGTTCTCGGTCTTCGCGGGCGGCGACGGCCTCGGCTTCCGCAGCGGCGGCCTCGGCATCCTGTTCGGCGTCATCGGCGTCGTCCTCGGCGCCTGCTTCCTCGCCCTGGACTTCAAGCAGGTCGAGGACGGCATCACGTACGGCGCGCCGCGCGACGAGGCCTGGCTGGCGGCCTTCGGCCTCACGCTGACCCTGGTGTGGATCTACCTGGAGCTGCTGCGGATCTTCTCGATCCTCTCCGGCGACGACTAGTCGTACCGGCCGGTCGTACCGGCGCCCGCAGAAGGCAGGGGGAAGGCCCCGCGAGCTCACCGCTCGCGGGGCCTTCCCGCGTCTCGGAGGGGGTACGGGGTCGGGGGCAGGGATCGGGGTCGGGATCGACGTCCCGTGATCGAGGGACCGGATTCGACGGACCGGATTCGAGGGATCGGATTCGAAGGGACGGGACGGGGACGGCTCAGCCGAACTTGCGGGCCGCCCTGCGCAGGTCGTATTCGTGGATGATCGCCTTGGCCTGGCCGTACGAGAGCTCGTGCGCGCCGCGCAGCCAGCTGACCTTCTCCTCGAACCGGACGAGGGAGGGGCCGTCGTCCACGGCGCGGAGCCAGTCGGAGACTTCACGACCGGTGGTCTGGGGGATTCTGTCGATCATGTTCCGGTGGGTCTGCTCGGAGAACTCTACGGACATGGGCGCCTCCGGAGGTATCGCCGTGCTGTGCTGTTCTCTTCACGCCACCGTGCCGGAGAGTTCGCCCGTTGGCAATGGTGCCGCGGCGGCGCGTAAGGTCGGCCGGGTGCTTGATACTTCGCCCCTGACCGCCGTCGTGGAACGTTTCGCCGACCGGCTGCGGGCCATGCCGCAGAGCCGTCTCCAGCAGGGGGCCGCCGCCGAGGCGCTGGAGCTGGCCCGGGAGCTCTCCGTACGGGCCCAGGCGCTCGAGGCGCCGGAGCGGGCCGAGGGGGCGGCTCCGGCGCGGAACATGCCCGACGCGGGGGTCTTCGTGGTCGGGGACCAGGTCGCGGTGGCCGGGCTGGACCTCGCGGAGGCGCTGCGCGCCGCCGCCGGCGAGGAGTCCGCGGAAACCGCGAAGGCCCCGTCCGAGATGCTGGACGAGGCCGTGCGGCTGGTGGAACAGGCGGAGGTCAGAGCGAAGCGATGACGCGGTCCGCGAGGATGTAGACGTTGTTGTCCGGGTCCTGGGAGTCACCGCAGGAGAAGGTCAGCGCGTAGGCGCCCGAGATGCCCGAGCCGCCCAGCAGGACCGGCGCGGTGCCCGAGCGCAGCGCCTCGGCGAGGCGCTCCGCCGTCTCCCGGTGGCCCGGGGTCATGCACAGCGTGGTGCCGTCGGTGAAGACGTACACGTCGAGCGTGCCCAGCGGGCCCGGGCGGACGTCGGCGAGGGCCGTACGGGCCTCCGCGAGCTCCTCCAGGCGGCTGACCGTGCGCTCGTGGTCGGCGCCGGGGGCCGAGGCCTGGGCCGGGACGAAGTCGGGGTGCGAGGGGTGGCGCCGGCGGGCGGCGGCCAGCTCGGCGGAATCCTCGGGGTAGTCGTCGGCCGCCTCGTCGCCGAGCACCGGCTCCAGACCCACCAGGTCCGCCTGGCGGGGCAGGAAGAGGGCAGGACCGTCCTCACCGAGCCCGGGCAGGCCACCCAGCAGGGAGGGGGCGTCGGCGGCGTCACGAGCCTCCTGCGCGGCCCAGAAGGCCCGCGCCTCGGCGAGCTCGCGCTCGCGCTCCTCGGCCAGGGCCTCGGCCACGGCGGCTCGTATCTCGGCGGCGGGGGAATGCACGGCACTGCGGGCGTGCGGGACGGTCGCACCGCCGCGGGTGGGGGCCGGCGAAGCCAGCTCACCGCGGAGGGCCGCCACCTGCTTGCGCAGGCCGTGTACAGCGTGCAGCGCAGCAGCGCCCACGGCCGCGGCGGCGGCCGTGGTCAGCAGCAGGGCAAGAGACATGGCGCTCACTGACTAACTCCTGATTGATTCGATCCCCCGACTTCCTACATCAGAGTGTCCCGACCTGGGAATGGCGTGCAGTGCATTACGTCACGAATTGGACAGGGCTTTGGTCACACCGGGGGCGGGCGATTGTGCCCTGACCTGGGGAAACGACAAACCCCCAGGACGAAGGTCACATCCTGGGGGAGATTCGGTCACAGGTCGGCCGCGACGGGATTGGATTCGGTGTCAGTACGCCACAAGGGATCAAGCAGATCCCTTGTGGCGCCTGGACGGGCGCTCGCTTCTCGTGGTCGCGCTGATCTTCGCCACCGCTGCGGGCAGGTGCCGCCGCTCGTTCCTCGCGGCGACCCCTACCCTCCGCTCCGGCTCAGCTCAGGCGCTCGCCGCTCGTGGTCGCGCTGATCTTCGCCACCGCTGCGGGCAGGTGCCGCCGCTCGTTCCTCGCGGCGACCCCTACCCTCCGCTCCGGCTCAGCTCAGGCGCTCGCTTCTCGTGGTCGCGCTGATCTTCGCCACCGCTGCGGGCAGGTGCCGCCGCTCGTTCCTCACGGCGACCCCTACCCTCCGCTCCGGCTCAGCTCAGGCGCTCGATGACCATGGCCATGCCCTGGCCGCCGCCCACGCACATGGTCTCGAGGCCGAACTGCTTGTCGTGGAACTGCAGGCTGTTGATCAGAGTGCCGGTGATGCGGGCACCGGTCATCCCGAACGGGTGACCGACGGCGATGGCCCCACCGTTGACGTTCAGCTTCTCCAGCGGGATCTCCAGATCCCGGTAGGAGGGGATGACCTGCGCCGCGAAGGCCTCGTTGATCTCGAACAGGTCGATGTCGCCCACGGTCAGACCGGCGCGCTTCAGGGCCTGCTTCGACGCCTCGACCGGGCCGAGGCCCATGATCTCGGGGGACAGGCCGGTGACGCCGGTGGAGACGATCCGGGCCAGGGGGGTCAGGCCGAGCTCGCGGGCCTTGGTGTCGCTCATGATGACCAGCGCGGCGGCGCCGTCGTTCAGCGGGCAGCAGTTGCCGGCCGTGACCAGGCCGTCGGGGCGGAAGACGGGCTTGAGGCCCTGAACGGCCTCCAGGGTGACGCCGGCGCGCGGGCCGTCGTCCGTGGAGACGACGGTGCCGTCCGGGGTCGTGACCGGGGTGATCTCCCGCTCCCAGAAGCCGTTCTTGATCGCGGCCTCGGCGAGGTTCTGCGAACGGACGCCGAACTCGTCCATGTCCTGGCGGGTCACGCCCTTGAGGCGGGCCAGGTTCTCGGCGGTCTGCCCCATCGAGATGTACGCGTCCGGGATCAGGCCGTCCTCGCGCGGGTCGTGCCAGGACGCGCCCTCGCTCTGGGAGACGGCGGCGGTACGGGCCTCCGCGTCCACGAAGAGCGGGTTGTGGGTGTCCGGCAGGCCGTCGGAGGAGCCCTTCACGGAACGGGAGACCATCTCGACGCCCGCGGAGATGAAGACGTCGCCCTCGCCGGCCTTGATGGCGTGCAGCGCCATGCGGGAGGTCTGGAGCGAGGAGGAGCAGTAGCGGGTGATCGTGGTGCCGGGCAGGTAGTCCATGCCCATCTGCACCGCGACGATCCGGGCGAGGTTGTGGCCCTGCTCGCCGCCGGGGAGGCCGCAGCCGAGCATCAGGTCGTCGATCTGGCGCGGGTCCAGCTCGGGGACCTTGGCGAGCGCGGCCTGGATGATCGTGGCGGTCAGGTCGTCCGGACGCACGTCCTTGAGGGACCCCTTGAAGGCGCGCCCGATGGGGGAGCGGGCGGCGGAAACGATGACTGCTTCGGGCATCGGGGCTCCAAGGGGGATGCGTGGTTGCGGGACCGCATGCGAAGTTACCGCCCCGTACGGTCGAGGTCACCGGCTTCGGCATGTGATGCCGGTCGCTCCGCGGGTTCAACGCCCGGCCCGCCGTCTCCTGTTCCGCCCCGCGCCGACGAGCTCGCGCCGGCCCCCGCCCCGAACCCCTGAGGGGCTGGTTCGGCCCGTCCGGCGTGTGAGGACCGGGTCCGGGCAGGGCCCGGGGAACGGTGGAAGGGCGGGCAGGGGGCGGCCCCGCGCAGCGGCCCGTCGCCGGTTCCGGCCCGGGGCCGCCCTCGCCGGGAGGTCCGCTCGCGGGGACGCGGAACGGCCGCGCGCCCCGGTACGGCCGGCGCCCCGGAACGGCGGCGCGCCCCCCGGACGGGTCAGGTGCCGGCCACCTGGGATCCGGGGACCGGGTCCTGGTTCGGTGGGGGTGTGGAGACGCCCTCGGTCGGGACCCGGCGGCGGCGACGGTGCTTGAGGAGGGCCCACGGCCCGCGTGCGGCCGTGACCTCGGTGCCCGCCTGCCCGGCAGCGGCAGACGCGGCCTTGGCGACCGGAAGCATGTCCTCGTTCCGCGCCACCTCCAGCCGGTCCGACTCCGGCCACAGGGAGAGCGCCGCGCACAGCGTGGGGAGGACCGCCATGGCGGCGGTCGCGTACCCCTCCGCCGACGGGTGGTACGAGTCCGGGCCGAACATCTCGCGGGGGTTCGCCGCGAACTCCGGGCCCAGCAGGTCCCCCATCGAGACCGTACGGGCCCCCAGCGCGACGACCCCTATGGTCTGCGCGGCAGCCAGCTGGCGCGAGACCCGGCGGGCCAGCCACCGCAGCGGCTGGTACACCGGCTCGATGGTGCCCAGGTCGGGGCAGGTGCCGACCACCACCTCGGAGCCCGCGAGCCGCAGCCGGCGTACGGCCGAGGTGAGGTGGCGCACCGACTGCGTCGGCGGCATGCGCCGCGTCACGTCGTTCGCGCCGATCATGATCACGCACACGTCGGGCGGCGGCAGCTCGCCGTCCAGGAGCAGGCCCGCCTGGCGGTCGAGGTCGTCGGACATGGCCCCGGAGACGGCCACGTTGCGCAGCTCCACCGGCCGCTCGGCCACCGCCGCCAGCCCCGAGGCCAGCAGCGCGGCCGGGGTCTGTCTGGCCCGGCGCACGCCGAGCCCGGCGGCCGTGGAGTCCCCCAGCATGGCGAGCCGCAGCGGGACGTTGCCCGGTTCCAGCCCGGGGCCCGCCTCCGGTCTGCCGAACTCGCCCCCGTACAGCCCGTCCGCACGCGGCGGCTCGCCCAATCCGGTGCCCACCGTCCGCTTGGCGAACTGGACCTCCGCCAGCACCAGCCCCACGGCGGCGGCTCCGACCAGCCCGAGCCCGCCGCCGCCGTACGCCGCGCCCGCCGCGATCCGGCGGGCCGTCCTCGCCCTGGACACCTCTCGAGCCACCTCGCTTTGCTGACGGGCCTCGATGACCTACCTGCCCCGTACTGCCGGTCGGCCAATCCCTTTCCGCATAGTCTGGCCGGACCTCCCGGAGAACCCGTGGAGTCCCCTCCCTGGAGAACATGGTGCAATTCCACGACTCGATGATCAGCCTCGTCGGCAACACCCCGCTGGTGAAGCTCAACCGTGTGACCGAAGGCCTGCAGGCCACCGTCCTTGCCAAGGTCGAGTACTTCAATCCCGGCGGATCCGTGAAGGACCGGATCGCCGTCCGGATGATCGAGGCCGCCGAGCAGAGCGGTGCCCTCAAGCCCGGTGGCACCATCGTGGAGCCGACCAGCGGCAACACCGGCGTAGGACTCGCCATCGTGGCCCAGCAGAAGGGCTACAAGTGCATCTTCGTCTGCCCTGACAAGGTGTCCATGGACAAGATCAACGTGCTGCGCGCGTACGGCGCCGACGTGGTGGTCTGCCCGACGGCCGTCGACCCCGAGCACCCGGACTCGTACTACAACGTGTCCGACCGCCTCGTCCGCGAGACCCCGGGAGCCTGGAAGCCGGACCAGTACAGCAACCCGAACAACCCCCGTTCGCACTACGAGACCACCGGTCCCGAGCTGTGGGAGCAGACGGACGGGAAGATCACCCACTTCGTCGCGGGCGTCGGCACGGGCGGCACGATCTCGGGCACCGGCAACTACCTCAAGGAGGTGTCCGGCGGCAAGGTCAAGGTCATCGGCGCCGACCCCGAGGGCTCGGTCTACTCCGGCGGCTCCGGCCGCCCGTACCTGGTCGAGGGCGTCGGCGAGGACTTCTGGCCGACCGCTTACGACCCGAACGTCACCGACGAGATCATCGCGGTGTCCGACAAGGACTCCTTCCAGATGACCCGCCGCCTCGCCAAGGAGGAGGGCCTCCTCGTCGGCGGCTCCTGCGGCATGGCGGTCGTCGCGGCGCTGAAGGCGGCCGAGGGCCTCGGCCCGGACGACGTGGTCGTCGTCCTGCTGCCGGACAGCGGCCGCGGCTACATGAGCAAGATCTTCAGCGACGAGTGGATGGCCGGGCACGGCTTCCTCGAGGAGGCGGGCCCCGCGGCGCGCATCGGCGACGTGCTCGCGGACAAGGAGGGCGCCATGCCGTCCCTGGTCCACATGCACCCCGAGGAGACCGTGGGCGAGGCCATCGAGGTGCTGCGCGAGTACGGCGTCTCGCAGATGCCGATCGTCAAGCCCGGCGCCGGCCACCCGGACGTGATGGCCGCCGAGGTCATCGGCTCGGTCGTGGAGAAGGAGCTGCTGGCGGCGCTGTTCGCGAAGCAGGCCTCGCTGTCCGACCCGCTCGAGAAGCACATGAGCCGGCCGCTGCCGCAGGTCGGCTCGGGCGAGCCGGTGTCGGAGCTGATGTCCGTGCTGGGCGACGCGGACGCGGCGATCGTGCTGGTCGAGGGCAAGCCGACCGGCGTGGTCAGCCGTCAGGACCTGCTGGCGTTCCTCGCGAAGGGCGCGAAGTAGGCGCTGCCGGTGGCGGGATGACGGTGTGCCGGCATGTCGCGCAAAAGGTACGGGCCCGTCATGTGACGGCAGCACCGGCTTAACACGGCTCCGGCACAGTGGTGGTTGTCGGCAGGAGCGCACAGCTTCGGCCGACACCACCGAACGGCGTCGGCGTGGTTCCGGAGCGGCTCCCGGACCGCGCGGACGCCACGGACGCGGCCGGCTCTGACCCGGCCCGTGTCCTTCGCGGGGACCGCCGTCGTCCCGCCCCTCGCACTCGCGAGGGTGCGGCGGTCCCCGCGCACACCTCTTTTTCGGGCGCGGCTCGCCTCCGGGGCGCTCGTGCCTGACTCACAGGGTCGTACGTGCTCGAAAACGCTCGTTCCTCGCGTTTTCTCCGCGCGCTCGTCCCTGTTCCCCAGGCGCGCCCCTTCGGCTCGCTCGCGCCGTGCAGTGGTGGGGGCCGCGCGGCGGTCAGGGGCGGTGGCGGAAGGATTTGGTTGCGTGGACGAAGTTCACGCCGACGACGCCCGCCCACGCCACCAGCAGGCCCTTGAACCCCGCCTGCGTGGCGCCGATGGCCGACAGCGGGATCGCCAGGACCAGCGTGATGATCGCGAAGCCGAAGCGTTCGCCGAAGTTGCCGTCCAGCGGCGACGGCGCGCCGCCGCTCTTGTCCCCGCGGACGGCGGCCAGGCGTTCCTCGGCCAGCCGGCGCCGGACCTGGGTGTCGACCTTCTCCACGAAGGAGTCCACGAGCGCGGCCTCGTAGTCCGGCCCCAGTTCGCGCCGGGCGTCCAACGTCGCGTCGAGTTCCTTCTTCAGCTCCTGGGACTCCATGCGCCCAGCGTAGGAACGGGCGCCTGCCCCGGCACTGGGGGTAGCCCCCGTATCCCCGGGCACCCTCTTCCCTGGTCGTCTCGCGGAGCGGTCCGCGGCTTGCCGTCCTGCATAACCGCATGCAGAGTGCTCGGTGACTGAATAATCATGGGGACGGAGGGGTCGGGATGAGCGACAGCCCGGCAGCGCGGCTGCAGAAGCTGTTCGAGGGGCACCGGCTGACGCCCACCCAGCGGCGGATCGCCCACTGCATGGTCCGGGGTGCGGCGGACGTGCCGTTCCTGTCGAGCGTGGAGCTCGCCGAGCTGGCCGGGGTGAGCCAGCCCTCGGTGACCCGCTTCGCGGTGGCGCTCGGCTTCGACGGGTATCCGGCGCTGCGCCGGCACCTGCGCGAGGTGGCTCCCGCCGAGCGCGCCGAGGCCGCGCAGGAGGACGCGTACAACGAGTACCAGCAGGCCGTACAGGGCGAGATCGAGAACCTGCGGCAGCTGTCGGCGATGCTCGCCGACCCCTCGCCGGTCGAGGAGGCGGGCCGGGTGCTCGCCGCGTCCAGGCCGCTGCCCGTGCTCGGGCTGAGGGCGGCGTCCTCGCAGGCGCGCGGGTTCGCGTACTTCGCCGCCAAGGTGCATCCGGACGTACGGCTCCTCGACGAGGGCGGCTCGATGCTCGCCGACCGGATCGACGCGGCCGCCGGGGCCGGGGCCTCGGCGCTGCTGTGCTTCGCGCTGCCGAGGCATCCGCGGGAGGTGGCGGAGGCCCTGGATCACGCGCGGGAGGCCGGGCTGAAGGTCGTGACGGTCGCGGACTCGGCGTTCGCCCCGGTGGCCCGCTCCTCGGACCTGCTGATCCCGGCGCCGGTCGGGACGGGACTGGCCTTCGACACGGCGTGCGCACCGATGCTGCTGGGCCGGGTCCTCCTGGAGGCGATGGCGGACGCCCTCCCGGACGCCCAGGCCCGCCTGGAGGCCTTCGACGCGCGGGCGGCGGCGCGGGGGTTGTTCGTGGAGTAGGGGCTCTGCCGGGGCGGGGCCTTCGCCCCCCTCCCACCCCCACCCCCCGGCGGCGGTCGCCCACCTGCCGCCTCCCACGGGGGCGACCCGGATCGGCGACGTGCTGCCGGGCGGGGGGCCGAAGGGTATGGGTTCCGTCGGCCGGGGCCGGCGGGGCGGGTCGGGGGCTTCGGGGGGCGGCGTCCAACTGAGCGGGATCAGGGAGGGTTTGGGGGTTTCCCGCCAGTCCCATAGTCCTTCCGGTGCGGGCCGCCCCGTCAAGGGCGCTCCTTCGTCGCGTCGCTACGCGATGGCCTGCGGCCACCCTTGACCGACCGTCCCACCCCGGAAAGACAAGGACTGTCGGGAAGCCCCCAAAAGAACGGTCACCTTGCTTCCTGCTTCGGGCCCGGGCCATCAGCGATGCAGGGCCCCGGTCCCCGGGTGTCCGGATCCCCCCACGGGGCCCATAGGCAGGCCCGTTCCGGGTCGGGCCCGGTCAACCCGCACCAGACAGCGACCAGAGCATGGTCGGAAGCGGGGATGCGCATCAGATCGCTACGCGCTCCTCGATCAGGCGTCCGACGGCCGTCCAGGGCTGGACATGGACCGCCCACGATCGCTACGCGCTTCTCCATGACGGCGCCCGACCGCCGTCTGTTGCCGTGTGTCGGGCGGCAGGGGCTCTTTTCGGGCGTGCAGACGGGCTGACGGAGTCTGGTGCCGGATTTTTTGGCCTCTCACTCCGTCAAGACGCCCCACAGCCTCCAACCCGTCGCCAAATCGGGGCAAACCGGCCACTGTGGCGATCGTGGACGTCTGTGTCCGGCCGAGGGCGGCCGTCGGACGCCGAGAGATGAGGAGCGCGTAGCGATCTGACGCGCCCCGGCCCCCGACCATGGTCTGGCCGCTGTCTGGTGCGGGTAGACCGGGCCCCGACACGGAACGGGCCTGCCTATGGGCCCCGTGGGGGGATCCGGACACCTAGGACCGGGGCCCTGCATTGCTGACGGGCCCGCATGTCGATCTGTCCCAGGTGACCGTTCTTTTGGGGGCTTCCCGACAGTCCTTGTCTTTCCGGGGTGGGACGGTCGGTCAAGGGTGGCCGCAGGCCATCGCGTAGCGACGCGACCGCAGGGAGCGCCCTTGAGGGACCGGCACGCACCGGAAGGACTATGGGACTGACGGGAAACCCCCAAACCCTCCCTGATCCCGCTGAGTTGGCCGCCGACCCCCGAAGCCGCCGACCCGCGTTCCCCGACCCGCTGCGCGGGCCCCGCCGGCTGCGCCCGCGGGCCCCGCGCAGCGGCGGAAGGGGCGCGGCTCCTGGCGGAGCCGCGCCCTTCGTGTGTTCTGGGGGGAACGTCGGGTCAGACCGCGAGCTCGATGGTGGAGCTGCCCGTGCCGCCCTGTACGGGGGGCTTGGGCTGCCTCGCCGCGCACTGCTCGGGAGTGTCGACTCCGAGGCACAGCTGCGATCCCATCGGGACCTTGACGGTGTTGTCGCCCTTCGGCAGGGGCTTGCCGTCGACGCACAGCCCCGGGGCCGCCTTCGGGTCGTTGCAGTAGCTCTCCGGAACCACACCGGACTCGGAGTCCGCCGGCTTGGAGGGAGTCTCGCCCTCGCCGGCAGGGTTCTCGTCGGACGGGACCTTGTCGTTGTTCTTGTCCTCGCCCTGGCGGTCCTTGTGCTCGTGGCTGCCGCGGTCGGCCGGGTGGGTGATCGCCTGCGGCGTCGCCGGGGCGGCGAACGCGCCGGTGGGGAGCAGTACGCCTCCGGCGGCCAGCGAGGTCGAGGCGGTGAGCAGCGCGAGACGCAGGGTGCGGGAGGTGAGAGACATGGGAGGCCTTCCAGAGGAGGGAGGGGGAGTGGGTCACCGGTTGTGCGTGAGCCCGTGTATCCAGTAAGCCCCGACGGCCGGATCGCGTCATGACCCTGCAATTCGTGACTTGACGGATTTCGGCTGATTTGGTAGCCGCACCCATGTCGCAGGGGCGACGGCCACCCCACACCACCCCACACCACCCCGCATCCCCGCCGCCGGTCAGCCGTCCGCCCGGACCAGGGCCTCCCCGAAGGCGCCCCCCGCCTCCGTCACGATCGAGGCCGCCGACTGGGCCGGGCGGGCCAGGGCGAAGCTGACCGCCCCTGCCCGGGTCGTCGTGAAGCCGTGGACCGGCGGGCGCGGGAGGCTGTTGTAGCCGTAGTGGGCCGTGAAGAAGTACGCGCCCGTGTCCGGGATCGCGATCAGGTCCCCCGGGGCCAGTTCCGGCAGCTCCCGGGCCGTGGCCAGCAGGTCGCCCGCGAAGCATGCCGGGCCCGCGACGTCCTGGGCGACCGGCGGGCCCGTCTTCGGGGTGCCCTTCGCGTCGTACGGCAGGATCCGCAGCGGCCATGCCGCCGGTGCGTAGACCGTACGGGTCGCCAGCTGGACCCCGGCGTGCGTGAGGGCGATCGGGCGGCCCCCGGTGGTCTTCGTGTACTCGACCCGGGAGAGCGCCAGGCCGTGCTTGGCCAGCAGCGACCTGCCGAACTCCGTCACCAGGCCGTAGCGCCCCGAGAAGAGGGCCGGGACGGCCTCGCGGAGGGCCGCCACGTACTGCGCGTACGTCGGGCTCTCGGCGTCCGACGCGAAGTTCACGGGCAGGCCCCCGCCGATGTCGAGGGTGTCGACCTGGCGCCGCCCGGCCGCCGCGTTGATCTCCTCCGCCAGGGAGTGGAGGGCGCGGACCCCTTCCGCGATCAGGGGGAGGGGCACGCCCTGGGAGCCCGAGTGGGTGTGCAGCCGGGTCAGCCACGGCCGGTCCAGGAAGGCCCGTACGAGCCACTCGCGCGCCCCCGGGTCCCGCAGCGCGATCCCGAACTTCGACGTCGCGGTGGCCGTGGAGAGGGCGTCGATGGTGCCCGCGCCCGTCTGCGGGTTGATCCGGATCCCCAGAGGGGCCGCCGTGGGGGCCTCGGCGACCAGCGCGTCCAGGCGTTCCAGTTCCTGCCGGTTGTCGGCGTTGACGGCGATCCCGAGCGCCAGCGCCTCGCGCAGCTCGGCCACCGTCTTGGCGGGGGAGTCCAGAACCGTCCGCTCCGGCTCCACCCCGGCCGCCCGGGCCAGCGCCAGCTCGCCGGGGCTCGCGACCTCGCAGCCGAGGCCGCAGTCCGCGAGCAGCCGCAGCACCGGCACGAGCGGGCACGCCTTCACCGCGAAGGCGTGCAGGACGGGGGTGCCGGGCGCCAGCGCGGCCGCGAAGGCGCTGGTCAGGGCGGCGGCGGAGGATCGGATCCCGGTCACGTCCAGCAGGCAGACCAGGGGCTCCGCGGCGTCCGCCCCGCCCACCAGACCCTGCTCGACCGCGGCCCGTACCGCCAGGTCCCGGCGCGCCGCGGCATCCGCCGCGCCCGCCGCCGTGTGCGTCTCGAGAGCCATTCCGTCAGCCAATCATCCGGCGGGTCGGCCCGCAGCTGTTGACTGAATCTATTCAGGAAGTCAGGATGTGAATAGATTGACCAACATCGGAGGAGGCACCGCCATGTCAGGACCCCGCCCCGTACGTGCTGCGCGAGGCACCGAGCTCAGCACCCTGGGATGGCAGCAGGAAGCCGCCCTCCGGATGCTGCAGAACAACCTCGACCCCGAGGTCGCCGAGCACCCCGACAAGCTCGTCGTCTACGGCGGCACCGGCAAGGCGGCGCGCGACTGGCGCTCCTTCGACGCGATGGTCCGCACCCTGCGCACCCTCAAGCAGGACGAGACGATGCTCGTCCAGTCCGGCCGCCCGGTCGGCGTGATGCAGACCCACGAGTGGGCGCCGCGCGTCCTGCTCGCCAACTCCAACCTGGTCGGCGACTGGGCCAACTGGGAGGAGTTCCGCCGCCTGGAGCACCTCGGCCTGACCATGTACGGCCAGATGACGGCCGGCTCCTGGATCTACATCGGCACCCAGGGCATCCTGCAGGGCACGTACGAGACCTTCGCGGCCGTCGCCGCCAAGAAGTTCAACGGCACCCTCGCGGGCACCATCACCCTGACCGCCGGCCTCGGCGGCATGGGCGGCGCCCAGCCGCTGGCCGTGACGATGAACGACGGCGTCGCGATCTGCATCGACGTCGACCCGCGCGCCATCGAGCGCCGCATCGAGCACCGCTACCTGGACGTGAAGGCCGACAACCTGCGGCACGCCCTCCAGCTGGCCGTCGAAGCCCGCGACGCCCGCAAGCCGCTCTCCATCGGCCTCCTCGGCAACGCCGCCGAGCTGCTCCCGCAGATGCTCGCCGAGGGCGCCCCGATCGACATCGTGACGGACCAGACCTCCGCCCACGACCCGCTCGCGTACCTCCCCGTGGGCGTCGACTTCGACGACATGGCGGCGTACGCGGCCAAGGACCCGGCCGGCTTCACCACGCGGGCCCGCGAGTCCATGGCGAAGCACGTCGAGGCCATGGTCGGCTTCATGGACGCCGGCTCCGAGGTCTTCGACTACGGCAACTCCATCCGCGGCGAGGCCCAGCTGGCCGGCTACGACCGCGCGTTCGCCTTCCCCGGCTTCGTCCCGGCGTACATCCGCCCGCTGTTCTGCGAGGGCAAGGGCCCGTTCCGCTGGGCGGCCCTGTCCGGCGAGGCCTCGGACATCCACAAGACCGACAAGGCGATGCTCGAGCTCTTCCCGGAGAACGAGTCGCTGCACCGCTGGATCAAGATGGCCGGCGAGCGCGTCCACTTCCAGGGCCTGCCGGCGCGCATCTGCTGGCTCGGCTACGGCGAGCGCGACAAAGCCGGCGAGCGCTTCAACGAGATGGTGGCCGACGGCACCCTCGCCGCCCCGCTGGCCATCGGCCGCGACCACCTCGACTGCGGTTCCGTGGCCTCCCCGTACCGCGAGACCGAGGCCATGCTCGACGGCTCCGACGCGATCGCCGACTGGCCGCTGCTCAACGCCATGGTCAACGTCGCCTCCGGCGCCTCCTGGGTCTCGATCCACCACGGCGGCGGCGTCGGCATGGGCCGCTCGATCCACGCGGGCCAGGTCACCGTCGCCGACGGCACCAAGCTCGCGGGCGAGAAGATCCGCCGCGTCCTCACCAACGACCCGGGCATGGGCGTCATCCGCCACGTCGACGCGGGCTACGACATCGCCGAGTCGGTGGCCGACGAGCGCGGCGTCCGCGTCCCCATGCGCGAGGGCGACGACGCGTGAGCGACAACCCCGCAGGGGCGGCCTCGTTCCACGGCATGTGGAACGAGCTCGCCCCCATCGGCCGCCACGCCGACTCCGGCGGATACCGCCGCTACGCGTGGACCGGTGCCGACGCCGACTGCCGGACCTGGTTCCAGGCGCAGGCGGAGGCCCGCGGCCTCGCGTACGAGACCGACCGCAACGGCAACCAGTGGGCCTGGCTCGGCGACCCCCTCGCCGGTGACGCCGTCGTCACCGGCTCCCACCTGGACTCCGTGCCCGACGGCGGCGCCTTCGACGGCCCCCTCGGCGTGGTGTCCTCCTTCGCGGCCCTGGACGAACTCCGCAGGAGGGGCGCGGAGTTCGCCAGGCCCCTGGCCATCACCAACTTCGGTGACGAGGAAGGGGCCCGCTTCGGCCTCGCCTGCGTCGGCTCCCGGCTCGCCGCCGGGCAGCTGACCAAGGAGAAGGCGTACGAGCTCCGCGACGCCGACGGGATCAGCCTGCCCCGGGCCATGGAGGCCGCCGGGTACGACCCCGACACCATCGGGGCCGACCCGGAGCGCCTCGCCCGCATCGGCGCCTTCGTCGAACTCCACGTCGAGCAGGGCCGGGCGCTGGACCTGTCCGGCGACGCCGTCGGCATCGCCTCCGCGATCTGGCCGCACGGCCGCTGGCGGTTCGACTTCCACGGCGAGGCCAACCACGCCGGCACCACCCGCCTCGTGGACCGGCGCGACCCGATGCTCACGTACGCGGCGACCGTCCTGGCCGCCCGTACGGAGGCGGCCCTCGCCGGTGCCGTCGCGACCTTCGGCAAGATCGCCGTCGAGCCGAACGGGGTCAACGCCATCCCGTCCCTCGTCCGCGGCTGGCTCGACTCCCGCGCCGCCGACCAGGCCACCCTCGACGGGGTGGTCACCGCCATCGAGAAGGCCGCCCGCGAGCGCGCCGACCAGGACGGCATCGACCTGGCGATCGTCCGGGAGTCCTTCACCCCGGTCGTCGAGTTCGAGCACGCGCTGCGCGACGAGATGAACCGGATCCTCGGCGGGGCCGTTCCCGTCCTCGGTACCGGGGCGGGACACGACGCCGGAATCCTCTCCGCGGCCGTGCCGACCGCGATGCTGTTCGTACGGAACCCGACCGGCGTCTCCCACTCGCCGAAGGAGTTCGCCCCCGAGGACGACTGCGTGGCCGGTGTCCTGGCCCTGGCCGACGTACTGGAAGGACTCGCGTGCCGTTGAAGACGTACTGGTTGGAACACGCCTGGCTCGGCACCCACGTCGAGCCGGGCGTTGCCCTCGAGGCGGGCGCCGACGGGCGGATCGCGGCCCTGCGGACCGGGGTGGACGCCCCGCCGCCGGGGGCCGAGGTGCTGCGCGGCCTGACCGTCCCCGGGCTGGCCAACGCCCACAGCCACGCCTTCCACCGGGCGCTGCGCTCGCTGGTGCAGGTGGGCTCCGGGACCTTCTGGACCTGGCGCGAGTTCATGTACCAGGTCGCCCAGAACCTCACCCCCGACACGTACTTCGCGCTCGCGCGCGCGGTGTACGCCGAGATGGCGCTGGCCGGCATCACCAACGTCGGCGAGTTCCACTACGTCCACCACGCGCCCGGCGGCGCCCCGTACGCGGACCCCAACGCCATGGGCGAGGCGCTGATCGAGGCGGCCGCCGAGGCGGGCATCCGGATCGCGCTGCTCGACACGGCGTACCTGTCGTCCGGCTTCGGCCAGGCGCCGAACCCCCACCAGCTGCGGTTCTCCGACGGGACGGCCGACGCCTGGGCCGAGCGCGTCAGCGCCCTCAAGCCCCGCGAGCACGCCGTGATCGGCGCGGCGATCCACTCCGTGCGCGCCGTACCGGCCGCGCAGCTGGCCACCGTCGCCCGCTGGGCCGAGGAGCGGCAGGCGCCGCTGCACGTCCACCTCTCCGAGCAGACCGCCGAGAACGACGCCTGCCAGGCCGCGCACGGGCGTACCCCGACCCAGCTCCTGGCCGACCACGGGGTGCTCGGTCCGCGGACCACCGGCGTCCACAACACGCACCTGACGGACGTGGACATCGCGCTGCTGGGCGGGACGACCACGGGTACGTGCATGTGCCCCACCACCGAGCGGGACCTCGCCGACGGCATCGGCCCGGCCGGCCGGCTCCAGCGCGCGGGCAGCCCGCTCTCGCTCGGCAGCGACAGCCATGCGGTGATCGACCTGCTGGAAGAGGCGCGGGCGATGGAGCTCAACGAGCGCCTGCACAGCCGGACGCGGGGCCACTGGACGGCGAACGCGCTGTTGACGGCGGCCACCGCCGACGGCCATGCGGCCCTTGGCCTGCCCGACGCGGGGCGCCTGGAGGCGGGTGCGCTCGCGGACTTCACCACGATCGCCCTGGACTCCGTCCGTACGGCGGGGCCGCTGCCGAGGCTGGGCGCGGAGACGGCCGTCTTCGCGGCGACGGCCTCGGACGTCCGCCACACGGTGGTCGGCGGCCGCCACATCGTCCGCGACGGCGCGCACGCCCTCGTCCCGGACGTCCCGTCCGCGCTGTCCGAGTCCATCGCCGCCCTCAGAGGCTGACGCTTCAAACGCCGCGCGGGCCGGACTTGCGGAGCAAATCCAGCCCGCGCGGCGTTCGAGCGCCCGTGCGCACGAACCCGAAGGGAACCATGACCACCACCCTCGTCACCAACATCGGCAGCCTCGTCACCAACGACCCCGCCCTCGGCGACGGCAGCCCCCTCGGCCTCGTCCAGGACGCGGCCGTCGTCATCGACGGCGAGACCGTCGCCTGGGTCGGCCCCGCCGACAAGGCCCCGGCCGCCGACGCGGCCTTCGACGCGCAGGGTCGTGCCCTGATCCCCGGCTTCGTCGACTCCCACTCGCACCTCGTCTTCGCGGGCGACCGCACCGCCGAGTTCAACGCCCGGATGTCCGGGCGCAGCTACTCCGCCGGCGGCATCCGCACCACCGTCGCCGCCACCCGCGCCGCCACCGACGCCGAGCTCGAGGCCAACCTGCTGCGCCACCTCGACGAGGCCCGCCGCCAGGGCACCACCACGTTCGAGACCAAGTCCGGTTACGGCCTCACGGTCGAGGACGAGGCCCGCGCCCTGCGCATCGCCGCCGCGCACACCGAGGAGGTCACCTACCTCGGCGCGCACATCGTGTCCCCCGACTACGCCGAGGACCCGGCCGGATACGTCGACCTCGTCACCGGCGAGATGCTGGCGGCCTGCGCCCCGTACGCCCGCTGGGTGGACGTGTTCTGCGAGAAGGGCGCCTTCGACGGCGACCAGGCCCGCGCGATCCTCACCGCCGGCGCCGCCGCCGGCCTGATCCCGCGCGTGCACGCCAACCAGCTGTCCTACGGACCCGGCGTGCAGCTCGCCGTCGAGCTGGAGGCCGCCTCCGCCGACCACTGCACCCACCTCACCGATGCCGACGTCGACGCCCTCGTACAGGCCGCGGGCACCACCGTCGCGACGCTGCTGCCCGGCGCCGAGTTCTCCACCCGCGCCCAGTGGCCCGACGCCCGCCGCCTCATCGACGCGGGCGCCACCGTCGCACTGTCCACGGACTGCAACCCGGGCTCCTCGTACACGAGTTCCGTGCCGTTCTGCATCGCGCTCGCGGTCCGGGACATGCGGATGACCCCGGACGAGGCGCTCTGGTCCGCCACCGCCGGTGGCGCGCGGGCGCTGCGCCGCACCGACATCGGCCGGATCGCCCCCGGAGCCCGCGCCGACCTCGCCCTCCTGGAGGCCCCGAGCCACGTCCACCTGGCCTACCGTCCCGGTGTCCCGCTCGTCTCCGCCGTCTGGCAGCGGGGCGTCCGCGCTGCCTGAACCACCGTCGGCACACCCGGACATGGCCTGAATCCAGGCGGCCGAAAGGCCGTGGATCCAGGCCTGTCCTGTGTCTTCCCTCCGTAAGGTCCCGGGCGTACCTTGAGCCACCAATCTGATGTGTCGTCAGTAACTTGTGGCCCGAGGGGAAGACGAAGGTGACCGACCGGAAACGCTCCACCGCGCTTGCGCTGGCCTCCGCGCTGGCCGGAACGGCGGTCCTGCTGGCCGCCCCCGCAGCCCACGCGGACGTCGTCGACGTCGCGTACGACTGCAAGACCCCCATCGGGGACAAGTCGGCGGTGTCGCCCATCGACATCAAGGCCGTCAAGGAGGGCGACGGCTACAAGCTGACGATGACCTTCCAGAAGGGCGTCTCGTCCAGCCCCGTCGAACTCGGCAAGGGCGCGATGAGCCCCAGCGCCGTCATCATGGCCGACGGCGCGGAGAAGGTGTCCGTGCCGGTGTCGGGAGCGCCCAACCCCGAGGCGGTGCCCGCCAACACCCCCATCAAGATCACCGACCTTTCGGGCACCTACACGCCCAAGAAGAGCGGCAAGGTCACCTTCACCGCGGGCGTGCTCACCATCAAGGCGCTGGGGACCACCACCACCTGCACCCCCGGCAACAGCCCCAAGCCGTCCCTGGAGCTGGAGGTGACGGGCGCCGGGTCGTCCGGGGGATCCGGGGGCACCCCGGAAGACACCCTCCCGCAGACCGGACCCACCGACTCCGCCCTCGCCCTCGGCACCCTCGGCGGCACCGTGCTGCTCACCGGCGCCGCCGGTGTGCTCTGGCTGACCCGGCGCGGCCAGCGGGCCCGGTCCTGAACGGAGCACCCCCGGCCATGCCCGTGCTCCACACCCCCGGTTCCGTCCGGCGCCTGTGTCTCGCGCTGCTCGCCGCGGCCCTGCTGTACGGGTCCGCGGCGGGGGCCGCCGCGGACGAGCCCGGCTGGACCGCCGAGCCCGCCGCGGGCGGCGCCGCGGCGGCCCGGCCGTCCTTCTACCTCGCGGGCCCCGCCGGCACCGTCCTGGAGGACCGGCTGGCCCTGGCCAACACCTCCGACCGGGAGCGCACCGTCACCCTGCGCGGGGCCGACGCCTACAACACGGCGGGCGGCGCCTTCGCCGTACGCCCCGAACAGGAATCGGCCGGCGCCGGGTCCTGGATCAGCTTCGGGGCCGCCGCCACCGTGAAGATCCCGCCCCGCACCCGCGCGGTGGTCCCCTTCACCGTCACCCTGCCGCCCGCCGCCCTCCCCGGCGACCACCCGGCCGCCGTGGTCGCCACCGAGGACGGCCGCGAGGTGGGCGTACGGGTCGACCTGCGCGTCGGCGGCCCGACGCTGGCCGCCCTCACCGTCGAGGACGTCTCCGTACGCGGCAAGGGCGCCCGCGCGGTGATCGCGTACACGCTGGTCAACCGCGGCAACGTGGCCCTCGTCCCCGAACTGGCCCTGCGCGCCGAGGGACTCTTCGGCGACGTCCCGGGCCGGCCCGCCCGCGCCCTGCCGGTGGAGCTGCTCCCCGGCCAGCGGGTGTCGCTGACCGAGCCCTGGCCCGGCGCCCCGGTCCTCGACGACGTCGCCCTCACCCTCACGGTCACCGCCCCCGGCGCGGCCCCGGCCACCGCCACCGCCTCCGCGCGGTTCGTGCCCTGGGGGGTCGCGGCCTGGACGGGCGCCGGCCTGCTCGGCCTCGGCGGGGTCACCGCGGCCGCGCTGCTCCTCGTACGCAGCCGGCGCAGCCGCAGGGAGCCGCCGGCGTACGAGGAGCCCGTACCCGCGGGGAACCGGGCACCGGAACACGAGCTGACGGGAGCATCCAGGTGAGCGCCAAGGTCGGCGGAACGGTCCGCGGCAGGATGGGGGCCCTGCTCGCGGCGGGGCTGGCGGTGTGCGCCCTGGTCCTGCTCCCGGCCCCGGCCGCGGTGGCCGCCGAGGGCAAGCCCGCCGTGGCGCTCTCGCTCCAGGAGGCCGCCAAGGGCACGGAGATCACCGTCACCGGCACCGGCTGGCGGGCGAAGACCCTGGTGATGCTGCTGGTCTGCGGGCAGAACATGATCGGCGGCACCAACAGCTGTGCCAACGCCGACGGAACCGCGGTCTCGGTCGGCGACGACGGGCACTTCACCGCCCGGCTGCCCGTGGTGGCACCGCCCAAGCCGTGCCCCTGCGTCGTGAACGTCACCTCCGTCAACGGGGACCAGTCCACCGTCGCCGCGCCCCTGAAGATCACCGACCACCCGGTGGCCGAGCTGCCGACCGAGTCCGGCACGGCGCGCCTGGCGATGCTCACCGGGGTGCGGCTCGAGGGCGAGGACGGGGTGCTGACGTGGTTCGGCGCCCCGCCCGGCCGCACGTTCACGGTCACCGTCGGCAACCTCGGCTCGGCCCCGGTCAAGGACCCGGTCTTCCAGCTCGGCACCGCCCACGGGGTGTTCGCACCGTTGTGGGACGAGGTCCGGTGGAAGGGCACGATCCCGCCGGGCGGCAAGGCGGAGGTCCGGCTGGACGTCAGCCTCGCGGCGGGGGCCCACGGGGACTACACCGTCTCCCTCAAGTACGGCGACACGGTCGTGGCCACCCAGCCGTGGGGCGTGGACCGCCCGTACGGGGTGCTGCTGTTCTGGGGCCTGCTCCTGCTGGTGATCCCGGCCGCGGTGTTCCGGCTCGGCATGGCCGTCGTGGACAAGGTCCGGCCGCGTACGGCGCCGGCCGGCGGCCGCCACCGGGGCGCGCAGGCACCGGAGCCGGGCGCTTTCGAGGCCGGGCCGGCGGCGGCGCAGGACTCCCCCCAGACCACCACGGCGGTCCTGCCGTGGTTCACCCCGGACAGCGCGCCCGGGCCGAGATCCCCACACGCACCACAGGCGTCCGCACCGTCTGAGAACAGTCCGACGACGAAAGGACCTTTGTGAAGACCCAACGGAGGGTGAGCGCGGCCGTGATCGCGCTGCTGCTCGGCGGCGCCGGCATGGCCATCGGGGCCACTCCCGCCCAGGCGGCCGAGACCAAGTTCAACGTCAAGTGCGTGCCGCCGGCGGGCGGCGGCGACCCGGTGGAGGGCGAGACCACCGCCAAGGTCACCGCTCCGGCCTCGGCGAAGGTCGGTGACGAGGTCGACGTGTCCTGGGAGACCGTGAAGCCGGCCTCGAACAACACGGACCTGATGGACATCCCGCAGGACTCGGTCCAGCCCACCGGCTGGATCACGGTGGGCGGCGGGGGCGGCGAGCTGAAGGTCGTCGGAGAGAAGAAGAACCCGCCGATCCCCAAGAAGGCCCCCATGCAGATGTCCACGATGAAGGGGAAGCTGAAACTCACCAAACCGGGCAAGATCACGCTGACCCCCGGCAAGTACGACGTCGCGGTCACTTTCCCCTTCGGCACCTTCGTCACCAAGTGCGCACCCACGGGTGACGTGGGCGTCGGGGCCACCATCGACGTGGCGGCCGGCACCAGCGGCGGTACGACGAACGGAGGGTCCACGAACGGAGGGTCCACGAACGGCGGGTCCACGACCGGTGGGTCGACCAACGGCGGGTCCACGACCGGTGGCTCGACCAACGGCGGGTCCACCAGCGGGGGCGGCGGGGGCCAGACCGACTTCCCGGGCAAGCCCGTCGAGGTCGCCTTCGACTGCGGTCCGGTCGTCCCCGGGGGCATCAAGACCCCGGTCACGATCAACGCCAAGAAGAACGGCGGCAGCTACGACCTGACCGTCAAGACCGCCAAGGGCGCGATGGCCAGCCCGATGGCCCTGCCGGCGGGGGCCCTCAAGCCCTCGATGAACGTCAAGCTCGGCGGCGCCGACAGCGGCATGGTCAAGGTCTCCGGCCCGGCCAACGCGGAGCCGATCCCGGACAAGGCCCCGGTCAGCCTCAGCGACATGACGGGCACCTACAAGCCCGGCAAGACCGGCAAGGTCACGCTGAGCCCGGACCAGCTGACGATCGACGTCACGATGGCCCCCGGGTCCACGCCGATCAACGTGCCCTGCAAGGCGGCCAGCAGCGGCGTCTCGCTGGAGCTCGACACCACCGCCCAGGAAGGCGGCTCCGGCTCGCCGGCCACCACCGGCTCCACCACCGGCTCCACCACCGCCTCGGGCGGCCTGGCCGAGACGGGCGCCGAGGACGAGGGCGGCATCAAGGCCCTCGCCCTGGTCGCGGGCACGGTGATCCTGCTCGGTGGCGCGGTGTTCACCTTCACCCCGTGGCGCCGCCTGCGCGGCACGCGGTAGCCGCACCGGCACGAGGTACCGAAGCCGTGCACGTCCCCCGTACGGGTGTGGCGCGCACGGCTTTGCGGTTGCGGCGCCGCTGCGCCGGATAGCTTCGGCGGCCAGAGCGGAACGTCGGAATCCGCCGGAGGAACGGAGCCCCGCATGCAGCTCACGTCCGTCTTCGTGGCAGTGGCCGCCGCCTTGGCCCTGGGCGTGTCCGGCGCCCCGATCGCCGCGGCCGCGCCCGCAGGCGGCATGGACGGAGGCTGTCGCGCGACCGCCGACATGGACCGGCTGGGCCGGCCCAACGTCACCTCCGCCTGCAAGGGGCGCTTCCCCTCCGGTGCGGTGCACCGCGCCGTGATCACGTGCGACACGGTGCAGGGTGCGCGGGAGCACGTGGTCCGCCGCACTTACCGCAGCGGGTGGACGTCGACGGGATCGAAGGCCATGGTCGGCTGCGGCTTCAAGTCGTTCCTCGTGGGGTTCACCTCCGAGGTGAAGGGCGCCTGATCCCCTCCCGCCGTACAGCGCAGCGGGGGGGGGGGGGGGGGGGGGGGGGGGGGGGGGGGGGGGGGGGGGGGGGGGGGGGGGGGGGGGGGGGGGGGGGGGGGGGGGGGGGGGGGGG
>NZ_JBVIGX010000047.1:0-44809 GCF_055570595.1 Streptomyces sp. NPDC031132
CGACCCCACCTACTAGCGACCCTCGCAGCCAGAGGCCCACGACCGCCGGGCAGCCCCCGAGAGATCCGCGCAGGTCGGAGCCGGTACGAGGACGCGGTACCGGGCCCTCGGGAAGCTACTACCCCGGTTCGTGTGTGACGTGCGCCCTATGGGGCGAGTCACCCCGGCACCCGAATTCCGGCCCCTCCGTGCCGCGCTCGGGCAGGAGCTCTCGGCCGGCTCGAGCCATCCGGTCCGTGGGCCCGTACGTCTGGACGACGGTCCCGCTCCGGGCGGGCGACGGCCCCTCGCGAGCGGGCGAGCGCTACCGCGGCGCCGCGTCCTCACCGCCACGGCCATCGGCACCGCCACCACCGCCCGCGACCCGGCGCCGGACCTGGTCCTCCTGGGCGAGGCGCCGCAGCAGCTCGAACACCGGGGCGCAGATCGCGAAGACGATGACGGCCCGCTCGGCCAGAGCCACCGGGTCGTCCATACCTGCTGCGCGCTCCAGGTCCAGCCGGGCCACGGACTCGGCCAGCCTCGCGTAGGCGGCGAGCTCGCCCGGGGCGTACTGGGCGTCCAGTCGGCGCAGCTCTTCCAGCGCCGCCGTCAGCCCCTTCACGTGCGGTGAGGTGCCGGGTGCCTGCCAGTCCAGGGCCGCGAGCAGCTCTGCCACCTCGGCGCCGGCGGCCGGGTCGGCCTCGGCTTCCTCCTCGCGGCCTGCGGGGCGCTGGGCCGCCACCGGCACCGGGAGCGCGTAGCTGACCGCTCCGAGGGCACTCTCGGAACTATGGGCCTGGTCGACGGCCCCGAGCACCTCACGGGTGGCGGCGATGGACAGGCCGCCGAGCGTGGTCAGTGCCTTGATCAGCCGCAGCCGCTGCGCGTGCTCCTCCCCGTACTCGGCAAGGGTCGCGGCCGTCGCCCGCCCCGCGGGCAGCAGTCCCTGCCGCAGGAAGTACTTGATGCTGGCGACCGGCACGCCGGTCCGCCGACTGAGCTCCGAGATCTTCATACGGCTTCCCTGCTGGTCATGCGGTCCGGTATCCGTCTTCGGCAATTGGACACCACAGCAAGATACTGCCACTATCCAGTAACTGGATACCTTAAGTATCCAGACAGGTCAGACCAGGAACGCAGCCGCACCGGAGAATCGATGCCTCACCCCACACCCCCCTCCGTGCTCCGCCGACCCCAGCTGTGGATCGGAACAGGACTCATCGCCGCAGTGGTGTCGATGTTGTTCGCCCTCCTCTACGTCGGCGGCAACGTCAACCCCAGGGGCAACCTGCGCGACCTGCCCGTGGCCCTGGTCAACAGCGACAGCGGGGCGGACGTCAACGGCCGCCACGTCAACCTGGGCGAGCAGGTCGTCTCCGGCATCCAGAAGGCCTCCAAGGGCGACAAGAGCATCGACTGGCAGGTCGTCAGCCGCGAGGAGGCCGACAAGCGGCTGGGCCGGGGCAAGGTCTTCGGCGCCCTCGTCATACCCGGCGACTACTCCGCCACGGTGGCCGCGCTCACCGCCCCACAGCCCGCGGCCCAGGGCAAGGCGGCCCCGCCGACCCTGACCGTGCTGACCAACCAGGCGGCCGGCAGCATCGGCTCCTCCATGTCCTCCCAGGCTGCCCAGAAGGCCGCCCACGCCGCCTCCGCGCAGCTCGGCCAGGAACTCCTCAAGCAGGCCGGCGCCCAGAAGACCCCTCTCCCGACGGCCGCCCAGCTCAAGCTGGCCGACCCGGTGACCGTGAACGTCGCCGACGGCCACCCCGTCGGCTCCCGCAGCGCCATGGGCCTGAGCGCCTTCTACTACGCGCTGGTCCTGGTCGTCTGCGGCATGCTCGGCGCCAACGTGGTCAACTCCCAGGTCGACACCGCGCTCGGCTACCTGCACACCGATTTCGGCCCGTTCCGCAAGCGCGAGCCCGTTCAGCACACCAGCCGCGTCCGCACCCTGGCCATCGGCATGGCGCTCATGCTCGGCCTGTCACTCGTGATGGGCACCCTGGTCGAGGTCGCCACGGTCGGCATCCTCGACATGGACGCATCCCACCTCGGCCTGCTGTGGCTCTACTCGGTCGCCACCATCGCGGTGGTCGGCATCGGAAGCCTGGCCCTGTTCGCAGCCTTCGGTACGCCCGGCATGCTGCTGGCCACCATCGTCTTCGTCGCGATGGCCGTACCCTCCTCCGGCGCCACCGTGCCCGTCCAGGCACTGCCCGGGTTCTTCCGCGCCCTCGCCGAGTTCGAGCCGCTGCGCCAGATCACCGAGGGACTGCGCTCCCTCCTCTACTACGGAGCCCAGGCCGACGCGGGCCTGACCCGGGCATGGGCTTCGATGGGTGTCGCCCTCGTCGCCGCGCTGGTCTTCGGCTTCGCCGTCACCCGCCTCTACGACCGCAGGGGCCTGCACCGCATCCCCCGCCCTGATGCCGACACCGGGGCCGCAGCGCCCGCCCCCGCCGAAACCTCCGAGCCGCCGGAGACCACTGCGCCGGCCACGGCCTGAGACGCCCGCAGCGGCCGGCGGCCCGAACCCATACAGGAGGAGGGCTCCAGCCGCACACAAGGCGGTGGCCTTTAGCGGAAGTTGCGCAACCCGGGCTGCCTCCTGGTCAGCGGGTCTATCGTCCACCAGTGCGGCAGGGCCCCCGGCCCTGCCGGAGTTCTCTGCAACTGAGGCGAGCCGTCCGACTGCGGCCCCGAGCGACCAGCGCGGACGGCGGTGCCGCCGATGACGACCGCCCCGGAGGCCGCCCTTCATGCCCAGCGGATCGAGCCTCGCGAGGAAGCCCGCGGCCGTCCTGACGCTTGTCGCCGCTCTGTGCGTCCTGATCCTCGGCGGGGCCGGCCCCGCCCTCGCGCATGCCGGCCTCAGCGGCTCCGACCCCGCCGACGGCGCCGTACTCAACGCGGCGCCGAAGCAGGTCACGCTCACGTTCACCGAGTCGGTCAGCTTCCCCGACGGGTCCCTGCGCGTGCTGTCGCCCGCCAACGACCGCGTGAACCCCCGCCCCGCGCAGCACGCGGACGGCCGGGCGAACACGGCCCAGGTGGCGCTGCCGGGCAACTTGGCCCAGGGCACCTACACCGTGGCCTGGCGGGTGGTCTCCTCCGACGGCCACCCGATCTCCGGCGCGTTCACCTTCTCCGTCGGGAAGCCGTCCGAGACCACCGCGGTGGTGACGAAGACCTCCCCGGACGACACGGCGGCCAGCCGCCTGTACGGCTTCTTCCGCTACGTCGCCTACAGCGGCCTGGCCCTGCTCGTCGGAGCCGCGGCGTTCGTCCTCGTCTGCTGGCCGGCCGCGAGCGGGATCCGTCCGCTGCGCCGACTGGTGGTCGCCGGCTGGACGAGCCTGGCGGCGTCGACGCTGGCCCAGTTGCTGCTGCGCGGCCCGTACGAGACGGGCGGGCCCTTGTCGTCGGCGTTCGACCTGCCCCTGCTGGGCCGAACGCTCACGGGGAGCTCGGGGATCGCCCTGACCGCACGGCTCGTACTGCTCGCACTCGCCGCCGTCCTGTTGCGACACCCGCCCCTACGACTCGGCGCCCGTCCGCGACTCGTCGCCGGGTCGGCCCTCGCCCTGGGCTTGGCACTCACCTGGGCTGCCGCCGAGCACGCGTCCGCCGGCATCCAAGTCCCCCTCGCCGTCCCCGTCGCCGTGCTGCACCTGCTGGCCATGGCCGTGTGGCTGGGCGGCCTGATCACTCTGTTGACCGCCCTCCGCCACCGAGCGCCCGACGACTGCGAGATCCCGGCTTCCGCGATCCGGCGCTTCTCGGCGCTGGCCTACGCCTCCGTGGTGGTCCTGGTGGGCACCGGGGTCTACCAGTCCTGGCGACAGGTGGGCTCCTGGACAGCCCTCTCCACCACGTCGTACGGCAGGACCCTCGCCCTCAAGGTCGCCGCAGTGGCCCTGGTGCTGTGCGCGGCGGCCCTCTCCCGACGGTGGACCGCCCGCCTGACGGGCGAGGCGTCAACGCCCACCACGGAGCCGGCTGTCGTCGAACCCGAGCAGGTACGTGTCCCGCAGACCGTGGGCGCGCCGAGCCCGCCGGAGGAAGCCGGCACGGGCAGCACGGAGGCTACGGCCACGCGACACAAGCCGGGCGCCGACATCGGCATCGGCCTGGCGGCCCCCGACAGAGAGAGGTGTCGGCGTGGCTTGCGCCGCACCGTGGGCGTCGAGGCGGCCATCGGTGCCCTCGTCCTGGTGCTCTCCACCCTCCTCACCGGCACCCAGCCGAGCCGCGCAGCCTCCGGCACCGCCGCAGCACCCGCCGGGCAGGTAGCGGCGGTGAAGGTGGTCACGGTCCCGTTCGACATGGGGACGGCGAACCACCAGGGCACGGTGCAGATCACGCTCGCACCGGGCCACGTCGGCGAGAACACGGTGGAAGCGGTGGTGTTCACCCCGGACGGCGGCATCTCCAGCGTCCCCGAGCTACGGCTCGCCCTCACCCAACGCGACCAGGGAATCGGCCCGCTGGACGCCAAACTCAAGAACCAGAAGGGCTACTGGGCCACGTACGACCTACGGCTGCCCCTGGCCGGTACGTGGAACCTGGACGTCACGATCCGCACCACGGACATCGACCAGGTCACCGTGAGCACGACCCTCCGCATCACGCCCTGACGTTCGCGGCGGGCCGGTCATCTCGAGGATCGCAAACACCCGCAGTCCGACCGTTGACCACGAGGACGTCGGCGGCCTGGACACGAAGCGGTTCCACATTCCGCAGCACGGGAACTGAGCCAAGGTGAACCACGCAGCACATCGCCGGGAATTGGAATACCTCAGCCGGTACGCGCACGACGACTGGCTCGGCTTCTCGGTCCTCGGCGGATCCGTCGGCAGCCTGCTCGGCCGCGGTGCCTCGTTCGAGGAGCAGCTGGAACTGCTCCTGCGGATCGTCGGTGACCTGTACGACGCCGGAGCGCGGGCGGGCGACCTGACGGAGTCGCCGAAGGAGCCGTTCCTGCCGTGGCGAGCCGACAAGGCCGAGGCCATGGCTCGTATCGCGGCACAGCTGAAGGCGTCTTCCCGGCTGCCCGACTCCGGTGACGTCTGCTGGTTCACGGTGCCGTGACACCGGCGGCGGCCAGGGCTGTGGTGCAGGCAGCCGAGGGTTGGTCTCCGCCGGTGCGTGACCAGGCGGCGGGCGGCGCCTCTTCCAGGCCGGTGACCTGCCGTACGTGCAGCAGGCTGGGCGTGGCGAGTACGTCGTGCAGTTGCTGGAAGATCTGGCGCGCCGCGACGGCGTTCCAGTCCGCCGGGAGCAGTTCGCCCGGCAGGCCGGGGTCGAGGTAGGGCAGGCGGCGCCACCGGGTGAGCATGGGTACGTAGCCGTCATCGCGGGGTGGACGGCTGTCGCACCGGCGGCGTTTCGGCGTAGGCGCCGGACAGGAGGTGGCCCGCGCCGGGGGCCACGGCCGGGAGGTCCAGGGCGCGCAGCATCTGGTGGGCGGTGCACACGGCCGCGGAGACGACGGGCTTGCCGAGGAGCTGTTCGGCTTCCTCGATCGCGCCGAGCGAGGGCATCTGGACACAGGCGGAGAGGACGACGGCGTCGGCGTCGCCGTGGTCCAGGGCCTTGGCGAGCCCGGGGAGGCGTGCGGGGTCGTGGGCGGCGACGTCGAGGTTGTCGGGGATCTCCAGGGCGGTGTAGTCGAGGACCTGGATGCCCTCGTGGGTGAGGTAGTCGACGACGGTCTTCGTCAGCGGGCGCATGTACGGGGCGATCAGGGCGATCTTCTTCGCCCCGAGGGTGTGCAGTCCGTGGACGAGGGCTCCGGCGCTGGTGACGACGGGGGCCGGGGCGCCGTTCTCGACCGTACGGACGTGCAGGCGTTCCTCGGAGGTGCGGTGGTAGCCGAGCCCCATGCTCATGATGGCGACCAGGCAGGCGTAGCCGAGCACGTCGACGTGCGCGTCGGAGAGTTCGACGGCGCAGCGGTCGGAGTCGGCGTCCATGGCCCTCAGCTGCTCCGGGGTCACATGGGTCATGCGCATCCGGCTGGAGTGGAAGGTGAAGCGTTCCGGGGCGATGGCCTCCCGGGCGCGCAGGATCGCGGGGACCTCGGTCTCCATCGTGACGTTGGAGCTCGGCACGATCTGGCCGATGCGGTAGGTGTGGGACGTGCGGGGGGACATGTTCGCTCCTCAGCGGGCGTCGACGACGGGGTTGGTGAGGGTGCCGATGCCTTCGACGGTGGCCTCGACCGTGTCGCCGGGGACGAGGAACTCGGGCGGGACCATGCCGGCGCCGACGCCTGCGGGCGATCCGGTGGCGATGACGTCGCCGGGCTCCAGGGTGACGCCGGAGCTGATGTCGGCGATGAGGCGGGCGATGGGGAAGAGCATGTGGCGGGTGTTCGACTTCTGCTTGGTGACGCCGTTGACGCGCAGCGAGAGGTCGAGGTCCATCGGGTCCGGGACGTCGTCGGCCGTGACGACGGCGGGGCCGAAGGGCGCGTAGGAGTCCTGGCCCTTGGAGAAGAACCACTGGCCGGAGCGGCGCTGGTCGCGGGCGCTGATGTCGTTGACGATGCTGTAGCCGAAGATGTGGTCGCACGCCTCCTCCTCGCTCACGCGGAAGGCGGTGCGGCCGATGACGACGGCGAGTTCGCACTCCCAGTCCAGCTGGGTGGTGAGTTCGGCGTTGTGCAGGATCGGCTGGCCGGGGCCGGTGACGGCGGTGGCGGGCTTGCTGAAGAGCACGGGGCGCGAGGGCCGCTCCTTGTCGGTGTCCAGGCTGCGGCTGGACTCCTCGACGTGCTCGACGTAGTTCAGTCCGACGCCGATGATCTTGCCGGGGCGCAGCGGCGCTCGCAGGGCCACGTCCTCGATCCGGTGCACGGCCTCGGCGGGCCAGGCTTCGGGTCCGGCGGCCAGCACGCCGCGTGCGGTCTCCTGGGCGGCCGCGCCGGCCCGGATGAACGACAGCAGGTCCAGGGGCAGTTCCACACCGGCCCGCCGGGCCAGAGTGGCGAGGTCTACGACGAGGTCGTCGACCTGCGCGCCGAGACGCACGGAAACATCGTCGAGGGTGTAGCTGACCAGCCGCATGGGGGCTCCTTGCGTATGAGGGGGAGGGTGCGGAGGGGTGGCTCGGTGGCGGCACTCAGGCGTGCCGCCGCCGACCCGGTCCGGGCGGTGCGCGGCGTTGCATCGCGCCCGGTTCGGGGCTCCGCCGTACCGGGGCCGGTGTCAGGGCCGGCGGCGACCGTTACGGCGGAGGGTTCAGGCGGTGGGCTGGTGCCCTCCGTTGTCCGTGTACGCCTCTTCCCGGTGGAATCCGAGGGAGCGCATGACGGGGAAGTCGTTGAACGAGAACAGGCAGGCGTCCTCGGACCGGTCGAGGTTCTCGTGCTCGTGCCAGGCCCAGGAGGGCACACAGAACATGTCGCCCTTCTGCCACTCGAAGCGCTGTCCGGCGATCACCGAAACACCGCGTCCCTTGGCCGCCGTGTAGATCACCGAGCCGGTGTGGCGGTGTGCCTGAGTGGCCTGGCCGGGACGCAGGAGCTGCATGTGGGCGCCCATGGTCGGCATGACGGAGCCGCCGGTGACCGGGTTGGTGTATTCCGCCATGACGCCGTCGAACGGAGATCCCTCGGTGGCCTTGGCGAGGTTTTGCAGGGCCTCGTAGGTCGGCTCCCAGGGGAAGGCGAGCAGCGGGGAGTACGGGCGGGTCCACTTCTCGACGCCGTACGGCAGCAGATTCGCACCGTAGGTGAGCACGGAGGAGTTGATGACCTTTCCGGGGGTCTGGTAGAGCTCGGGGTGGACCTCGTAGAAGCCGGCGTCCAGGGCGTTCACGAGCGGGATGTCGAGTCCGTCCTGCCAGATGACGGGGGCGTCGTCCGCTTCGTTGCCGTGCTCGTGCCAGGTGCCGTTCGGCGTGATCGCGAAGTCGCCGGGGCCGACCTTCAGCTTCTGCCCGTCGACGATCGTCCAGGCCCCGGTGCCCTCGTGGACGAAGCGCAGCGCGGCGGCCTGGTGGCGGTGGGCGGTCATGGCCTCGCCGGGGCCCATGATCTGCAGGCCGGTGTAGAGGAGGCCGACGGCGGCGCTGACGTCCTTGCGGCCCGGGTTGACGAGCATCACGACGCGGCGGCCGGCGTCATCTGCCTTGACCAGGTCGAGGGCCTTGTGGACCAGCGGGCGAAGTGCGCGGTAGCGCCACAGGACGGGGACGGACTTCGGCTGCGGGTACCAGGGCTCGATGTCGTTGGCCACGGTCCACAGCGCGCCGGCTTCGAGGTTGGCGAGTTCGCCGTAGAACGCGGTGAGTTCAGGGGAGTCGGACACCCGTGCTCGGCCCAGTCGGCTGTCGTCGTACTCGGTGGTCATGCGTCCTCCTTCGTGATGCCGGACGTTTCGGTCGGGAGTGGTGAGAAGGGCGCCGTGGTGTGCGCCGGATCCGTCGCGAAGGTCACCGGGGTGCGCGGGCGGTCGTCGACGTGGAGCTGGAAGACGTCGAAGCGGTTGTAGTGGCCGACGATGTCGTGCATCTGCTTGGGCTGGATGCACTTGGCCAGGTCGATCTCCGCGTACACGATGCCCTCGTCGTCGACGAGGGGTTCGGTGACCGGGCGGCCGTCGGGGCCGAAGATCCCGGACAGGGCGCTGCGCGGGCGGGTGAACTGCTTGCGCAGCTCCTCGTCGTCCCCGGCGATGGCGTCCACGATCTCCGGGGAGATGGTGGAGCAGGCCACGACGGAGAAGACCTTGCCCTCGAAGCTGTGGGCGGCCGTGCGGACGGCGATCGCGTCGGCCATGTCGTAGTCGGCGGGGGCGACGGGCAGCGCGATGTAGCAGGAGGCGTGGACGAGTTCGCCCTGTGCGAGCAGGGTGAACCGGGCCAGCGTGTTGGTGTTCTCGCCGCAGGCGAGGGCGCCGAGTCGGCCGACCGGAGTGTCGTGGACCTTCAGCGAACTGCCGTCGCCGCCGGTCCACGTCAGCTTCTCCGCCCAGGTGGGCACCAGCTTGCGGTGCACACCGAGCAGGGCACCGTCCGGCCCGATCGTCAGCAGGGTGTTGTAGAGGACACCGAGGCTGTACGGGCTGCGCTCGTTGACCCCGATGACGAGGACGATCCCGTACTGGCGGGCCGCCGCGCGCAGGCGGTCGACGTGCGGGCCGGGGATGTCGACCGAGGCGCGCTGGAGCCGCTCGAACCAGGGCGAGCCCTGGACCGGGTTCATCGTCCAGTTCCAGTACGGATAGCCGGGGACGAACACCTCGGGAAAGACGACCAGTTCGGCGCCGCCGGCCGCCGCCTCCGCGATGAGGGCGATCGCCTTGTCGACGGTCGCCGTGGCGTTCAGGTACACGGGAGCCGCCTGCACGGCCGCGGCGGTGAAGCGTGGCAGATTGTCCATCGGTTCTCCAGGTCAGCAGGCGGATGCGGCGGCGGGGAGGCGCGGAAACCAGCGCTGGTGCACGGGCGCGGAAGCCTCGCGGAGCAGTTGGAGGCGGGGCGCGACCCGGTCGGTGCGGGCACCCGGCGGGCGGCCGCTGCCCGCTCTCCAGGAGGCGGGCCACGGGGCTGCCGCACCGCTGTAGCCCTGGGCGGCAGCGGCGTGCAGGGTCCACAGCGGATCGTGGAGCTGGGCGCGACCGACGGCGCACAGGTCGGCCCGTCCGGCCAGGATGATCGAGTTGACGTCGTCGTACGTGGAGATCGCGCCGACGGCGATGGTGGGTACGTCCGTGGCGTTGCGGATCAGGTCCGCGTACGGAGTCTGGTAGCTGCGGCCGTAGCGGGGCTTCTCGTGGGCCACGACCTCGCCGGTGGAGACGTCGATCCCGTCGGCGCCCGCCTCGGCGAGCGCGCGGGCGATGGCGACGGCGTCGGCCTCGCTGGTACCGCCCTCGGCCCAGTCGGCGGCCGAGATCCGTACGAGCAGGGCCTTGCCGGCCGGCCACACCGCCCGGACGGCGCGCAGCACCTCCAGGGGGAAGCGCAGACGACCGGCGAGGCTTCCGCCGTATTCATCGGTGCGCCGGTTGGTCAGCGGGGAGAGGAATCCGGAGATCAAGTGACCGTGACCGTACTGGAGTTCCAGCGCGTCGAAGCCCGCCCGGTCGGCTCGCTCGGCCGCGCGTACGAAGTCCCGTACGAGGGTGTCCATATCGGCCCGGGTCACTTCGCGCGGCAGGGGGCTCCGGTCGTCCCATGCCAGCGACGAGGCGGCGATCGGCGGCCCGTCGGCGTGGGCCGCCGCGCGGCGGCCGGCGTGGGTGAGCTGGATGCCCAGGCAGGCGTCGGACTGGTCGTGCACGAAGTCGGTGATGCGCCGCCAGGCGGCTTCGTGCGCGTCGGTGTACAGGCCGGGGCACCCCGCGGTGGCGCGCCCACCCGCGCTGACGGCGGTCATTCCTGCGATCACGAGCCCGCTGCCGCCGAGGGACTGGGCGCTCAGGTGGGCGAGGTCGAAGTTGCCGGGGACCCCGTCGCGTGCGGTGTACAGCGCGGTGGGCGGTACGACCACCCGGTTGCGCAGGAGCAGTCCGCCGAGCCGGAAGGGGCAGAACATGGGCGGCACGGGTGAGGAGGAGTTGACGGCGGTGGTGAACCCCTCGTCGCGCACGCGCAGGTTGTCGTAGGTGACGCGGCGGCTGCGGGTGAGGAGGTTGAAGGCGAACTGCGGGGGCTCCTGGGCCGTGTAGCGGCCGATGTTCTCGAACCATTCGAGGCTGGCCTGGGCGGCCCGCTGGGTGGATTCGACGACCGGCCGGCGTTCGGTCTCGTACGCGGCGAGCGCCGAGGTCACATCGGGGTGTTCGTGCAGGCAGGCGGCCAGGGCCAGGGCGTCCTCCATGGCGAGCTTGGTGCCGGAGCCGATGGAGAAGTGGGCGGTGTGGGCGGCGTCACCGAGCAGGACGACGTTGCCGTGGCGCCAGGAGGCGTTGCGGACGGTCGTGAAGCGTATCCACTTCGAGGCGTTGGGTATCAGGCGGTGGCCGTCGAGGTGCTCGGCGAGGATCTCCTCGCACAGCCGCACGCTCGCCTCGTCGCTCTCGCCGCGCGCGAACTCCCGGTCGGCGCACGCCTCGAAGCCGGCCCGCCGCCAGTCGTCCTCCGCGATCTCCACGATGAACGTGCTGCGCTTGTCGTCGTAGGGGTAGGCGTGGACCTGGATGCTGCCGAAGTCCCGCTTCTCGACGATGAAGGTGAACGCCTCGAAGACGCGGTCGGTGGACAGCCACATGTAGCGGCATTGGCGCTCGTCCAAGTCGGGGCGGAAGCTGTCTGCATACGTCTCGCGGGCCGTGGAGCGGATTCCGTCGGCGGCGACCACCAGGTCGTAGGCGGCGGAGAGCTCCTCGACGGGCGGTGCCTGGGTGCCGTAGCGCACCTCCACCCCGAGCTCCGCGCAACGCTTCTGCAGGATCTCCCGCAGCCGGTTGCGGTCCAGGGCGGCGAAGCCGTGGCCGCCGGACACCTGGACATCGCCGCCGTAGCGGACGTCGATGTCGCTCCACCGGGCGAACTCCGCGGACATCGCCGCGAACACGGCGGGATCGGCCTGAGCGATGCCGTCCAGCGTCTCGTCGGAGAAGACGACACCGAAGCCGAACGCATCGTCGCGGGCGTTGCGCTCCCAGACCGTGATCTCCCACTCCGGTGAGAGCTGCTGGGCCAGGGCCGCGAAGTACAACCCGCCGGGCCCTCCTCCGATGACTGCTACGCGCACGGTGTTCCTCCTAGTGGTTCTACGAACAGAATATGTTGTCAATTTGGCGAACGTCAAGAAAGCAACACATCTGTGGAGTGCGTTCGGCCCGTCGCCCGGATCACACGAAGAGCTCGGGGGCTTGTGGACCGGCCTTCGTGAGGACCTCGCGCACGTCATCGGGCCAGGCCGTGGACCCCGTGGCACGGGAAGCGGAGTGGGCGATGACCATGCGCCCGGTGGCGGCCGGCTCCTCCCCCTCACCTCGGACGGTGAAGGCGTAGTGCAGGGAGCTGTTTCCGACCTTGGTGATCCTGAGTTCGGTCCGGACGGACTCGCCGAACCACAGTCGGGCGCGGTAGTCCGCCTCGAAGTGGACGCGGGGGGTGCTGCCGAAGAGATGGGCCAGTCCCAGTCGGCGCAGCAGGACGGCTTCTGCCGCCTCGACCCAGCGCACCACCGTGGAGTGGTGGTAGTGACCGGCCGCGTCCGTGTCGGGCCATTCGACGCGCCGCTCGACGACGACGCTGGGCAGGTTCTGCACGAGGGCTTCGGGGCATCCTGCGGCGCAGCTGTCCGCCGCCGCGGAGTCCGCCCGTCGCGGGCTGGAGGTGTCCATGTTGGCGCCTTTCGTTCGTCGGCTAGGGGGTGTGCTGAGCACGCTTGCGCAGCTCGGCGCGCCGGAGCTTGCCGTTGCTCGTGCGCGGGAGGTCGGTGACGAACTCGACGGCGCGCGGGTACTTGTAGGGCGCGACGGTCCGCTTCACGTGGTCCTGGAGTTCCTTGACCGTCGCCTCGTCGGGCACTACGTCGGCGCGCAGGACCACGTACGCCTTGACGAGCATTCCACGCTGGTCGTCCGGGGCTCCGACGACGCCGCATTCCTCGACGTAGGGATGCGTGGCGAGTGCCTTTTCGACCTCGGGGCCGGCGATGTTGTACCCGGAGGAGACGATCATGTCGTCGCTGCGGGCGACGTACCAGAAGTAGCCGTCGGCGTCGCGGACGTAGGTGTCGCCGGTGATGTTCCAGCCGTTCCTGACGTACGTGCTCTGGCGCGGGTCCTCCATGTACCGGCAGCCCGTGGGGCCGGTGACGGCGAGGAGGCCGGGCTGCCCGTCGGGGACGGGCGCGCCTCCCTCGTCGACCACGCGGGCCCGGTATCCGGGGACGGGCCTGCCCGTCGATCCCGGACGTATCTCCTCGTCGGATGCCGAGATGAACACGTGAAGCATCTCCGTGGCACCGATGCCGTCGATGATGCGCAGGCCCGTGGCGGCGTGGAAGTCCTCCCACACGGCCGCCGGCAGCGCCTCACCGGCGGACACGCAGCGGCGCAGGCCGGACAGCTGGTGCACCGCGCCGGCCGCCATGATCGCCCGGTAGGCGGTGGGCGCGGTGAAGAGCACGGTGACTCCGTGCTCCTCCACGAGGTCGGCCAACTGCTGTGGCGCGGCCTGCTCGATCAGCAGCGTTGCCGCACCCACGTACAGGGGGAAGACCACCAGTCCGCCGAGCCCGAACGTGAAGGCCAGGGGCGGGGTTCCGGTGAAGACGTCGTCCTGGTGAGGCCGCAGGACATGGCGGGAGAAGGTGTCGGCGTTGGCCAGCACGTCCCGGTGGAAGTGCAGGGTGGCCTTCGGCCGTCCGGTCGTGCCCGACGTGAAGGCGATCAGGGCGACGTCGTCCGATGCGGTGGCGACGGTGGAGAACCGCCCGTCCTTCGCGGCACACCGGGCGACCAGGTCCTCCTCGCCGGGGCCGCCGTAGGCCAGCACGGCCGGGCCGGAAGTGCCGGCGGCGGTGAGCTCCTCGAGGTAGCGGTGGTCGCACACGGCCACGGTCGGCCGGCTGATCTCGCAGAGCTCCGCGAGCTCGCCGGCGCGCAGCAGCGGCATGGTGGTGACGGCGACGCCGCCCGCCTTGAGCACCCCGAGCCACGTGGCCACGAGCCACGGATTGTTGGGGCCGCGCAACAGGACCCGGTTGCCGGGGACGAGGCCGAAGTCCTCGGTGAGGACCTGGGCGACCTGGTTGGCACGCTCCAGCACGTCGCCGTAGGTCCACCGCTCCGTGGGAGTCAGCAGGCAGGGCCGGTCGGGCCCCCAGCGTCGGACGGCGTCGTCGAGCAGCCGCTGGGCGCAGTTGAGCCGGTCGGCGTAGCGCAACTCCGGTAGATCGAAGTGCAGTTCGGGCCAGAGGGGGAAAGGCGGGAGCCGATCGCGACAGAACGTATCGACGTGGGCAGACGGGGAGAGCTCCATGGGGCGGCACCTCAATCTCGGGGCAGCGGGGAGAATGGAGTAAGTATCTCGCCAAACTTGCGACCGTCAATGATGCGCAATACTTGATTTTGTTAACAGCGTGTTGCACGGCCGCCCGTCGACACCGGAAGCGCCGACATCCGGTCGAGGTGGGTGCTTACACGTGTAACATGCTGACACTCCACCCAGGGGAGTTCAAGCATTTCGGACAAACGTCACGAAGTGTGAATTTGTGGATCTCTCCCGCGTCGCACGTCCACGTACGAACACAGATGCAGGCCGCGGGCACTGCCGCGGCCGCGGCCGCGAGAGGCTGTCATGTCCGTTATCCGGCTCGCCCCCCCGGTCCGCCGCGGCCAGTCCCAGGACCAGGACCGCCGCGGGCCGCAGCTCCGCCCACGAGCGCGCGGCGCTCGCCGCGTCGGGGCAGCGGCCCGCGTGGAGGACGGTCGTGTAGCCGTGGCGGTCGAGTTCGCTTTGCACATCGTCCACCCACCCGCTGACCAGGCTGCCGATCACGGAGACCGATGTCGGCAGCAGGACCCGGCTGCTGTGCCCGGCACGCAGAGAGCGAGCGGCAGCATGCGGCACGTACCCGAGGTCCTTGGCCGCGGCCGGCACCCGGGCCCGAGCGCCGGCGCCGACCCGGTGGCCCTGGGTGTCGTTTTAAGACGAAGGAGACGGTGGTGCGGGACACCCCGCGAGGCGGGCCACCGCCGTGCTGGTGACGGAGGCAGCGCCTGGCGATTCTTTGGTCATGACGTCCCCCTTGGCTCGCTTTTCCGGCCGTCCGACCGCTTGCCCATCGAGGTTACACGCGTAAGCGAAGGCTCCACGGCATGGACCGGCCTCGCTTGCTTCCCGACATATACCGCCACCAACTGACGATCGCCGGATGACCCGAAGACTCATGACCCAGCGGCACGATGCGCGTGCCGCTGGGCGATGCCCGCCTGAGTTCCGCGGCGGCCGCCGGGCGACCGACCGTCACGGACGCCGCCGACCGGGCCCTGTGGGACGGCTCGCCGGTACCCGACATCGCCGGGCGCCGGGCGCGGAGCGACATCACGTGCGCAGCATGCCGAGTCCGCACCGGGGACCCGCTCATTCCCTGCCTGACGGCCGCCGACACCGACCTTCTCCTCCACGACGCGCAAGACGCACTGCCGGTGTCGTTCGCCCCGATCCGGCCCGGCCCGAACGCTCCGGCCGCCGTGCCTGTGATGCCCACCGTGATGGGAGTACCGGAGAAGCGGCAGGACGCGCGGGCAACCGGCAGCAGCCCGACGCCGCGTACGTGGACCTGGTGGAACTCCATGAACGGTTGGTGACCTCGGGGAACGGTTGGTGACCTCGGGCCGGAAGCCGCGAGGGCACCTCAGACGAGGGACCTGCCTAGGGGCTGCTCCGTCCAAATGGTCTTGCCGGTGCTGCTGAAGCGGCAGCCCCAGCGGTCGGTGAGCTGGGCCACGAGGAACAAGCCCCGCCCGCCCTCGTCCGTCTCCCGTGCACGACGCAGGCGTGGCTGAGTGCCACTGGGGTCGGACACCTCGCAGACGAGCACCTCTCGGTCGCGGATCAGCCGGAGCCCGACCGGCCCGCCTGCATAGCGGATCGCGTTCGTGACGAGCTCGCTGACGACGAGCTCGGTCACGAAGCCCAGTTCGTCCAACTGCCAGTCGGACAGCCGGCCCACCACCAGCTCGCGGGCCTGAGCGACGAGGGACAGGTCGGGTTCGAGTTCCCACTCGGCGACCTGATGGGAAGAGAGGGCGTGGATACGGGCGAGCAGCAAGGCGGCATCGTCGACGGGCTCTTGAGGCCGCACTTCGTCGAAAACGCTCCGGCCGATCTCGTCGAGGGGAAGCCTCGGCGCGGCTCCGATGAGCGAGCCCCTCAGCCTGTCCATCCCCTCCTCGATGTCGCCGCCTCGGCTCTCCACGAGTCCGTCCGTGAAGAGCGCAAGCAAACTGCCGGGCTGCACGCCGAACTCCATTACTTCGAAAGGCACTCCGCCCACCCCCAGCGGTGGTCCCGGCGTCACCCCGAGGAAGACCGGCTCCCCATCCGGCGGCAGAAGGACCGGCGGCGGATGTCCCGCGGCGGCAGCGGCGCACTGCCCCGTCACCGGGTCGTACACGGCGTACAGGCACGTCGCTCCCAGCACCGCGGGCTCGGAACGCTCGGATCGCACGGAACCGGACTCGCCGGCCGTCTGCTCGTCGGAGAAGCCGAGCACCAGGTCGTCGAGATGCGTGAGGAGCTCGCCCGGATCCAGGTCGAGGTCGGCGAGGGTCTGCACCGCGGTCCGCAGGCGCGCCATGGCCGCGGTGGCTTCGAGTCCGTGTCCGACGACGTCCCCGACGACGAAGGCCACACGCAGCGACGACAAGGGGATCACGTCGAACCAGTCCCCGCCGACCCCTACACCGCCGCCCGCCGGCTGGTACACCCCCGCCGTGTCCGCGGCGGCCACGTTCAGGGCGGAGTGCGGCAGCAGGCTTCGCTGCAGGGCCACCGCCGAGCGGTGTTCCTTGGTGTAGCGGCGGGCGTTGTCCACGCCGAGTGCGGCCCTGGAGACGACGTCCTGCAACAGGGCGGCGTCCTCCTCGACGAACGCGGAAGGCAACTGACTGCGCCAGACGGTGACGCAGCCGAGGATCAGCCCCCGCGCGTAGAGCGGCACCGCGATGGAGGAGTGGGCGCCGCTCGGGACGAACAACGGCAGGGTCTCCGGATCCACGCCGAGCTTCGCGTGCAGGATGGCGACGTCCGGCACCAGCACGGGCAGCCCCTGCATGAGGGGACGCATCAACGAACTGTCCGTCACGGGAGGTAGCGCCTCTCCCACCGCCAAGAGGTCCTCGGCGGAGATCTCCGGGCTCTGCGCGGCGGCGGTCCGGCGCAGGCGGACGTCGCCGCTGCTGTCGAGGTGCGGGGGCTCGTCGCCCACCAGCACCTTCTCGGCGATGTCCACGGTCGCCAGGTCGGCGAAATCAGGGACGAGGAGGTTCACCAGGGTCTCGGCGGTCTCGGTCACGTCCAGGGAGGTGCCGATGCCCGCGGCGGCGGCCTGGGAGAGCCCCGTCCGGCGTCTCCACGCCTCTCGCTCGGCTGCCTCCACCGCGGATTCCGCCGGGGCGACCAGGACGAGCCACTGCGCTTCAGCGCCTCCATCACCGGGAGTGCGAGCCGCAAGCGGGACCAGCTTGCAGGCCAGAGGGACCTTTTGACCCGCATGACCGCCATCCGGAATGGTCACCGGATGACCGACCGGTCCCGCATCCGTTCCGGCTCGCGACAGCATCCGCAGCAAGGGCGCACAGGTCCGACCCGGCGGGCATTCCAGCAGCGTCGCGGCCCACTCCGAACGGGCGATGACCACGCCTTCGCCGTCCAGGACGACCGCTCCCGTGTCGCCGAAAAGCGCCGAGGCCGACCTCGGGCCGCGATGCTCCGGTTCACGCATGTCGCCTCCACGCACCGTGACCTTCAGTATCGTCCGCCAGGGGAGACCCGGCGACCCGCGGTCCGTCCCCTCGCCGGGCGCCCCTCACTGATGGGGGGCCGGTCGGCGGTCAGCAGCGCTCAGTGGCCGTTGCCGCGGCCGGACCGGGCCGCCCAGCGGCCGTCATGTTGGTTGACCTCGATCGGGCGGCCGACGCACGTGGTGAGCAAGCCGCCGGTCAGGACGGCGGCGACCGGGCCCGTCGCATGGACGCGGCCCTCGCGCAGCAGCAGCGCATGGCTCGTACTCGGGGCCAGTACCTCCACGTGGGCATTCCCCATGCCCTCCCGCCGGAAGGACCCCTACGCTTCCCGGTCCCGGTCCCGGCCTGGGGCGGCGTCCGTCCGGCGACTCCTTCGGCGTCGCTCCCCCGCAGCTGCCCCTGGTCCCGGGAATGCCCGCGGGCTGGCGGCCGGAGGACTGCCTGGACTGCCTGGACTGCCTGGACTGCCTCAGCGTCAACGTATGGACGCCGGGCGGCGCCGGTGACCGACTGCCGGTCGTGGTGTGGATCTACGGTGGAGGGTGGAAATCGGGCTACTCCGCCGACCCGGGTGGAGCGGGGCGGGGCGGGCTCCGCCTGCGGCTCTCAGAGGTGTTGAAGCACGGCGGAGGTGAATTCGGCGGTGGACGCGGAACCCGCGAGGTCCCGCGTCCGCACCGATGTGGTGGCCAGGACACGGGCGATGGCGCCGGTGACGTCCGCCGCGGCCTCGGCCTGCCCGAGGTGGTCGAGCATCATCGCGGCGGACCAGATCGCCCCGATCGGGTTGGCGATGCCCTGCCCGGCGATGTCCGGGGCCGAGCCGTGGACCGGCTCGAACATGGAGGGGTGATCGCCCTGCGGGTTGAGGTTGGCGGACGGCGCGATGCCGATGCCGCCGGCCACCGCCGCCGCCAGGTCGCTGAGGATGTCCCCGAAGAGGTTGGACGCGACGACGACGTCGAAGCGGGCCGGGTCGAGGACGAACTTGGCGGCGAGCGCGTCGATGTGCTCCTGGTCCCAGTCGACCGACGGGTGGTGTGCCGACCGCTCGGCCACCAGCTCGTCCCAGAACGGCATCGTGTGCACGATGCCGTTGGACTTCGTCGCCGAGGTGAGGCGCCCGCCGCGTCGCTCGGCGAGGCCGAAGGCATAGTCCACGACCCTGGTCACTCCTGCCCGCGTGAACACGGCTTGCTGGACGGCCATTTCATCGGGGCCGCCGCGGTTCATCCGGCCGCCGATCTCGCTGTACTCGCCTTCGGTGTTCTCCCGTACGACCACGAAGTCGACGTCACCGGACGTGGCCCCGCGCACCGGGCTGGGAAGGCCGTCGAACACCCGGATCGGCCGGAGGTTCACGTACTGGTTGAAGGCCCTGCGGATCGGGATGAGCAGCCCCCACAGGGAGACGTGGTCGGGCACGCCCGGGTAGCCGACGGCGCCGAGGAGGATCGCGTCATGGCGGCGGAGCTGCTCCAGCCCGTCTTCGGGCATCATCGAGCCGGAGCGGAGGTAGCGCTCGCAGGACCAGTCGAACTGCTCATAGGTGAACGTGATCGCGTAGCGCTGCCCGATGGCGTCGAGCACCTCGCGTGCCGCGGGCAGGACTTCGGTGCCGATGCCGTCACCGGGGATGAGGGCGATGCTGTGGTTCGTCATGCCTCGAATTCCAGCAAGCGGACATCGCCCGGGTCCAACACGTATCGCCGATGTCCCTCATAGGCGACTCCTATGAGTCGACTCGGGCGCCGGCTGCGATGTCCAGGAACTCACGGGCCGCCGGCGTCTGCTCCCCCTTGCGACGCACCAGGACGTTGTGCTGAACGGCGGGCGGCTCCAGGTCGAGGACGAGGGCTCCCGCCCGTCGGGAAAGCTCGGCCCACGATTCCGTCACCACCGCCAGGCCCACGCCCTTCAGCACGAGGGGCAGGAAGGCCATGCGGTGCTCGGTCTCCACCGCGATGCGGAGGTCGACCCCCTGCGCCTTCAGGTCGTCGACGTAGCTGCGGATGCCCGTCCCCCGCTGCCCCACGATCAGCCGCTGCCCTGCGAGCTGTTCTCGCTGTACCGGCCGCCCGGCCGGGAACGGGCCGTCCGGGGGCGTGACCAGGACGAGCCGGTGGTCCCCGACGTGGTGCTGGACGACCTCCGGACTCGCCAGCGGTGACGAGGTGGTCAGCAGCCCGAGTTCGCATGCTCCCGTACGCACCATCTCGACCACGTCCGCACAGGTCAGGGCGATGCGCAGCCTGAGCGAAACCGCCGGATGGCGGTCGGTGAACTGCTGGACCATGGTGCTGAGGGGCTCGACCGAGGGTGAGGCCATCGCGGCGATGTCCAGCCGTCCGGAACGCAGTTCACGGACGGCGCCGACGCTGGCCCTGGCCAGCTCCAGGCCGTTCAGCGCTGCGCGTGCCGGCGAAACCAGTGCGCTTCCGGCCTCGGTCAGAACCGCCTTCCTCCCCACCCGGTGGAACAGGCTGCTGCCCAGGTCCCGCTCCAGCCCCCGGATGGCCTGCGACAGCGACGGCTGCGAGACGTAGAGCGCCGAGGCCGCACGGTTGAAGCCGCCGTGATCCACGATGGCGAGGAAGTACTCCAACTGCCGGAAATCCACGGTTCAGCGTAGCCGGTCGGCGACGCACCGCACGGTCCCGTCCGCGCCGCGCTGGAGGAGGCCTTCGCGTCGGTGTCGAAGAAGCTCGGTACGTCGGGTTCGATGAACTGCACGGGATGGTGCACGAGGTCACCGGTGAGCACCGCGCTCTCCTCCCCGGACTCCGCTACGACGTCGACCTGCCCGGGAGTGTGCCCGGGGGCGGGTTCCCGGCGCACCCCGTCGCCCACCTGGTGATCAGCTTCGACGGAGTCGACGAGGCCTTCGTCGACCAGGGGCTGCATCGTGTCGCGGAGGTCGGCATCCGGTTCACCGGTCCAGTGATCCCATTCCACCCGCGTGACGAGGTGGCGCGCCCGCCGGAACGACGGCACCCGCTTTCCCTCCACCAGGCGCGTGTTCCATCCGATGTGGTCGAAGTGCAAGTGGGTGCACACGACGGTGTCGATCCACTCCGGCGGGTATCCGAGGGCGGTGAGGTCCTCGAGCCATGTCGTGTCCAGCTTGGGCAGCGACACCTGCGTCGGCAACGCCCGGGCGTCGGTGCCGAAGGTGCCGTCCGGCCGGCTGTGGTCGGGCGTCGGCCACGGGCCTCTCCCAGGTGAACGGGAGGGGCCAGAGGATCCGAACCGCGGCTGTGGCTCAGTTGACGGTGACGGTGTAGGTGATGCGCTCGGGCGCCTGGGAGGGGGTGGTCGCCCCTGTGGCCGGGGTGGCGGAAGGCCCGGTCGTCTCGGGGGGCAGGGTGGAGGTGTTGCCCTGGCAGGTGGTGAACGTGCAGTGCAACAGCGTGAACCGGGTGGTCCCCTTGCCCTTGGCCTCGAAGGTGAAGGTGAGCCGGCCGCCGCCGCCGGCCGCCTCTTCGCCGCCGGAGTCCGACGCGTGGACCTGGCCGCGGCTGACGAGGACGGAGCTGTCGGGCTCGGGGCCGACCAGGTACCAGTACTCGCGGGTGGAGGCGTTCTGACCGACGGTGAGCGTGAAGCGCTCGCCCGGCTCGGCAGTGATGCTGGTGTCCTTCACCGGGCGGCTCGTGGAACCTCCGGCCTGCCCGTCGGTGCCGGAGCCGCAGGCCGTGGCGAGAGCGAGGAGCGCGGCCGCCGCGATCGCCGCACCGCCCCTGCTGCCACGGAAGAGGGGCGCTGTGCGCGTTGGGGAAATCACTGGTGTAAGCCTTGCCCATGTAGCCGTTGATGAAGTCGTCCACGCCGACCCAGGTGACCGAGCCCCAGGGGACACACCCGAAGCATGTCACCCTCCTGGGTGATGACGGTCATCGCGTGGGCGCTCCCCTCGCACGTCGCCCGGGCCCGGGCCGCACCCGAACGCTGTCGGGCCAGTCCGGCGAACACGGGGTGCCGCCGGCTCAGCGGCAGAGCCGGGCCCACGCGCGGATGCAGGGACGTCACGTCAGGAACCGGAGACCCCGTGTCAGCGTCAGGCAGGACTCAGGCCCGGAGCCTGCGTCACCCGGTGAGAGCCGCACGCCACGGCTCACCCGGAACGAAGGTCGGGAAGGGGACGGCGTCGGACGGCGGAGCCCCGCGCCCCGGGCGTACTTGTCCCGGTTGAGCACGGCAGCACGCCACTGCACGCATCCGGCCCAAGTCGGCGCACCCGTGGTCCGCCGCCGGGGCGCCACTCCATCCCGGCCGTCGACGTCTGTACCGCCACAGCCCCCACAAACGGTGGGTTTGCTCGGTACAAAACGACGACGCCTCGCCGACGCCCGCAAAACGGGTCGGCCGCTCCCCGGTGGCGGATCGTTCCCGCGGGGAGCGACCCGGCTGTCGATGGAGCGGCCGTACGCATGAAACCGCAGTTCAGCGCACACGACCTCGGGGCTTCAGGGGGGTCGGAGGGAGGGCCGGTGCGGGGATCGGGGGGCCGTCGTAGCCTTTTACCTCGCCGTAGCGGTTGCCGGTCATCCAGTCCTCGCGGAACTCCTCGATGTCCGCCTGGCTGCGGCCGATCCAGTTCCAGAACATCACGATCTCCTCCTCGAACGGCTCGCCGCCCAGCAGCATCAGGCCGGCGTCCGAGGTCGCGCGCAGGGGGAGTTCCGTGCGGCCGCAGCCGAGGTAGAGCATCGAGCCCGGGAGGACCGGGACGCCGTCGACGTGGGCCTCGCCCGACATCGACAGGACCGCGTACTCGAAGTCCGGGTTCAGCGGGAGCCGGGTCTCGGTGCCCGCCGCGAGGGCGAGGTCCGCGCCGACGATCGGGCTGTACGCCGTGCCCGGCGAGGTCGCCGTGTCCAAGGTGCCCAGGATGACCGTCGCGGTCAGGCCCGGGGCGGTCACCTGCGGGAGCTCCGCGTGGTGCTGGAAATGGGGCTCCACGTTCCGGTGGTCCTCCGGGAGGGCCACCCACAGCTGGGCCCCGTGCAGGAGGCGGCCGTGCGGGCGGGGGCTCTCCTCGGAGTGGCTGATGCCGCGGCCCGAGGTCATCAGGCCGAGCTCGCGCGGGCGGATCGTCTCGAGGCTGCCCACGCTGTCGCGGTGCAGCACCTCGCCGTCGTGCAGCCAGCTCACGGTCTGGAGCCCGGAGTGCGGGTGCGGGGCGACCTGCATGCCGGGCTCGCCGGCGATGTCGTCCGGGCCGTAGTGGTCGACGAAGCACCAGGCGCCCACCATGCGGCGTCCCAGGTTGGGCAGGAGTCGGCGGACCTCGGTGGATTCCCCGAGCTTGACCGTGCGCGGGCTGAGGAGCTCGCGCACGGGTTCGGCCACGACGAAGCCGCGGCCGCCGCAGGCGGAGAGAGCGGGCTGGCGATCGAGATTGCTCATACCGCACAACTTAGTACCGCCACCGGCGCCGCGTTCGGTGGAATGTCCGGCTGCCGTCACGTGTTGGAGGGGGCGGACGCACCACCTGAACGGCGGAAGGGACGCGATGAACGCGCCGACGACGTATTTCGAGCACGGGACGGCAGCCGAGCGCTGGGACCGGGCCCGGCTCTTCTTCGACGCGAAGGAGTACGCGACGGCGGCACACGTCCTGGCCGCACTGGCCGACGAGGCCCCCGAGCAGCTGGCGCCCCGGCTGCTGCTGGCCCGCGCCTACTACCACTCCGCCCAGCTCTCCCGCGCCGAGCACGAGCTCCGCGCCATCCTGGAGCGCTGGCCCGTGGAGGACTACGCGCAGCTGATGCTCGGCCGGACGCTGGAGCGCCAGGGCCGGGCCACGGAGGCCCGCCCCCACCTGCGGATGGCCGCCGCCATGGCCGGCGACTTCCCCGAGTAGCGCACCCACCGCGCACCGGCTGGCGCACCCACCGGCCCCGTGCATGCGGGGCCGGGCGGCCGCCTCGGTTAGCCTGGGGACACGATGAACCGTCTGACCACGCCTTTCGGCTCCTACGAGCTCACCCGCTTCCCCGAAGACCCGCGCGACCAGCTGCGCGCCTGGGACGCCGCCGACGAGTACCTGCTGCGCCACCTCGACTCCGGTACGGGGGAACACGGCCCCGTGGACCTGGCCGGCGCCGGGCAGATCACCGTCCTCGGGGACCGCTGGGGTGCGCTGACGACGGCACTCGCCGCGTACCGACCGACGCAGATCACCGACTCCTACCTCACCCGGGCCGGTACCGCGGCCAACCTGGACCGCGCGGGGATCGGCACCGCCAAGACCACGGTGCGGCTGCTGACCACGCAGGACGCACCGCCCGAGCGGATCGACGTACTGCTCGTCCGGGTGCCGAAGAGCCTGGCGCTGCTCGAGGACCAGCTGTACCGGCTGGCCCCGCACGTGCACGCGGGCACCGTCATCGTGGGCACGGGCATGGTCAAGGAGATCCACACCTCCACGCTGAAGCTCTTCGAACGCATCCTCGGCCCGACGAAGACCTCGCTCGCCGAGAAGAAGGCCCGCCTGATCTTCTGCACGCCCGGCGCCACGTCGACGCGGACCGTCGACCCGTGGCCGTTGACGTACACGCTGGACGCGGAGGCGGGCTCGGGCTCGGGCCTGACCGCCGTCAACCATGCCGGGATCTTCTGCGCGGACCGGCTCGACGTCGGCACCCGCTTCTTCCTCCAGAGCATCCCGAACAACACGAACGGCGCCCGGGTCGTGGACCTCGGCTGCGGCAACGGCATCGTCGGCACGGCGGTCGCGGTCGCGGACCCGAAGGCCGAGATCGTGTTCACCGACGAGTCGTACCAGGCCGTCGCCTCGGCCAAGGCCACGTTCCGCGCCAACGTCCAGCACGAGCGCGAGCGGGCCGACTTCCTCGTCGGTGACGGCGTCGCCATGCTGGACCCGGCCTCGGTGGACCTCGTGCTGTGCAACCCGCCCTTCCACTCCCACCAGGCGACGACGGACGCGACGGCGCTGCGCATGTTCGCGCAGTCGCGCAAGGTGCTGCGTCCGGGCGGCGAGCTGTGGGTGATCGCCAACCGCCACATGGGCTACCACACGCATCTGCGCCGCCTCTTCGGCAACAGCGAAGTCGTCGCGAGCGAGCCGAAGTTCGTCGTACTGCGGGCGGTCAAGCAGGAGATGCGGCCGCGCCCCATGTGACCTGCTGGTATACCCGTCGGTACATCCCGCGGTACGTCCTACACTCGGCCGCGTGAGCAGCCTGGTGCGACAAGACGGCACGGACGACGGCACGGACGCCCGTGCGCACGACGGTACGGACGACCGTGCAGGCGGCGGTACGGACGACCGTGCACGCGGCGGCGCGAGCGGCCGTGCAGGCGACAGATCCGGCGGCGAGCGCTACCGCCGCGAGGACCTGGCCCGGGCGGCCGGCGTCAAGGTGCGCAACCTGCGCTACTACCAGGAGCGCGGGCTGCTCCCGGCGCCGCGCCGCGAGGGCCGGATCGCCTGGTACTCCGCGGACCACCTGACCCGGCTGCGGCTGATCAGCGATCTGCTGGGGCGCGGGTACAGCGTCAACGGCATCGCCGAGCTGCTGCACGCCTGGGAGGCGGGCGGCGGCCTGTCCCAACTCCTGGGTCTGGAGCGGGCGATGACCCGGGACTGGGTCCAGGAGGACCCGGTCACCATGACCCTGGCCGAACTGCGCGAGCTGTTCGGCCCGGCGGCGACGGCCGAGGACACCCGGCGGGCCGCGCAGCTCGGGTACGTACGCATCGAGGGCGACCGGGTCACGCACCGGAGCCGGCGGCTGCTGGAGGCGACGCTCACGCTCGTACGCCAGGGCGTGCCGCTGGCGGAGATCCTCGATGCGGGGGACTTCGTACAGACGCAGGCGACCGCGCTCGCCGACCGGTTCGTCGGACTGTTCCGGCGGCATGTGATCGGCCCGGACGGGCTGGAGCGGCTTTCGGCCAGCCAACTGGATCACATCTCGGACGCGGCGGGGGCGCTGCGTCCCGTGGCGGGCGAGGTCGTGGCCGCGGAGTTCGCCCGGGCGATGGCCCGGCGGATGGAGGCGGAGGTCGCCGAACTGCTGCGCAAGGAGGCGCACAAGGAGGCGGAAGAAGCAGTAACCGATCAGTAGGAGTCGGCCGAAAAGGTACGGTCGAACAACCTTGCCAACCCCCATTGGCACTCTTACATTCAACTCGTCGGTAACAACGGTGCACAGCCGAAATAAGGGACGATCTCATGGCAGATTCCCCCAATTTATCGGATTCCCCCGCCCCGCCCGGCAGAGACGACGAGGGCGGCCGCGTCCGCTGGCGCCGTTTCGCCGTCCTCACCGTCCCCGCGATCGCCGTGACCGCGGGCCTCGGCATCGCCCTCGCGCAGGGCGCGCTCGCCGCCTCCTTCGCCGTGTCGGGCCAGCAGTTCAAGGTGTCGGCGACGAGCCTGGAGGGCGAGGGCTTCGCCCAGTACGGCAGCATCGACGTCAACGCCCGCGAGGAGCTCATCCCGGTGGCGGTCACCGCCATCAAGGAAGCCAAGCTCCACAGCCTCTGCCAGTCGGTGGTGACCACGCTCCCGGTCGTCGGCGACATCTCGCTCAATCTCACCGCGGGCAAGAAGACCCCCGTCGAGGCCAGCAACCTGTTCGTCGACGCCACCCAGCTCTCCGGCAACGCCGTCTTCACCAACATCGAGATCGGCCGCGACGCCTCGACCCTCGACAAGGGCCCGACCGAAGCCGTGGGCATGCAGGACCTGTTCGCCCAGCAGGCGGACACCGTCAGCATCACCGATCTGCAGCAGACGGCCTGGGCCACGAACGCCGGCACCTTCAAGCTCTCCGGGCTCGGCATGAACATCAGCAAGGGCAAGAAGGAATGCTTCTGAGCCGCTGGCGGCGGTGGCGCCGGGGCAGGCCGTTCTGGGGAGGGCTCTTCGCCGTCCTCGCCGGCGCCGAGATCTGCGCCCTGCCGCTGGCGCCGCTGAAGGTGATGCTCCAGCAGGGCGTCGCGGGCATCCCGTCCGTCCTGATGGGCATCGTCATGATCGTGCTCGGCCTCACCGCCTGGTTCTCGCCGGCGCAGCGCAGCCTCGCCGGTGTCCTCACCACGCTCATCGCGACCGCCGCGCTCGTCCTGTCGAACCTCGGCGGGTTCCTGATCGGCACCCTGCTCGGGATCCTCGGCGGCGGGCTGATGTTCGCCTGGCAGCCGCGCACCGCGCCCCCGCAGTCCCCCACCCCAACCGGCACCACTGCGCACCCCGATCCCCAAGGAGCACAGCCATGAGCCGCACGCGTACCGCGCTCGTCCTCGGGTTGGCCGCCGCCGGAGCGCTGTCGGTGGCTTCGGTCACCGCCACCGCCGCGCCCTCCCCCCTGGCCGGGTCGACCACCGTCACCCCGGCCCAACACTCCTTCAAGGCCACCCTCAGCGGGAAGGCCACCCTCAAGGCCGGTTCGGTCACGGTGACTTGTACGGTCTCCGTCTCCACCGGCACGGTCCCGGCCGCCCCCGGGAACCAGAACGCGTCGGGGCCCGTCTCGTCGCCGATCTCGCCGCCGACGTACAGCTCCTGCACGTCCAGCGTCTGGGGGGTGACACCGACCGTCACCACCAGCGGCTCCTGGTCGGTGTCGATGCAGAACGGCTCCCCGATCACCGCCACCATGACCGTCCCCGTCGGCGGGCTCGTCGTGCAGACGTCCGGCCTGGCCACCTGTACGGTCACCGCTGCCCCCTCCGCCCCGGCGAACGTCGCCGGGACCTGGGCGAACGGCGCACCGCCGAGCCTGACCTTCGCCAACGCCTCCGTGCCGGTCACGGTCACGGGCGGGTTCGGCTGCCCGACCAGCGCGACCTCGTCCGTCTTCAACGCCGTGTACAAGGTCACCGACACGACCGACCCGGCGCAGCAGATCACCGTCGGCCCCTGACGGACGACGGCCCGCGCACGAGGAGGCCCGCCGGCCCCGGAGCGATCCGGGACCGGCGGGCCTTCCACACGGGCGGCTGACCGGACCTCAGCGGTGCGCCGGGAACTCCACCACCTGCTGGTACGTGGGCCGGTTCTGCCAGTTGATCTGCGGATGGCTCAGCCCACCCACCGGACGCTGCACGATCGCGTCCGCGCACCACTGGTTGCCGGCCGCGCAGGTCCCGTCGGCCGGGTACACGGCCGCCGGGGTGGCAGCGGCCGCCTGCCTGAGCGTGGCCGCCACGGCGTCACGGCACGCCGACAGCGAGCCGTCGCCGCAGTACGCCTTGGCCAGCGGACCGGCGACCGGGCGCCCGAGCACCGTGCGCAGGTCCTTGTCCGCGTAGCTCCACCAGCCGTACTGGAAGGCCGACCCGGCATGCGAACCGGTGGGCCCGTGGCCCGCGTTGGGCGCCTCGTCGACGGTGAGGGAGGCGCGCAGCGCGTCGTACAGCGGCGCCCCGAGCCCCGGTTCGAACTCGGCCTCGATCAGCAGCGGCCACCAGGCGTCCATGATCCGGATCGCATCTGCGTGCGCGTACGTCTTCGAGCCCTGCGCGGTCTCCTTGCGCTCGGTCCCCGCCGCCTGCCACGCCGCCAGCTTGTCGACGGCCGCGGCCACCGCCGGATCGGTGACCGGCCGGCTGCGCAGCACCGCGAGCAGCTCGGGCAGCAGGTTCTCGGCCCGCAGATCGGTGACGGCCGCGTCCGCCATGGCCTGGGTGAGCTTGGCCCGCGTGACCCCGCCAGCGGCGACGAGCGGTTTCACACGCTGGTCGATGAGGTCACCGCGGTGCACGGAACCCATCCCGAAGCCGGCCGCGCTGTAACCCTCGGCCTGCTTGTTGTTCCAACTGACGTAGTAGTCCTGCCCGATGGACTGCGGGTGTTCGGCGGGCGCGGTGTAGGCGGCGGTGTTGGCCGCCGGGTCGAAGCCCTGCCACTCGTACTGCTGCCGGGCGTGCACGGGGAGGGCGGCGTCGACCCCTGCCGGGCGGACCGGGTTCAACCCGCTGTTGTAGTACGCCGCTTCGTGCGCGTCCGCGTAGAACCAGTTGAAGGCGTAGCCGATGTGCTGGGCGGCCTGCTGGAACGTACGGGCGTCCTTGACGTACGAGGGGTCGTTCAGCATCTGGAAGCCGATGATCGAGTCGGCCTCGTGGCGGTACGTGGAGCGCAGCGCGGTGTAGGCCACGGGCTTGCCCGCGACGGTGGCGCGGTGGGTGACGATGCCGTAGTGCGTCCGCCAGACCTGCATCCGGTACGAGCCGTTCGGCGTCGGGTCGGCCACCGAGGACTTCCAGGCGTTGGTGCGCTCCAGCTTCTCCATGGGGACGCAGGTGCCGCGGTACCGGTACGAGGCGCTGGTCGTGGTCGGGGCGCCGCCGCCCGGCTCGCACAGCTCGACGGCGAAGGTGTCGGTGATGTCCTGCCCGGCGGAGGTGGCGCTCCAGGCGTAGTCCTGGCCGCGGCCGAGCTGGACGTACATGCTCACGCCGGCGAAGGAGGCGCCGCGGGCGCTGATGCCGGGGCCCTGGAGCTCCTGGAGCATGAGGAGTTGGGGCGCGAGGTAGCCGGTCTGCGGGCCGAAGACGGCGACGGGGTGACCGCTCGCGGTCTTCGCCCCCGAGACGAGCAGGGCGTTGGACATGCTCTGCTTGACCGGCTTCGGCGGGTTGGCGGCGGCCGCGGTCGCCGCGGCGCCTGTACGGTCGTAGACCAGCTGCTCGGCGGTGACCGAGCCGGGGTCCGGGAGCGCGGTGCCCTGCGGGTTCGCGGGCTTCTGCGCGTACGGGAAGCTCGTGCCGTCGTGGACGGTGAGCACGGCCTCGGGGTCGTTGCGCTCCCGGAAGGACTCCCAGACCCGGGTGCCCTCCTCGAGGCCGTACTTCTGCTGCGCGGAGAGCAGGGAGAGCGCGGCCTGCACCTCGCCGCCGCCTCCGCCGCCGAACAGGCCGCCGACGACGGAGGCGAGGGCGATCAGGTCGGTCATCTTGAAGGGCTGTATCTCACCGGCGTTGGTGATCGCGTCGATGTGGCCGGTGAGGACGTACTCGCCGGGGAAGTAGCGGCCGTTCTTCGACTGGACGCGGTAGGCGTTGATCCCGTCCACGTACGCCTGCGCGTCCTCCATCGCGAGGCGGCCGCGGTCGCCCTCGGTGGTGCGGATCCGGTCCACCTGGGCCTGGAGATCCGCCTCGGTGTACGGGGCCTGCGGCCAGAACTGCTGCTCCAGGCCCTGGTTGGCGAGGGCGCCGCCCGCGAACGGGGTCAGGTCGCCGCGGCCGACGTGGCGGAAGAGGTCCATCTGCCAGAGCCGGTCCTGGGCGGCGGCGAAGCCGGCGCCGTAGGAAGTGCCGTAGCGGGTGGTGCCCTTGATGTGGGGGACGCCGGTCTTCTTGTCGCGGGTGATGGTGACGTCGGGGCGCGGGCTGGAGGTCGACTCGACCTGGCCGGCGGGGACGCCGAAGGAGGCGTCGTTGAAGAAGTCGTTGACCTTGGCGTCGGTGAGGCCGGGATAGCCGGCCACCAGCGCGTCGTAGCGGGCCAGTTGGTCGGAGGCGTGGGCGGGCATCGTGCCGAACGCCTTGTGCAGGAGGATCTGGGCGAGGGTCGCGTTGCCGTTCTGGCCGGGCGGCAGGATGTCCGCGCACTGGCCGCCGCAGTAGTCGGCGATGGGAAGCGGCACGGGATCGGCGGCAGCGGCCGCGGGTGCGAGCGGGGAGAGCAGGGCGGCGCCGAGGGCGATCACCCCGGTGGCGACGGCAGTTCTCAGGCGAGCGGTGGGACGTCGCATGGGTGCTCCTCCGTGGGGGGCAGGAACCGGTCACGGGGGAGGGTACTGGTGGGAACTACCGCTCAGTAAGATGAACGACCGTCACTTTTCAGTTGGCGTCGCCGTCGAGGACATAAATCCGTTGCCGGGACTGCGGGAGTCGGACAGGCTCGCTGCCATGTCTCAGACCGCCCTGCCCCCGACTGCCGTGCCCCGGAACGTGCGCCACGTCGCCGACCTGTTCTCCGACGGCCGGCTCATCGCGATCCCGCGCAAGGCCGCCCGCCGCGAGCAGTTGCTGGCCCACCTCGCCGAAACCCTCTTCGCGGAGGGCCGGGCGTACACCGAGCCCGAGGTCAACGACGCGCTGCGCACCGTGCACGAGGACTGCTCGGCGCTGCGGCGGTACCTGATCACCTCGGGCCTGCTGACCCGCACCCGGGACGGCAGCAGCTACCGCCGGGCCGGCGTGGTGGACTCGGCTATCCCCGGTACGTCTCCAGCAGCCTGAGCCAGATCTCGCTGATCGTCGGGAACGCCGGGACCGCATGCCACAGCCGGTCGATCGGGACCTCCCCCGCAACGGCGATCGTGGCCGCGTGCACGAGCTCGGCGGCGCCCGGGCCGACGAAGGTGACCCCGAGGAGCACCTCCCGGTCCAGGTCGACGACCATCCGGGCCCGGCCGCGGTACCCGTCGGCGTACAGGCCCGCGCCCGAGACCTTGCCCAACTCGTAGTCGACGGCACGCACCCGGTGGCCGGCCCGCTCGGCCTCGGCGAGCGTGAGGCCCACGGCCGCCGCCTCCGGGTCGGTGAACACCGCCTGCGGAAGGGCCTGCGTATCGGCCGTCGCCGCGTGCGCGCCCCAGCGGCCGGTGTCCAGTTCGGTACTGCCCGCCGCGCGGGCCGCGATCGCGGCGCCCACGATGCGGCCCTGGTACTTGCCCTGGTGCGTCAGCAGCGCGCGGCGGTTCACGTCGCCGACGGCGTACAGCCAGTCGTGGCCCTCGACCCGGCAGCTGTCGTCGACCGGGATCCAACCCCCGGGCGTCAGCCCCACGGTCTCGAGCCCGATGTCCTCGGTGTGCGGCGAGCGCCCGGTCGCCATCAGCAGCTCGTCGCCCTCCAGGATCTCGCCGCCCTCCAGCACGACCTGCACGGGCCCGGTCGAGCCGTCCCGTACGACCGCCTCGACGGAGACGTCCGTACGGACCACCGCGCCGGCCTCGCGCAGCGCCTCGGCGACCAGCTCCCCGGCGAAGGGCTCCATCCGCGGCAGCAGCCCGGAGCCGCGTACGAGCATCGTGACCTGGGACCCGAGGGCCTGCCAGGCCGTGGCCATCTCGGCGGCCACCACCGAGCCGCCCACGATCAGCAGCCGGCCCGGCGCCTGCCGGGCGGAGGTGGCCTCGCGACTGGTCCACGGCCGCGCCCCGGCGAGTCCGGGCACGTCCGGGACCAGGGCGCGGGTGCCGGTGGCGACGACCACCGCGTGCCGCGCGGCGAGCACGTGGTGCTCCCCCTCGGGGCTGGTGACGGCCACCTTGCGGAGGCCGTACAGGCGGCCGTGGCCCCGGTAGAGGTGGGCGCCGGTCGAGGCGATCCAGTCGACCTGGCCGTCGTCCTTCCAGCTGCCGGTCCAGTAGTCGCGGTGCGCGAACACGGCCGCCGCATCGAGCGGCCCCCCGACGGAGCCCGCAAGGCCCGGTACCCGGCGGGCGTCGGCCCTGGCCAGCGCCGGGCGCAGCAGCGCCTTGCTCGGGACGCAGGCCCAGTACGAGCACTCCCCGCCGACGAGCTCGGCCTCCACCAAGGCGGTGGTCAGCCCGGCGGCGCGGGTCCGGTCCACGATGTTCTCGCCGGCCGGTCCCCCGCCGAGCACCACGACGTCGTACTCCACCGCTTCCGACACAGTCACCATCCGTGGTTCCAGGGGCTCATGTCCCTGTCACCTTACGTGGGGACCGCATGCGCCGCGGGAGACGCGCGGCAGCGGGTCGGAGCTCAGGCTTCCGCGGGACCGGCGGAGTCCGCCCGGCCCTGGCCGTCCTGCTGCGACGCGGCGATCTTCGCGCGCACCTCGTCCATGTCCAGCGTCCTCGCCTGCCCGATGAGGTCCGTCAGCGCGGCCTCGGGCAGCGCGCCGGGCTGCGCGAAGATCGCCACCTGGTCCCGGACGATCATCAGCGTCGGGATCGAGGTGATCTGGAAGGCGGCGGCCAGCTCCTGCTGCGCCTCCGTGTCCACCTTGGCGAAGACCAGGTCGGGGTTGGCCTCGGAGGCCTTCTCGTAGACCGGGGCGAACTGCAGGCACGGCCGGCACCAGCCCGCCCAGAAGTCGATCAGCACGAACGGGTTCTCGCTGACCGTCTGGTCGAAGTTGTCCTTGGTGAGCTCGACAGTAGCCACGGCTTCCAGACCTCCTGTGTGGTTCGTATGCAGCTTGAACGATCGGCCGGCCCCGAGCATTCCGCCCGCGGGTCCCGGGCCCGCCGCGGGCCCGGGAGCGGAGGCCCTCAGAAGGGGTGCCCCGCCGGGGTGGAGCGGACCGTGGTCCAGCGCAGCTCCGTGAAGGCGTCCAGGTTCGCCTCGCCGCCGAACCGGGCTCCGGTGCCGGAGGCGCCGACCCCGCCGAAGGGGGCCACCGCCTCGTCGTTCACCGTCTGGTCGTTGACGTGCGCGATCCCGGTCGGGATCCGTCCCGCCAGCTCGAGCCCGCGCGCCGCGTCCCGGGTCACGATCCCGAGGGAGAGTCCGTACGGGCCGGCCGAAGCCAGGGCGACGGCCTCCTCCTCCGTCGCGAAGGACCGTACGGGCGCCACCGGGCCGAAGACCTCCTCCGCGTAGGCGGGGGTGTCGTCGGCGACGCCCGCCAGCACCGTCGGCCGGTAGAACAGCCCCTCGTGGGCGCCCCCGGCGACGAGCTTCGCGCCCTGCTCCGTACTGGCCTCGACCAGGCCGTGGACCCGCTCCAGCTGGCCGCGGTCGATCAGCGGGCCCAGGTGCACCCGGTCGCGGTACGGGTCCCCCACCGCCAGCGCCTCGGCCCGCGCGGCGAGCCGCTCGACGTATTCGTCGTACAGCGAGGCGTGGACGAGGTGCCGGCCGGCCGTCATGCAGATCTGGCCCTGGTGGAAGAACGAGCCCCACGAAGCCTGCGCGACGGCGGCCTCGACATCGGCGTCCCGGAGGACGACGAGGGCGGAGTTGCCGCCCAACTCCAGGTGTGCACGCTTGAGATGACGGCCCGCCAGCTCGCCCACGACCCGCCCGGCGGCCGTGGAGCCGGTGAAGGACACCACCCGGACCAGCGGGTCGGCGACCACCGCGGCCCCGGTCTCGGCGCCCCCGGGCAGCACGTGCAGCAACCCGCCCGGCAGCCCGGCTTCGGCGAAGACGGCGGCGAGCGCGAGGCCGCCGCACACGGCGGTCCGCCGGTCCGGCTTGAGCAGCACCGCGTTGCCGAGGGCGAGGGCCGGGGCGACCGAGCGGATCGCCAGGATCAGCGGGGCGTTGAACGGGGCCACCACGCCCACCACCCCGGCCGGGACCCGGCGGGTGAAGGAGAGCCGCGGCGCCTCGCTCGGCAACACCTGCCCGGCCGGACGGGAGGCCAGCGCGGCGGCCTCGTAGCACTCCTGGGCGGCGACGTGCAGCTCGAAGTCGGCCTTGCCGGGTATCGAGCCGGACTCCCGCACCAGCCAGTCCCGCAACTCCTCGGCGTGGGCGGTGAACAGGTCGCCGGCCCGGCGCAGGACGGCGGCCCGCTCCATGTGGGAGGCCCGCGCCCAGTCCTCCTGGGCGGCCCGGGCCCGTACGGCGGCGTCCGCCACGTCGGCGGGGGCCGCGAGCTCGAGAGTGGCGAGGGTAAGGCCGGTGGCGGGTTCTACGACCGGGGCGGCGCCGCCGGTGAGGGTCGGTCCGTCCTGCCAGAGCATCGGTTCGAGGAGCGGCATGGCGCGGGGCCTCCGGTGGGGATGGGCGGGGCGGGGGGCGGCAGCACGCGCCATCGTGCCAGACCGGAGGCACCACATCTGTTCAGTTATTGGGCAGTTGACGGACCGTCGTGACCGGAAACGATCGACGACCGGGCGCCATAGGGGAGTTCAGGGGAGCGTTCAGCGCTCCAGGACGAGCGCGATGCCCTGCCCGACCCCGATGCACAGCGTCGCCATGCCGGTACCCGAGCCGGCCGCGGCCAGCTGGTGCGCCACCGAGCCGGCCAGCCGCGCCCCGGACGCACCGAGCGGGTGGCCGATCGCAATGGCACCGCCGCGCGGGTTGACCACGGCCGGGTCCAGCTCCGGCCAGGCCGCGAGGCAGCCCAACGCCTGGGCGGCGAAAGCCTCGTTGAGCTCGAGGGCGGTGAGGTCGGCCAGGCTGCGGCCCGCCTTGGCGAGCGCCCGCTGCACGGCGTCGACCGGGCCCAGGCCGAAGAGCTGCGGCTCGATGCCGGTGACCGCGGAGGCACTGATCCGGGCGAGCGGCTCCCGGCCGGTGGCCGCCAGCCCTTCCTCGTCCGTCAGCAAGAGCGCCGCCGCGCCGTCGTTGAGCGGGGAGGCGTTGGCGGCCGTGACCGTACCCGTGCCGTCCGTCCGGAACGCGGGCTTCAGGCGGGCCAGCGCCTCGGGAGTGGAGCCCTCGCGGATGCATTCGTCACGTACGAGGTCCACGCCGGGGTACGGGACGACCTCGTCGTCGTACAGCCCGGCGGCCCAGGCGGCCGCGGCCTTGCGGTGGCTCTCCAGGGCGAACAGGTCCTGGGCCTCGCGGGTGATGCCGTGCTTCTCGGCGATGAGTTCGGCGCCCTCGCCGAGCGAGCCCGTCCACTCCGCGGGCATGCGCGGGTTGGTCATCCGCCAGCCGAGGGTGGTGGACCACATCTGCTGGTGGCCGGCCGGGAAGGCCCGCTCCGGCTTCTGCACCACCCAGGGGGCGCGGCTCATCGACTCCACCCCGCCCGCGATGGCGACGGAGGCGTCGCCCAGCGCGATCGCCCGGGCGGCCTGGATCACGGCTTCGAGACCCGAACCGCAGAGCCGGTTGACGGTGACCCCGGGAACGGACACCGGGAGGCCGGCGAGCAGGACGGCCATCCGGGCCACGTCCCGGTTGTCCTCGCCCGCACCGTTGGCGTCGCCGAAGACGACGTCGTCGATCTGCGCCGGGTCGAGGTCGGGCGTGCGGTCCACCAGCGCCCGTACGACGTGCGCGGCGAGGTCGTCGGGGCGGACCCCGGCGTAGGCGCCGCCGAACTTGCCGATCGGGGTGCGGACGGCGTCGACGACGTACACGTCGCGCACGCTGCGTCCGTCGCGGGCGGTGCGGATGCTCATGGGGGCTCTCCTGGGCGGATCCGTACGGGCGGCGCCGGGGCGGTGCCGGGGTCGGCACCCGGTACGGCGCCGGGCGCGCCCGGTGGGGCGCGCCCGCAGTCTCCGTCCGCAGGTCACCGCCTGTCAACGGCACTCTGCCGGCCATGCGCGGACGGCCTCGGCCGGGCGGGGGGCGACGGTCACGGGCCTGCCGTGACCGGGCCTGCGGTCACGGTCCTGCCGCCACGGGCCTGTCGTCGCCTGTCGTCGCCGAGCCTGTCGTCGCCGGGCTTGCGGTCACGGCCTGCCGGACGGGCCCCCGTACGGGGCTGCCGTCAGGTCGACTCCCGGTGGATCGCCACGGCGGCGATCAGGTCGTGCCGCTGCGTGATCTCGGCCGGCTCGCGCACCGCCTGGTCCACCAGCGCGGCCAGGTGGTCCCCGGTGGGCAGCTCGATCTGCACCGTACTCAGCCGGGGCCGCAGCAGCCGGCCGATGAGCAGGTCGTCCGCGCCCATGACCGCGACGTCCTCGGGGACCCGCAGGCCCTCGTCGAGCAGGGCGCGCATCAGCAGCATCGCGTACTCGTCGTTGTACGCGAACACCGCGTCCAGGCCGAGGGAGCGCCACCGGGCGGCCAGGGCGGCGGCCGACTCCTCCGAGTAGGCCATCGGGAGCGGCTCGATCGCGGCGGCCCCGATCGAGCGGGCGCCCTCCAGCCGGGGCGCGGAGAAGAGCTCCAGCCCCTCCTCCTCGGGAACGACGACGCCGATGCGCCGGTGGCCCCGCTCGACGAGGTGGGCGGCAGCCCGCGCGCCGACCTCGCTCTGGTCCATGACCAGGGCGTGGGCCCCGGGGACACCGACCGGGCCCATCGTGATCACCGCGCGGGCGCCGGCCCGTTTGAGCGTGGCCACGTTGTGCGCGGACAGGGTGATCTCGCCCAGGGAGATCACCGCGACCGGGCGCAGCTCGGCCCAGGCGCGCGCGGCCTCGTCGCCGCTGAGGCCGAGGCTGCCGTACTGGACGACGGTGTAGTCGAGGCGGCGCAGCGACCACTGGAGCTCGTTCAGGAAGGCGCTGTAGAGCGGGCCGATCGGCACGTGCGAGGTGGGCAGCAGCACGATCCGGGTGTGCCCGGCGCGCAGGCTGCGGGCGGCGGCGTGCGGCACGTACCCGAGTTCCTCGGCGGCCTGGCGGACCTTGCGGCGGGTCGGTTCGCTGATGCGTACGGCTTCCGCGTTGTTCAGGACGTACGAGACCGTCGCGCGCGACACACCGGCGAGCCGGGCCACGTCGGCGCTCGTCGGCACGGGGGCCGGCTTCGGCGATTTCGATGACTGTGACATTGCCGTGGCATCTTTCCAGACCGGTTGCACCCGGGGGCTAGCGGATGGCCGGAAACGAATGCTACACAGTGGTTACACGCTTCATTGACACGTGTAACCCGGGTGCCACATCCCGTTCCCCGGGGCCGCGCAGCACGTGTCCGACCGTGTCCCGCCGTGCCGTCGCCCTGTCGTGTTCCGTCGCACCCCCGCCGTCACGACAGGGCGGCGCGCACCTCTCCGCGCTCGCACCACACCCCCCACCCACCCTCATCCGCCCGAAGAACCCGCCCAGGAGGGCACCGTGGCCCTTTCCTCCCCCGGCGCCGGCACCGCCGGAGCCACCCCCGACGACGCGTCCGCCGCACCCGCAGCCCCCACCTCGCGCGGTCCCGGTCGCGGCCTGTTCCCGTTGCTGCTCGTCGGCAACAGCGCGATGTACACGCTCTACGTCGGCGTCGCCGGTGTCGTGCTCGCCCTGCAGGTCGAGGACGTCGACCCGGCGAACAAGGTCTCCAACTTCGGCCTGATCGCGGGGGTCTCGGCGATCTTCGCCACGGTCTTCAACCCGGTCGCCGGCGCGCTGTCCGACCGCAGCGGACGGCGCAACCCCTGGATCCTCGGCGGCGGACTCGCCGCCGTACCGGCCATGTTCCTGCTCGGCTTCGCCGACACGATCCTGCTGATCACGATCGCCTGGTGCCTCGGCCAGGCCGTCATGAACGTCTACCAGGCCGCCATCACCTCCGTGGTCCCCGACCGGGTCCCGAAGTCCGCCCGCGGCAAGGCCTCCGCGGCCGTCGGGCTCGGCCTGCCCTTCGGCTCCACCCTGGGCGCGCTGCTCGGCGCGGCGTTCGCGGAGGACTACCGCACCGGGTACCTCGTCTTCGGCGCGATCGTGGCGGGCGCCGCGGTCCTGTTCACGGCCTGCACGCGTGAGGAGCGGCTCCCGGCGCGCGCCCCGCTGCCGGTCAAGACGCAGCTCGCCGCCTTCACCGGCGCCCTGCGGGACCACGACTTCCGCTGGGCCTTCATCGGGCGGGCGCTGCTCGTCCTCGGGTACTTCGCGGTCAGCGGGTACCAGCTGTACATCCTCCAGGACCACACGGCGCTGCCCGAGGGCATGGAGCCGGAGGCAGCGGTGGCGGTGCTGATGCCACTGACCAGCGTGGCGATGGTCGTCTCCACGGTCCTCGGCGGCTACCTCTCCGACCGGTTCGACCGCCGCAAGCTCTTCGTGGGCGCCTCCGCGCTGCTGTCGGCCGTCGCGCTCGTGATCCCGGCCGTGTCGGCGAGCTGGACGGCGATGCTGGCCTTCGCGGCGGTCAACGGGCTCGCGTTCGGCTGCTACATGGCCGTGGACACGGCTCTGGTGACGATGGTGCTCCCGAAGGCGGAGGACGCGGCCCGCGACATGGGCGTACTCAACATCGCCAACGCGGGACCACAGATCATCGCGCCGTTCATCGCCTCGGTGATCGTCTCGCTGAGCGGCGGCTACACCGCGCTGTTCGCCGTCGCGGCGGTCCTGTCGGTGGCCGGCGCCCTGGCGGTGAAGCCGATCCGCAGCGTGCGGTGACGGCCGGCGGGCGACCGCCGCTCTCGATTCCGAGGAACTCTTCCGGGGATCTCTCCCCCGCTCCCCCTCCCACGCTTTTGGCGTGCACCCCCGTTTCCCGAGAAAGGCATCACCGTGCAACTGCACACCCACACCTGGGGCAAGGGCGACCGCGTCGCGCTCCTGATCCACGGCATGATGGCCGACCACCGGACCTGGCGCCGGGTGGGTCCCGCACTCGCCGAGCGCGGGTACCGCGTCATCGCCGTGGACCTGCGGGGACACGGCGCCAGCGGGCGCGGCGAGTACACCCCGGAGCTCTTCGCGGACGACGTGGTCGAGACCCTGCCGGCCGGCGCCGACCTCGCCGTGGGCCACTCGCTGGGCGGGCTGACCCTCTCCCTGGCCGTGGACCGGCTGAAGCCGAAGCGGGCGGTGTTCTCCGACCCGGCCTGGCATCTGGCCAGCCCGTCCGAGGGCCTGGATCCGGAGGCGTTCGTGCAGTTCAAGTCCGCGCCCAGGGAGCAGATCCGGGCGATGAACCCGCGCTGGGAGGAGGCGGACATCGACGTCGAGCTGGAGACCCTGGCCATGTGGGACGAGTCGACGGCACTGAGCCTGGCGTCCCTGTTCGGTACCGACCTGCTGCCGGCGGCGCCGTCGGTTCCCTCGCTGGTACAGCTCGCCGACCCGAGCTTCCTCATCTCCCCGGAGCGCGCCGCGCTCCTCGAGGAGCGCGGTTTCGAGGTGCGGTCGGTCGCCGGCGCCGGACACACCATCCACCGGGACGACTTCGACGGTTTCATGGCCTCGCTCGAAGGCTGGGTCCAACCGCTCTAGCCACCCTCGGCCCCTCCCCGTTACCGTCGGTCCTACCGAGCGGTAACGGGGAGGTCCGATGTCGGTGCCGTCAGGTACGAAGGCTTCAACTGTCGCTTCCGTCTGTTCCGGTCTGGTGGACACGGCGAAGGCACTCGCCGAAGGAGGCGTCTCCGCACGTCGGTTGACCGAGGAGGCGCTGGAGCGGATCGCGGCCGCGCAGCCCGAGCTCAACGCCTTCCGGATCGTACGGACCGAGGCCGCGCTCGCCGAGGCGGACGCGGCCGACCGGCGGCTGGCCGCAGGCGAGCGGCTCCCGCTGCTCGGCGTACCGGTCGCCGTCAAGGACGACATGGACGTGGCCGGGGAGCCGACCGCGTTCGGCTGCGCCGGGGAGTTCCCGCCGAAGACCGCCGACAGCGAGGCCGTACGGAGGCTGCGCGCGGCCGGCGCGATCATCGTCGGCAAGACCCAGACGCCGGAGCTGGGGCAGTGGCCCTTCACCGAGGGGCCGGCGTTCGGGGAGACCCGCAATCCGTGGAACCCGGCCCACACCCCCGGAGGTTCCTCCGGCGGCTCGGCGGCCGCGGTGGCCGCGGGGCTGGTCCCGGCGGCGCTCGGGTCCGACGGGGCGGGTTCGGTACGGATCCCCGCGGCCTGGACCCACCTGGTGGGGGTCAAGCCGCAGCGGGGACGCATCTCCACCTGGCCGGAGCCGGAGTCGTTCCACGGGCTGACGGTCAACGGCGTGCTGGCCCGCACCGTCGCCGACGCGGCGCTCCTGCTGGACGCCGCGAGCGGCCAGCACCCCGGGGACCGCCACCAGCCGGCACCCGTCTCGGCCCTCGAGGCGACCCGCCGCACCCCGCGCCGGCTGCGCATCGCCCTGTCGTTCGGGATGGCTTTCACGGCGACGCCGAAGTCCCTTGATCCGGAGGTCCGTTCGGCGGTGGAGCAACTGGCCGCGCGGCTGGAGGCACTGGGCCACGAGGTGGTCCCGGCGGACCCCCGCTACGGGCAGATCGGCCTGACCTTCGTCCCCCGCGCGACCCGGGGCGTACGGGACTGGGCGTCGCGGGTACCGGATCCCGACCTGCTGGACCCGCGCACGCACGAGGCGATGCGCACGGGCCGCATCCTGGGCGGGCTGCCGCTACGGGTGTCCCGCCGGGCGGAGGTGCTGCTACGGCGGCGGGTCGGTGAGATCTTCGGCCGGTTCGACGTGGTCCTGACCCCGACGACGGCCACTCCACCGCTGCGGATCGGGGCCCTGTCCGGACTCGGGGCGATGGCCACGGACCGGGCGATGATCGCGGCCTGCCCGTACGCCTGGACGTGGAACGTCCTGGGCTGGCCGGGGGTGAACATCCCGGCGGGACTCACGACGACGGGCCTCCCGATGGGAGCCCAACTCCTGGGCCCGGAGGGCGCGGAACCCCTGCTGCTCGGGCTGGCCGCACAGGCGGAGGCGGCGGGGGCCTGGGTGCAGAGGTGGCCGGGCGGGGTCGGATGAGCTGACCGGAGGCGCCGGGAGCGCAGCCGTCGAGTCGGCACAAAGGTGTCGATCGGGATGCCCGGGGGGCGGGGGCGCGCGAGCGGGGTCGGATGAGCTGACCGCGAGCCATGAGCGAGGCCCGACCACTCGGCGCCGGAAAGCCCGGCCGGGACAGAGTCTGGCGGGGGCTGTCGACTCGGTGTCGGAGTGGGTACGGGGGCTTCCCGTCAGTCCACTGTCCTTCCGTGTCGTGCCGGTCCCTCAAGGGCGCTCCTCCTTCGTCGTCGCGTCGCTTCGCGATGGCCTGCGGCCACCCTTGACCGACCGACCCGCCCCGGAATGCCATAAGACTGCCGGGAAGCCCCCGAAGGATGGCCGGGGGGTTCGGATTCCGACCTGCCCAGATCAGAGATGCCGAGCAGGGGCCCCTGGTCATCCGGAGTCCGTTCACCAGGACCACCGAGGTGGAGCAGGGTCGGGGCCAGGGGGAGGGGAACGCCTCCCTCAAGGGCCCATAGGCACCCTTTCCGCACCCAGGCAGGGTCAACCTGCACCAGACAGCGATGAGATGACCATGCGGTCCCGGTTGGACCGTGGACGCCCCAAATCGCTACGCGCTTCTCTCTGTTTGGCGTCCGGCGGCCGTCTGGGGCCGGTCATAAGCCGCCCACGACCGGCAGAGGTCAGCCTGGGATGCGAGTGCGGGTTGTTTGTCCCGTTTTGGCGACCGGTTGAGGGGTGAATGGGCGCCTGCCGGAGTGAGAGGTTGAGAAATCCGGCATCAGGCTCCCCCTCGCCCGCTTTTCACCCCAACTAGCGTGCAGACGCCCGGAAAGCCCCCCTGGGAGGTGTCTGGGCGGCCTATGCCCAGCCCCAGACGGCCGTCGGACGCCGAGAGATGAGGAGCGCGTAGCGATTTGGGGCGCCTGCGGGCCCACCCCTACCGACAGGGGCATCTGGTCGCTGTCTGGTGCAGGTTGACCCTGCCTGGGTGCGGAAAGGGTGCCTATGGGCCCTTGAGGGAGGCGTTCCCCTCCCCCTGGCCCCGACCCTGCTCCACCTCGGTGGTCCTGGTGAACGGACTCCGGATGACCAGGGGCCCCTGCTCGGCATCTCTGATCTGGGCAGGTCGGAATCCGAACCCCCCGGCCATCCTTCGGGGGCTTCCCGGCAGTCTTATGGCATTCCGGGGCGGGTCGGTCGGTCAAGGGTGGCCGCAGGCCATCGCGAAGCGACGCGACGACGAAGGAGGAGCGCCCTTGAGGGACCGGCACGACACGGAAGGACAGTGGACTGACGGGACGCCCCCGGACACACTCCGACGCCGAGTACGCGGACCCCTCCGCCCGTACGTCCCGATCCATCCTCCCGACGCCGCTCGCACAGCCCCCGCCCCTGGCCCCCCGACCCACCCTCCCGACGCCGCTCGCACAGCCCCCGCCCCTGGCCCCCCGACCCACCCTCCCGACGCCGCTCGCACAGGCCCCGCCCCTGGCCCCCGACCGGCCCTCCCGACGCCGACCGCAAAGCCCCAACCCCCGGGGTCCGGACCCACCCCTTCCGCTCCCCCAGGGAACTCCCCACCAACCCTCCCGCCCCCTCCGCCCCCGCCCCCGCCTCACCGTCCACCCCCACCCCCACCCCCAGCCGGCACGCCACCACTCACTCCCCCACCCTCAACAACCCGTTGAAAGATCCCCGATCTCGTGTAAGTTTCCTTTGGGAACTAATCGTCAGCGAGCATGACGGCGAAGGGGAGCAGGAGCACTCATGGCTCAGCATCAGCATCAGCAGACGTGGACCGCCGTCGACGACTACTTCGGCGAGCTGCTCGTCGAAGAGGACGAGGCGCTGGCCGCGGCGAACGTCGACTCCGACGCCGCGGGGTTGCCCGCGCACCAAGTGGCCCCGAATCAGGGCAAGCTGCTCAACCTCCTCGCCCGCATCCACGGCGCCCGCACCATCCTCGAGATCGGCACGCTCGGTGGCTACAGCACCATCTGGCTGGCCCGGGCCCTGCCCGCCGGCGGGCGGCTCGTCACGCTCGAGGTCGACGAGCGCTGCGCCGACATCGCCGCCGCGAACATCGCCCGGGCCGGACTGGACGAGGTCGTCGACATCCGGCGCGGCCGGGCCATCGACCTGCTGCCGGGACTCAAGGACCAGGCCCCGTTCGACCTCGTCTTCATCGACGCCGACAAGCCGTCGAACCCGGACTACCTCGCGTGGGCCCTCGAGCTCACCCGCCCCGGCAGCATCATCGTCGGCGACAACGTCGTCCGCGACGGCGCCGTCGTCGACCCCGACAGCACCGACCCACGCGTCCAGGGCGTCCGCCGGTTCACCGAACTCATCGCCGAGCACCCGAGGCTGACCGCCACCGCCCTCCAGACCGTCGGCAGCAAGGGCTACGACGGCTTCGTCCTGGCCCTGGTCACCGACTGACCGGCACTGCTCGTATGCTCGCGTCGACCGACGACCCACGGGGGGGGAACGACATGAGCGCGATCACCGAAGACAACAAGCGGACCGTCCTCGGCTTCTTCGAAGCCGTCAGCGAGCGCCGGCCGGATGATCTGGCGCAGTTCATGGCCGCTGACGTCATCGACCACAACAAGATCATCCACGGCGAGGCCGACGAACCCGGCGCCGCCTTCGACGGCATCCGCAGCCAGCTTGCCGCCTTCAACCCGCTCGTCGTCGACGTGGAGGAACTCGTCGGCGAGGGCGACCGCGTCGTCGCGCGCGTCACCCAGCGTGGCACCCACAACGGCACCCATCCGCGGATGCCCGAGCCCACCGGCCGCGCATTCGAGGTGGAGGCCATCTGGATCTTCACGCTCGCCGAGGGGAAGATCTCACAGATCCGGGCGGTCAGCGACCGCCTCGGGATCTTCCTCCAGCTGGGTTGGGACTGGCCGCAGGCCGACTGACCGGCGCTGCCGCGCCGACGGGGCTCGAGCCAGTAACCTCACCCGAATGACGGCACTTTCCCACCACAGCTCCGACCCCGTCGAGCAGCCCGGGCGCAGCGGGGCCACCGCCACCACCGAGGCCGATCCGCATGCCATCGGGCCGGTGCGTACCGAGTACGCACCCGACAAGGACGGTGACCCGGACCCCGGCGAGATCGTCTGGACCTGGGTCCCCTACGAGGAGAACGACGGCCGCGGCAAGGACCGCCCGGTGCTGGTCGTCGCCCGGGAGGCGGGCGGGCGGACGCTGCTCGCCGTACAGCTGTCCAGCAAGCGGCACGACAACGACCGGGAGTGGGTGCCGATCGGGACCGGGCCGTGGGACGGCGCCGGGCGGGAGTCCTGGGTCGACGTGGACCGGGTGCTGCGCGTGCACGAGGCGGGCATGCGGCGCGAGGCGTGCGCCCTGGACCGGGGCCGGTTCCAGCTGGTCGTGAACCGGCTCCGCGAGCGCTACGGCTGGCGGTAGCCGCCCGGGCGCGGCCGCGGATCCGGCGGCAGTCGGCCGGGCACGGTTGTCGCCGCGGATCAGCCGGCGAGGCCGGCCAGTCCGGTCTCGGCGTAGTGCGGCCAGGTGTCGCCCTGCGCAGCGGGCAGGGCGACCCAGTCCTTGAAGGGGCGCCCTGCCCCGGACGGGTCGAAGAGTTCGGCGCCGGGCAGGGACAGGGCTTCGGCGTGTGCCGGGGTGCCCACCCCGAGTTTCACGGCGAGGGCATCGCCGTTGAGGCAGGCGAAGACCTTCCCGCGGTCCTTGAGGGCGCGCGCGCCGAACATGGCGCCCGCGGTGACGCCGTGCGGGGCGAGGTCGGCGGCGATGTGGTCGAACAGCGCATCGGGGTCGGTCACACGACGAGTATGGCGGCCCCCACCGACATCAGCCCGCGAACGCCCGCTCGAACGCTTCCCGGGGCCCCGGATTGCGGTCCAGTACCCCGAACACCACCCGTTCGAAGACCCCCGCGAAGCGCCCCGACAGCAGGGCCCGGAAGGCCTCCGCGACCTCCGCGGGGTCGTTCTGGAACACCCCGCACCCCCAGGCTCCCAGCACCAGCCGCGGATACCCGTGCAGCGTCGCCGTCTCCAGGACGCGCTCCGCGCGCCGGGCCAGGGGGGGGGGGGGGGGGGGGGGGGGGTTCTGTTTTCTNGGGGGGGGGGGGGCTGCGTTTTGTTTCGGGG
>NZ_JBVIGX010000048.1:0-27136 GCF_055570595.1 Streptomyces sp. NPDC031132
TTCTGGCGTTGATTTTTGGCACGCTGTTGAGTTCTCAAGGAACGGACGCTTCCTTTGTACTCACCCTCTCGGGCTTTCCTCCGGGCTTCGTTCTTGCGTTTCCGACTCTATCAGAGTCGGTCTCGCTTGCTTTCCGGGGTCTTCGCTTTCGCGTTTTTCCTTTCCGGCGATTCCGACTCTATCAGATCCTTTCGGGCCTGACTCCCAGTCAGCGGGTTGTGCTGCTTGGGCTCTTGGGCCCTTGCGGCGAGTGAGACAGTAGCGGATTCCTTGCCCCCGAACCTAATCGGCGGGCGCGTCCTTGGACACGGATTCCTCATTCGCAAATACGCATGAAAACGAGACGACACAGTGCGTCGTCAGTTCGAATGTGTAGTGCGGGATGGCTGCCCGGGGACCGACCGGAGTCGGCGCTCACGTCGGACAACTCGAAGAACCTTACGGATCTCGGACTCGTGTGTCAACTCCAGGACAGGGGCCACCCTTGAGCGCTAGCCTGGGGTCCATGACTACGCATGCGCTCACGCTCAGCCTTTGCTGGTGGGCCGCCTGACGGCGGCCGACCCACGCGAGCACGCATGCGCTCACGGCCGCCGCCAACGGCGGCCGTTTCTGTTTCTCCCCTCCCGGGAGTGGCTCGGTCGCCCGACGCGGCGGTCCCGACACCAGCCACGAGCAGGGAGACAGGACATGACGAGGATCTTCAGCGGGATCAAGCCGAGCGGGCATCTGACGCTGGGGAACTACCTGGGGGCCGTCCGGCAGTGGGTCGCCGCCGACCAGGCGCCGGACGAGGCGCTGTTCTGCGTCGTGGACCTCCACGCACTGACCGTCGAGCACGATCCCGCGCGGGTGCGCCGGCTCAGCAGGCAGGCGGCGACGCTGTTCCTCGCCTCCGGGCTGGACCCGGAGAAATGCACCCTCTTCCTGCAGAGCCACGTCGACGAGCACACCCGGTTGTCGTACCTGTTGGAGTGCACCGCCACCGACGGGGAGATGCGCCGGATGGTCCAGTACAAGGAGAAGTCGGCGCAGGCGCAGACCTCCGGGCAGGGCGTACGGCTGTCGCTGCTGACGTATCCCGTGCTGATGGCCGCCGACATCCTGGCGTACGGGACCGAGGAGGTCCCGGTGGGTGAGGACCAGCGGCAGCACGTGGAGTTGGCCCGGGATCTGGCGGTGCGGTTCAACCAGCGGTACGGGCACACGTTCACGGTGCCCAAGGTGACGCTGCCGGAGGTGGCCGCGCGGGTCATGGACCTGCAGGAGCCGACGTCGAAGATGGGGAAGTCCGGCGGGGCGGGGCCCGGCGTGGTGTTCATGCTGGACGAGCCCGCGGTGATCCGTAAGAAGGTCATGCGGGCCGTGACCGACAGCGGGGACGACGGGGTCGTCTACGACCCGGCAACGCGGCCGGGAGTCGCGAACCTGCTGGACGTGCTGGCCGCCTGCACCGGCGGGGATCCGGCCGCCCTCGCGGAGGAGTACAGCGGGTACGGGGCGCTCAAGCGGGATGTCGCCGACGCGGTGGTGGAGGTGCTGCGGCCGGTGCAGGAGCGGCATGCCGAGCTGGCGGCTGATCCGGCGGCGGTCGAGAAGGTGCTGCGGGACGGGGCCGAGCGGGCGCGGGCCCTGGCGCGGCCGGTCGTGGACCGGGCGTACCGGGCGATCGGGCTGCTGGAGCCCTGACGGAGAAGGGGGTACGGGCCCCGCTCGCGCGGGGCCCGTACCCCCTATCTCTGTGTCAGCTGTTGCCGGAGGCGAGCTCGCGGCTGCGGTCGCGGGCTGCTTCGAGGGCCGCGATCAGGGCGGCCCGTACGCCGTGCCGTTCGAGTTCGACGATCGCGTTGATGGTGGTGCCGGCCGGGGAGGTGACGGCCTCACGGAGCTTGACCGGGTGCTCGCCGCTGTCGCGGAGCATCACGGCGGCGCCGATGGCGGCCTGGACGATGAGGTCGTGGGCCTGGGCGCGGGGCAGGCCGAGGAGGATGCCGGCGTCGGTCATCGCCTCGACGAGGAAGTAGAAGTAGGCGGGTCCGGAGCCGGACAGGGCGGTGGCGGCGTCCTGCTGGGACTCGGGGACGCGCAGGGTCTTGCCGACGCCGCCGAAGATCTCCTCGGTGTGGGCGAGGTGTTCGGCGGTGGCGTGGCTGCCGGCCGAGATGACGGACATGGCCTCGTCGACGAGGGCGGGGGTGTTCGTCATGACGCGGACGACGGGGGTGCCGGAGGCGAGCCGCTCCTCGAAGAAGGAGGTGGGGATGCCGGCGGCGCCGCTGATGACCAGGCGGTCGGCGGGGACGTGCGGGGCGAGCTCCTCGAGGAGCTTGCCCATGTCCTGCGGCTTGACGGTGAGGATGAGGGTGTCGGCGCGCTTGGCGGCCTCGGCGTTGCTGACGGCCTCGACGCCGTAGCGGGCGCGGAGCTCTTCGGCGCGTTCGGGGCGGCGGGCGGTGACGAGGAGTTTGGAGGCGGGCCAGCCGCCGCGGATCATTCCGCTGAGCAGGGCCTCGCCGATCTTGCCGGTACCGAGGACTGCGACTGTCTGGGTCATGCCCGATTCACCTCGCCGAACGTTCTTGCACGTGTGCTTGCTCTCCGTCCTCATCCTTGCACCCGTGCGCGCGGCGGCGAGGCGGTGTCCGCAGTGCGGTCAGGGCGTACGGCGCCGGAGCGTGGCCGCGCCGAGGGCGAGGACGAGCAGCGCGCAGGCGGCGACGATCACGGCGTCGCGGACGAAGTCGGCGGTCATGTCGGTGTGGGTGAGGACCTGGGTCATGCCGTCGACGGCGTAGGACATGGGCAGCACGTTCGAGAGGCCTTCGAGGACGGGCTGCATGGTGTTGCGCGCGGCGAAGAGCCCGCAGAGCAGGAGCTGGGGAAAGATCACGGCCGGCATGAACTGGACGGCCTGGAACTCGCTGGCGGCGAAGGCGGAGACGAAGAGGCCGAGCGCGGTGCCGAGGAGTGCGTCGAGCAGGGCGACGAGCAGGAGCAGCCAGGGGGAGCCGACGACGTCGAGGCCGAGGAGCCAGAGGGCGAGGCCGGTGGCGAGGAGGGACTGGACGACGGCGACGGCGCCGAAGGCGAGGGCGTAGCCGGAGATCAGGTCGCCCTTGCCGAGCGGCATGGCGAGGAGGCGTTCGAGGGTGCCGGAGGTGCGTTCGCGCAGGGTCGCGATGGACGTCACCAGGAACATGGTGATGAGGGGGAAGATCCCGAGGAGGGACGCGCCGATGGTGTCGAAGGTCCGTGGGCTGCCGTCGAAGACGAAGCGCAGCAGCGTCAGCATCAGTACGGGGACCAGGAGCATCAGTGCGATGGAGCGCGGGTCGTGGCGCAGCTGGCGCAGGACGCGGGCGGCGGTGGCGGCGGTGCGGGCGCCGCTCATTGCGGTGGTGGCGGTCATGACGTCTGCTCCTGGGCGGCGAGGGTGTCGGCCTCGTCGACGAGGCGGAGGAAGCCCTCCTCGACGGTGGCGGAGTGCGTACGGGTGCGCAGTGCGTCGGGGGTGTCCTGGGCGAGGATGCGGCCCTCGCGCATGAGGAGCAGGTCGTGGCAGCGCTCGGCCTCGTCCATGACGTGGGAGGAGACGAGGATCGTGGCGCCGCGGGTGGCGGCGATGTCGTGGAAGAGGTTCCACAGGTCGCGACGCAGGACGGGGTCGAGACCGACGGTGGGTTCGTCGAGGACGAGCAGCTCGGGGGTGCCGAGGAGTGCGACGGCGAGGGAGACGCGGCTTCGCTGGCCGCCGGAGAGGTTGCCGGCGAGGGCGGTGGCGTGGCTGGTGAGGTCGACGTCGGCGAGGGCGCGGGTGACGGTGGCGCGACGGCGTTCGGCAGTGGCGCGGCCGGGGTCGAGGACGGCGGCGAAGTAGTCGAGGTTCTGGCGGACGGTGAGGTCGTCGTAGACGGAGGGGGCCTGGGTGACGTAGCCGATGCGGGAGCGGAGCTCGGGGTGGCCGGCCGGGCGGCCGAGGACGTCGAGGGTGCCGGTGACGTGGGCCTGGGTGCCGACGACGGAGCGCATGAGGGTGGATTTGCCGCAGCCGGAGGGGCCGAGGAGGCCGGTGATGCGGCCGCGGGGGACGTCGAAGGCGATGTCGTCGATGACGGTGCGGGGGGTGCGGCCGGTGCCGCGGCGGACCGTGAGGCCGCGGGCGTGCACGGCGGCCGTGGCCTCTCGCTCTCGATTATTCATCATGCGATGAATAATGCTCCTGGCGGTGCCGGGGCGTCAACAGGCCGGGGTCGGCCGAAGGGGCGGGCGGGCGGGCCGAAGGGGCGGGCGGGCCGAAGGGGCGGGGCCGCTACTTCTTCCGCTTGGGGCGGCGCGCGGCCGGGTTGCCCGTACGGGTGCTGCGGCGGCGGGCGAATTCGGCGGTGGCCCGCTCGTACTCGGCGCGGCGCAGCCTCTCGCCGGGGGCCTCGGCGAAGCAGCGCAGGAAGTACGCGATGAGGGAGCCGATGAAACCGATCGTCTTCAGGCCCTTGAGGGCGGCCTCGTCGGAGGACGGGGCGGGACGGCGGTTGAAGGAGTCCCAGGTCTTCACGAAGGCGATGGAACTCGCGATCGCGAAGAGGACGACGACGGAGATGCTGAGGAACGGGCCGACGTTGCCGATCTCCAGGCCCTCGTAGGCGAGGCGGAGCAGGAAGGCCGCGGCCACGGCGGTGACGAGCGAGCCGGCGGCGAGGCCGACGCGGCGCAGGGCGTAGCCGCCGTCGTGGTTCAGCCAGGTGGTGCCGAAGAACCGGATCGGCTCGGGCTCGGGCCCGGCACCGCGGGCGGGAGCCGCAGGGCCCTGCGCGGCCGGCTCGGCGGGGGTCTGGTCTCGCTGGTCGTCGTCGCTCACACCAGCGATTATCCACCGCCCCGCCGAGCCGGCCGGGGTCGTCTCACGTGGCAGACGGGGGCTGCTTCGACCTAGCCGCAGCGGGTGGCCACGTAGCCGTCGCTGCCCGTCTTCACGTAGGCGTCGGAGACGAAGCGGCCGTTGCCGACGCAGTCCCAGATGTCCGTCGTGCCGTACGGGCCGGAGACGGTCGTGCCGTCGCACTGGCAGCGGATCGCGACGGACGCGCCGTAGGGCAGGACGTCGATGACCGAGTAGTTGGTGCCCGGGCCGCTGCGGACGTTCACGCGGTACCCCGGGGCGACCGGGAATGTCGGGAATCCTGAGCTGGCTGCGAGGCTCTGGACTTGGCTGGAATCATTCTCTGTCGTCATGCGAAATCTCCCCCCACGGGTGTTGCCGTGCGCAACTCGCGCAGGGTAGCAGGACCCTTGGAGATTCGTACGGGTCATCGACTAGGCTCCGGCGGGGGTGGTGAGCGGTGCATTCGCTGCGCGCGGACTACGTGGGCTTTCCGGAGTACGCCGGGCAGTACCGGCTCGAATCGGTGCTCGGCTCCGGCGGGATGGGCGTCGTGCATCTGGCCACCTCCGGCTCGGGGCTGAAACTCGCCGTCAAGATCGTGCATGCCCAGCATGCGGTCGACGCGGAGTTCCGGGCCCGGTTCCGGCAGGAGGTCACCGCCGCCCGGCGGGTGAGCGGAGCCTTCACCGCGCCCGTCGTGGATGCCGATCCGGATGCCGAACGGCCGTGGATGGCCACCCTGTTCATCGACGCCCCGACGCTCGCCGAGCGCGTACGGGAGCGGGTGCTGGACCCCGTCGAACTGGCCAGGCTCGCCGCCGGGCTGGCGGAGGCCCTGCGGGACATCCACCGGGCGGGCGTGGTGCACCGGGACCTGAAGCCCAGCAACGTGCTGATGGCCCCGGACGGGGTGCGGGTCATCGACTTCGGCATCTCGCGGCCGGCGGACAGCGATCTGCGGACCGAGACGGGGAAGCTGATCGGGACGCCGCCGTACATGGCGCCGGAGCAGTTCCAGCGGCCGCGGGAGGTGGGGACGGCCGCGGACGTCTTCGCCCTGGGCGCGGTGCTCGTCCACGCGGCGACGGGGCACGGGCCGTTCGACTCCGACAGCCACTACCTCGTGGCGTACCAGGTCGTGCACGCCGAGCCGGACCTGAGCGGGCTGCCGGAGCAGCTCGTACCGCTCGTCGCGCGGTGCCTGGCGAAGGAGCCGGCGGACCGGCCCACCGCGGCGGAGCTGATCGCGGAGATGCGGGCGGTGGCGTACCCGACCTCCGAGGACACGCAGACGTTCATCGCGCGACCGCGGCCGCGGCCGCCCGTCGAGTCGGGTGCGGCCGACGAAGCCACGCACCGGAGGGAGCGGCTCGGCGACGGGTCGGGGCGTCCCGGTCGTGGGCGGCGCGGGGCAAGGGCGGCCGCGGCGGTGGCGGTCGGGCTGCTGCTGACGGGCGGGGCCCTGGGCGCGTACCTGCACTTCGGGGCGGGTGCCGGACCGCCGGGGAAGACCGCTGCCGCGAAGGCCGGTCCCGTGCCCTCGAAGCCCTTCGTCCCGTGGGCGGTTGCGCTGGGCGCGCCGGGGGCCGGCAACCGGACGGGCGTCGGCTCCTGTTCCTGGGAGGCGGCGCTGTACTGCGCGGGGCCGGGACTGACCGCGGCCCGGCTCGACCCTGCGGACGGCTCGGTGCTCTGGTCGGTGAAGGCGGCCGCGCCGGCCACCGGGACGGCGACGGTCAGCGCGCCGCTGCACGCGGGCGGGCTGGTCCTCGCGGTCGCCCCGGGCAGCGGGACGCTCCAGGCGCTGGACCCGGGGACGGGGGCCGAGCGCTGGAAGCGGAAACTGCCGGACGGCGCAAGGACGGTGACGGCGGGCGGACAGGTGCTGCTCGTGCCGCCGAACGGGAGCGTGACCGCGCTCGACGCGGCGAGCGGGGCCGTGCGGTGGACGAAGCAGCTCGGCGGGGTGGGATCCGTGTGGTGGGGCGGCGGCCCGGATTCCGCCGGGGCGCCGGTGCCGGTGCTGTACGTGGCGACGCCCGACGGGGGCGGCGGTACGACGCAACTCGCGGCGGTGGACCCGGCGAGCGGGGCGCTGCGCTGGCAGCTGCGGACCGGGGGGCGGCTGCGGCCGGTCGGCGCCGCGCAGGGCGGGCTGTACCTCCTGGACTGCGACGCGGAGCCCAAGACCGGTGCGGTGGTACGGGTGGACGTGACGACGCACGCCGTACGGCGGGTCCGGCTGTCGGCGCCGCTGTTCGACGCGGAGGCGGCGGTGGGCGCGGACGGCGTGGTGTACGTGGTGGGGGTCTCGGGCGGGCTGGTCGCGGTGGGCGCGGAGAGGGAGCTGTGGCGGCTGGAGACGGGCCTGGCCGTGGCCTCCCGGCCGGTGGCTTCCGACGGCCGGGTCCACCTGGCGGGGCCGGACGGGCGGCTGTTGGCGGTCGATGCGGGGAGTGGGCGGCTGGTGGGGCAGACGAAGCCGCGGATGGGTGACGGGCGGGAGGGGTTCGCGGCGACCCTGCCGGCGCCGGTGTCTGCCGACGGGCGGTTGTACGGGACGGCGCCCGACGGGTCGGTGTTCGCGGTCGGCTCCGCAGATCCCGCCAGGTGGTGACCGGCCCCGGACCCGCCCGTCGGTGTTCGCGGTCGGCTCCGCAGATCCCGCGAGGTGGTGACCGGCCCCGGACCCGCCCGTCGGTGTTCGCGGTCGGCTCCGCAGATCCCGCCGGGTGGTGACCGGCCCCGGACCCGCCGGGAGGTGACGGCTCCGGGCCGTCTCGCCCCGGCCTGCCGGGGGTGACGGCTCCGGGCGTCTCGCCCCGGACCCCCGGGGGTGACGGCTCCGGGCCGTCTGGTGGACCCCGCCGGGGTGCCGCTGCGCGGGGCTCGTCCCCTGCCCGCCCTTCCACCGTTCCCCGGGGCTCCGCCCCGGACCCGTGAAAGAAGACCTCGGGGCTCCGCCCGGACCCCGCGCCTCAAACGCCGGCGGGCGCGCAATGGCGCTGCGCGCCATCCAGCCCCGCCGCCGGAGCCGTGTGCGCGGGGGCGCGGGGCAGTCGGCCGGCGGGCCGGGCCGTGTCAGCCGCCCAGTCGGCTGACGTCGCGGACCGCGCCCTTGTCGGCGCTCGTGGCCATCGCCGCGTACGCGCGCAGGGCCGCCGAGACCTTGCGCTCGCGGTTCTTCGGGGCGTAGACACCGCCGAGGGCCGCATGGCGGGCCGCCAGGGTGGCCTCGTCGACCAGGAGCTCGATCGAGCGGTTCGGGATGTCGATCCGGATCCGGTCGCCGTCCTCGACGACGGCGATGTTGCCGCCCGAGGCCGCCTCCGGGGAGGCGTGGCCGATGGACAGGCCCGACGTGCCGCCGGAGAAGCGGCCGTCCGTCACCAGCGCGCAGACCTTGCCGAGGCCGCGGCCCTTCAGGAACGACGTCGGGTAGAGCATCTCCTGCATGCCGGGGCCGCCGCGCGGGCCCTCGTACCGGATGACGACGACGTCGCCCGCCTTGATCTCCTTGCGGAGGATCTTGTCGACCGCCTCGTCCTGCGATTCGCAGACGACCGCCGGACCTTCGAAGGTCCAGATCGACTCGTCCACGCCGGCCGTCTTCACGACGCACCCGTCGACCGCGATGTTGCCGCGCAGGACGGCCAGCCCGCCGTCCTTCGAGTACGCGTGCTGCACCGACCGGATGCAGCCGCCCTCGGCGTCGAGGTCGAGGGTGTCCCAGCGCTCGGACTGGGAGAACGCGGTGGCGGAGCGCACGCAGCCGGGGGCCGCGTGCCACAGCTCCATGGCCGTCTCGCTCGCCGTGCCGCTGCGCGCGTCCCACTTCGCCAGCCAGTCCTCCAGGTTCTCGGAGTGGACCGTGGTGACGTCCTTGTTCAGGAGCCCGCCGCGGTGCAGCTCGCCGAGGATGGCGGGGATGCCGCCGGCCCGGTGGATGTCCTCCATGTAGTACGTGCCGCCGGGCGCCACGTTCGGGGCGACCTTGGCCAGGCACGGGACCCGCCTCGACACCTCGTCGATGTCGGTGAGGTCGTAGTCCAGGCCCGCCTCCTGGGCGGCGGCCAGCAGGTGCAGGATCGTGTTCGTGGAACCGCCCATCGCGATGTCGAGGGCCATGGCGTTCTCGAAGGCCTGGCGGGTCGCGATGGAGCGCGGCAGGACCGAGTGGTCGTCCTGCTCGTAGTACCGCTTGGTGATCTCGACGACCGTGCGGCCTGCGTCCTCGTACAGGGCGCGGCGGGCGGTGTGCGTCGCGAGGACGGAGCCGTTGCCGGGGAGGGCCAGGCCGATGGCCTCGGCGAGGCAGTTCATCGAGTTGGCGGTGAACATGCCCGAACACGACCCGCAGGTCGGACAGGCGTTCTCCTCGATCCGCAGCACGTCCTCGTCGGAGACGTTCTCGTTGGAGGCGTCGACCATGGCGTCGATCAGGTCGAGCTTGCGGACGGTGCCGTCGACGAGGATCGCCTGGCCGGCCTCCATCGGGCCGCCCGACACGAACACGACGGGGATGTTGAGGCGCATGGCGGCCATCAGCATGCCGGGCGTGATCTTGTCGCAGTTGGAGATGCAGATGAGCGCGTCGGCGCAGTGCGCCTCGACCATGTACTCCACGCTGTCCGCGATCAGGTCGCGGGAGGGCAGGGAGTACAGCATGCCGCCGTGGCCCATGGCGATGCCGTCGTCGACCGCGATGGTGTTGAACTCGCGGGGGATGGCGCCCGCGGCGCGGATGGCGTCGGAGACGATCCGGCCGACCGGGGCCAGGTGCGTGTGCCCGGGGACGAACTCGGTGAACGAGTTGGCGACCGCGATGATCGGCTTCCCGATGTCCTCGCTCGCTACGCCCGACGCACGCATAAGGGCGCGTGCGCCCGCCATGTTGCGGCCGTGGGTGACGGTGCGGGACCTCAGCTCGGGCATCGGGTTCACTCCCCATGAGTGCGGTGGCGCGAGGCGCCGGCCGCGACTGTACGACTGTGGATATGGCTCGGTTACGAGGCTACGCCCCTCGCCCGGGATGCGGACAGGTTGTCCGCATGACGGGACGCCCGGCTCATTCCTCGGTCAAGTAGCGCTGGAGGGTCGGGGCCACCAGGGCGACGATGGCCTCCGGGTCGGCGGACGCGAGGGGCTCGACCTGGACCACGTACCGCAGGAGCGCGATGCCGATCATGTGGGAGGCGGCGAGCTCGGCGCGGAAGGTGGGGTCGGGGACCTTGAGGTCTGCCGCGACCCGTTCCAGGACCCGGCGCAGGACCAGCCGGCGCAGCACGGCCGCCGCGGCCTCGTGGGTGAGGGCGGAGCGGACGACGGCGAGGAGCGGGGCCCGGGTGGCCGGGTTCTCCCAGACCGCCAGGAAATAACGCGCGAGCCGCTCGCCGATGCCGTCGGGGCCCTCCCCCACGATCGCGGGGACGACGAGGGCGGGCTCCATCGTGACCTCGATGGCGGCGGCGAAGAGGTCGTCCTTGCTGCCGAAGTAGTGGTGGACCAGCGCCGGGTCCACGCCGGCGACCTTCGCGATGCCGCGTACGGACGTCTTGTCGTACCCGCGCTCCGCGAACACCTCGCGGGCCGCGAGCCGGATCCGCTCCTGGGTGCCGGGCCCGTCGTCGGCCTCGTCCTGACGGGGCCGGCCCGGTCCGCGGCGCGGCTTGGCGGGTTCCGTCATGACCGGGGGGTCCGGACCGGGGTGGCGCCGGCACTGGCCGCGAGGTGGAGGCGGGTGAAGGCCAGGGCCTCGGCGAGGTCGGCCTCCCGCTCCGCGGAGGACATCGCGCGGCGGGTGTTCACCTCGATGACGACGTGCCCGGCGAAGGAACTGGTGGCGAGACGTTCCAGCAGCTCGGCGCAGGGCTGGGTGCCTCGGCCGGGGACGAGGTGCTCGTCCTTGGCCGAGCCGTTCCCGTCGGCGAGGTGCACGTGCGCGAGGCGGTCCCCCATGCGGTCGATCATCGCGGCCGCATCCGTACGGGCGGTCGCGGTGTGCGAAAGGTCGATGGTGAAGTGCCGGTAGTCGTCCTTGGTGACGTCCCACTCAGGGGCGTACGCCAGCATCTCGCGGTCCCGGTACCGCCAGGGGTACATGTTCTCGACGGCGAACCGGACGTCGGTCTCGTCGGCCATCCGCCAGATGCCGCTGACGAAGTCCCGCGCGTACTGCCGCTGCCACCGGAAGGGCGGGTGCACGACGACGGTGGAGGCCCCCAGCCGCTCGGCCGCGGCCTGCGCGCGCTGGAGCTTGGTCCAGGGATCGGTGGACCACACCCTCTGGGTGATGAGGAGACAAGGGGCGTGCACGGCCAGGATCGGCACCTGATGGTGCTCGGACAGCCGCCGCAGCGCATCGATGTCCTGGCTGACCGGATCCGTCCAGACCATCACCTCGACGCCGTCGTACCCGAGGCGCGCGGCGATCTCGAAGGCGGTCGCCGTCGACTCCGGATACACGGAGGCGGTGGAGAGGGCGACTTTCGCGCTCGGGATCCGGACTGGTTCTGCCACGGGGACAGGGTACGGGGCGCAGCCGCCGAGGACCGTGACGGCGGCCACGCCGGTCCGCGCGGGCGAGCGGTAGGTTCCCCACATGACTGAACACGTGATCGTGCTCACCACCGTCGGCTCCCAGGAAGCCGCACGGAAGCTCTCCCGCTCGGCGGTGGAGGCGAAGCTGGCCGCCTCGGGGCAGGTGACCGGCCCCGTCGAAACCACGTACCGGCACCTCGGCGAGGTCAGCGAGGGCACGGAGTGGCAGGTGACCTTCCGCACCACCCAGGACCGGCGCGTGTCCCTGGAGGAGCACCTGGCGGCCGAGCACCCCTACGACTCCCCCGAAATCATCACCTTCGGCATCGACGCCGGCCGGTCCGAATGCCTGGAGTGGATCACCCGGGCCACCCGCTAGCCCTCCACGCGCTCCGGGCCCAAGCCTCGCCCCCCGCCCGCGCCACAGGCCCCGTGCCCGGGTCAGGACGGCAGGTGGTCCAGGCGGCGGAGGATGACGCCCTCGCGGAGGGCCCAGGGGCAGATCTCGAGTTCGTCGACGCCGAAGAGGTCCATCGCGCCCTCCGCGACCAGCGCCCCCGCCAGCAGCTGGGACGCGCGGCCCTCCGAGACACCGGGGAGGGCGGCCCGCTGCGCGGTCGTCATCGCCGCGAGCCTGGGGACCCACTCCTCCAGGGACTTGCGGGTCAGGTCCCGCTGTACGTACAGCCCGTCCGCCGAGCGCGCCGCGCCCGCGATGCGGGCCAGCTGCCGGAAGGTCTTCGACGTCGCCACGACGTGGTCCGGCGCCCCGAAGCGGCTGAACTCGCCGACCGTGCGCGCGATCTGGGCCCGCGCGTGCCGGCGCAGGGCCCGTACGTCCGCCGCGTCCGGCGGGTCGCCCGGGAGCCAGCCGGTGGTGAGGCGGCCGGCGCCCAGCGGCAGCGAGACCGCCGCGTCCGGGTCCTCGTCGATGCCGTACGCGATCTCCAGCGAGCCGCCGCCGATGTCGAGGACCAGCAGTTTGCCCGCGGACCAGCCGAACCACCGCCGGACGGCGAGGAACGTCAGCCGCGCCTCGTCCTCGCCGCTGAGGATGGGGAGGTCGACGCCGGTCTCGAGCTTCACCCGGGCCAGGACCTCGTCCGCGTTCGTGGCCTCGCGTACGGCGCTGGTCGCGAAGGGCAGCACGTCCTCGCAGCCCTTGTCCTCGGCGGCCTGCGCGGCCTCGCCGATCACCGACACGAGGCGCTCTATGCCCCCCGGGGTGACCGCTCCGGCCTCATCGAGCAGCTCCGCCAGCCGCAGTTCCACCTTGTGCGAGTGCGCCGGCTGCGGGCGCGCGCCGGGGTGCGCGTCCACCACCAGCAGATGGATCGTGTTCGAACCCACATCAAGGACACCGAGTCTCATACGAGGAAACGCTACTGTGCGGCTGGAGTATGGGTGGCGTAAGGGGCGCTTAGGCTTGGGTTTGTGCCAAATACGAAGAAGGCCAACAAGTCCAAGCCCGCCGAGAAGCCCGAGAAGGCCGCGAAGGCCGACGAGGTCGGGCAGGCCGACAAGGCGAAGAAGGCCAAGAAGGCGAAGCCGCAGGCCGAAGCCCCGGTCGCTCGTGACGACGAGAAGGGGCTCGACTTCCCGCGGGCCTGGGTGGAGTTCCCCGACCCCGCCGATGCCGAGCAGGTCTTCCGCTGCGACCTGACCTGGCTCACCTCCCGCTGGACGTGCATCTTCGGCAGCGGCTGCCAGGGCATCCAGGCCGGCCGGGCCGATGACGGCTGCTGCACCCTCGGCGCGCACTTCTCGGACGAGGACGACGAGAAGCGGGTCGCCGAGAACGTGGCACGGCTGACCCCGGAGCTGTGGCAGTTCCACGACGTCGGCAGCGAGACCGGTTGGACGCAGCACGACGACGACGGGGAGAAGCAGACCCGCCGCTGGGACGGCGCGTGCATCTTCCTGAACCGGCCCGGTTTCCCCGCCGGGGCCGGGTGCTCGCTGCACATCCTGGCGCTGAAGAGCGGCCAGGAGCCGCTGGAGACCAAACCCGACGTGTGCTGGCAGCTGCCGATCCGCCGGACGTACGAGTGGATCGACCGGCCGGACGACACGCGGGTGCTGCAGGTGTCGATCGGCGAGTACGACCGGCGCGGCTGGGGCCCGGGCGGGCACGACCTGCACTGGTGGTGCACGTCGGCGACGTCCGCGCACGGCGCCGGCGAGCCGGTGTACGTGTCGTACCGCGCCGAGCTGACGGAGCTGATGGGCAAGGAGGGGTACGAGGCCCTCGTGAAGCTGTGCGAGGCGCGGCTGTCTTCGCTGCTGCCGATGGCCCCGCACCCCGCGGACCCGGCTCAGCCGGCGGCCGACAGCTGACAGCTGACAACCGACGGCTTAGGGGGTGTCTTGCCGATCAGGCCGGATCAGGGAGCGGCGTCCGGTGCGTGCGATCGCAAGGCCGAGGAGGGAGTCGACGCGGAGCGTCGGCGAGCGACGAGAACGCGGCGAGCGCGCGTGCCGGACGCCGCGAGCCCGGCCTGATCGGCAAGACACCCCCTAGGGCCCGCTCGGGTCCGCGGGCGGGGAAACCGTTCCTTCTGAGGCGCTCGGCGTCGGGGTGGGGGTCGGCGTGGGCTTCGGCGTCGGCGTGGGGGGATCCGTCGGCGTCGGGGTGGGGGTCGGGGTCGGCGTCGGATGCGTGGGCTCCGTCGGCGTGGGCGCCGGGCGGCCGCGGCCCTGGATGGAGACCACGGCGCCGCCGGGGTCCACGCCGACCCGGGCGGACCAGGCGCCCACGGGCTGGGCTTCGGTGTCCACGGTGATCTGCAGGATGACCGATTCTCCAGGGGCCAGCGTGCCCGCGGTCCGGCTCGCGCGCAGCCACGGGGCGTCGGACCAGAGCCGCCAGTCCACCGCCGCCCCGCCGGACGCGGTGAGGGTGAGCAGGGTGGTGCCCCCGCGCGAGGAGGCGGCGACGGAGAGCCGGCCGGGGTTCCCGGCCCGGTCGGGGGCGGCCGTCGGCCCGGTGCTGATCACCTCGACGGAGACGTCGGGGGTGTCCGGCGCGGCGCTGCCCGTGGCGAAGCCGGGCTCGCCGGTGGTGTGGGCGGTGTTGCCGGCGTTCTCGTACGCGCGCAGCGGGCGGCCGTCCTGGTGCGGGAGCGGGATCTCGGACTCGCTCGCGGAGATCCGGGTGGAGTCCGCGCCGACGCTCTCGCCGGTCTCCGGGGCGCCGCGGTACGCCGCCCAGAGGGCGAGGACCGGGGCCGCGACGACGGTGGCGACGACGGTGGTGGTCACGGCCCGGGCGCGCAGCCGGTCGCGGCGGGCCGCGCGGTCCCGAGGGTCCATCGGGAAGCCGGTGCGGTCGAAGCGCGGGCCGGGCCGGCGGCGCCGTCGGCCGCCGGCGGAGCGGAGCATGGCCGCGCGGACGGCGGTGCGCGGGGCGGGGACCAGCGGGAGCGCCGCGTGGATGCCGCCGGTGCCGGGCCAGGGGGCGGCGGCGTCGACGCGTTCGGCGACGCGGCGGCAGCGCGGGCAGTCGTCGACGTGGCGGACCAGCTCGGCGCGCAGGGATGTGGACAGGAGCACCTGACCGTCGCCGGTGAGCCGGGACACGGAGGGGCAGCTGCCGGTCTCGACGACGGCGAGGGCGGCGCGGGTCCGCTCCACCTCGCAGGCGGCGCCGGCCAGCAGCTCCCGGGCGGTGGCGGGGGGCGTGCCGAGGACGGCGGCGAGTTCGGGGACGCCGAGGCGGTGGCGTACGGCGAGTTCCAGGGCTTCGCGCTGCGCGGGCGTGGTCCCGGCGGCCTCGGGCCAGGCGAGGCGGGCCAGCTCGGTGCGCCGGTAGGCATTCACGTCCAGGGAGCGGTGCGCCTGCGGCGCGCGCTCGGCATCCGTGCGCTCCGGCGTACGCCGGGCGGAATGCGCTCCCTGCCGGGTCCGCCGGTGCTCGGCCAGCCGCTGCAGACAGCCCCAGCGGGCGAGGGCGTACAGCCACGCCCGCCGGTCCCCCTCGTCGGGACATCGGCCGGGGTGCCGCTCGGCGACGGCGAGGACGTCGGCGAGCACCTCGGTGGCGGTGTCGTGGTCGCAGAGGACCGACAGGCAGTACGTGAACAGGCCGTCGAGGTACGGCTCGTGCCGGAAGGGGGGCGGCGGCTGTTCTCCTCCGGGGCCTTCGCGGCCTTCGGGGCCCTCGGGGGGCGTGCGCCCGTGCGCCCGGTGTGCGCCGGTGCGCTGGGCGGGGCTCTCCTGGTTGCTGCTGTTCACCCTGGCGAAGTTAGGCCGCGCGCCGGTGACGGCCGTGAAGCCTTCAGCTGTTTTAGCCCTTACGGGTGAACAGATCGAACCCGTGCTGACCGCGGCCCTGACGCCTGGCGCGCGGACCGGTGCGCGGGCCTGGGCGAGCCCTGGGGCGCGGGCGCTGTCACAGGGGCCGGATACCGTGGGCCGCATGGCTGCCCGTACATCTCGTTCATCCGCCAAGGACCGGCCGTCCTACCGCTGCTCCGAGTGCGGCTGGACGACCGCGAAATGGCTCGGGCGGTGCCCCGAATGCCAGGCGTGGGGCACCGTGGAGGAGATGGGCGGCGCGCCCGCCGTCCGGACCACCGCCGCCGGGCGGGTCTCGGCGCCCGCGCTCCCGATCGCGCAGGTCGACGGCCGGACGGCGACCGCCCGCAGCACCGGCGTGGACGAGCTGGACCGGGTCCTCGGCGGCGGGCTCGTGCCCGGCGCCGTCGTCCTGCTGGCCGGCGAGCCCGGTGTCGGGAAGTCGACGCTGCTGCTGGACGTGGCGGCGAAGGCGGCCGGCGAAGCGCACCGCACCCTCTACGTCACCGGCGAGGAGTCGGCGAGCCAGGTGCGGCTGCGGGCCGACCGGATCAACGCGCTGAACGACCACCTCTTCCTCGCCGCCGAGACCGACCTGTCCGCCGTACTGGGCCACCTCGACGCCGTGCAGCCCTCGCTGCTGGTCCTGGACTCCGTACAGACCGTGGCCTCGCCCGAGATCGACGGCGCGCCCGGCGGCATGGCCCAGGTCCGCGAGGTGGCCGGGGCGCTGATCCGCGCCTCGAAGGAGCGCGGGATGGCCACCCTGCTGGTCGGGCACGTCACGAAGGACGGGGCGATCGCCGGCCCCCGCCTGCTCGAGCACCTCGTGGACGTGGTCCTGAGCTTCGAGGGCGACCGGCACGCACGCCTGCGTCTCGTACGCGGCGTGAAGAACCGGTACGGGGCCACGGACGAGGTCGGCTGCTTCGAACTGCACGACGAGGGGATCACCGGGCTCGCCGACCCGAGCGGGCTGTTCCTGACCCGGCGCGCGGAGGCCGTCCCGGGGACCTGCCTGACGGTGACGCTGGAGGGCAAGCGCCCGCTGGTCGCCGAGGTGCAGGCGCTGACCGTGGACTCGCAGATCCCCTCGCCGCGGCGGACCACCTCGGGCCTGGAGACCTCCCGCGTGTCGATGATGCTGGCGGTGCTGGAGCAGCGCGGCCGGATCACCGCGCTCGGCAAGCGCGACATCTACTCCGCCACCGTGGGCGGGGTGAAGCTGACGGAGCCGGCGGCCGACCTGGCGATCGCGCTCGCGCTGGCCTCGGCGGCGAGCGACGTGCCGCTGCCGAAGAACCTCGTGGCGATCGGGGAGGTCGGCCTCGCGGGCGAGGTGCGGCGCGTGACCGGAGTGCAGCGGCGCCTCGCGGAGGCGCACCGGCTCGGCTTCACGCACGCCCTGGTGCCGGGCGACCCCGGGAAGGTGCCGGCCGGGATGAAGGTCACCGAGGTCGCGGACATGGGCGACGCGCTGCGGGTCCTGCCGCGCGGGCGGTCGCGGGCGGCGGCCAAGGAGTAGGCGGTCGCGGAGTGGCGGCCGTGACGCAGGTGGTCGCGGAGAAGTCGTGCAGGCGGGGTGGAGTTGGCGCAGGAGTGCCAGGTGAGGGGGCCCGTACGGGGTCCCTCGGCGGCGCACCTGGCCAAGCCACGGCGGGCGCGCAGCGCACGCCGGTAGACTTTGTGCTGGTCCGCCCGGCCGTACGCAGGCGGCGCAACCCGCGACCGGAGGAGTGCAGTGGCAGCCAAGGACGGGGCAGCAGCATCCGGGAAGTCGGGCGCGAGCTCCAAGCAGGAGGCCATGATGCGCGCCTCGCTGAGCGCGGTCGCACCTGGTCAGCCCCTGCGTGACGGTCTGGAACGGATCGTCCGCGGCAACACCGGCGGCCTCATCGTCCTCGGGATGGACAAGTCCGTCGAGGCGATGTGCACGGGTGGTTTCGTCCTGGACGTGGAGTTCACCGCGACGCGGCTGCGCGAGCTGTGCAAGCTCGACGGTGCGCTGATCCTGGACAAGGACATCACCAAGATCCTGCGGGCGGGAGTCCAGCTGGTGCCGGACGCGTCGATCCCGACGGAGGAGACGGGCACCCGTCACCGCACCGCGGACCGCGTCTCCAAGCAGTGCGGCTTCCCCGTGGTGTCGGTGTCGCAGTCGATGCGGCTGATCGCGCTGTACGTGGACGGGGAGCGCCGGGTCCTGGAGGAGTCCGGGGCGATCCTGTCGCGGGCGAACCAGGCGCTGGCCACGCTGGAGCGGTACAAGCTCCGCCTCGACGAGGTCGCGGGGACGCTGTCAGCGCTGGAGATCGAGGACCTGGTCACGGTGCGCGACGTGACGGCGGTGGCCCAGCGGCTGGAAATGGTTCGCCGCATTGCCACGGAAATCGCTGAATACGTGGTCGAGCTGGGCACGGACGGGCGACTGCTGTCGCTCCAGCTGGACGAGCTGACGGTCGGCATCGAGCAGGAGCGGGAGCTGGTGATCCGGGACTACGTGCCGGAGCCGACGGCGAAGCGCTCCCGCACGGTGGACGAGGCGCTGCCGGCGCTGGACGCGCTGACGCATCCGGAGCTGCTGGAGCTCGGCATCGTGGCGCGGGCGCTGGGGTACACGGGCTCGCCGGAGACGCTCGACTCGGCGGTGTCCCCGCGGGGGTACCGGCTGCTGGCGAAGGTTCCGCGGCTGCCGGGGGCCATCATCGAGCGGCTGGTGGAGCACTTCGGGGGCCTGCAGAAGCTCCTCGCGGCCTCGGTGGACGACCTCCAGGCCGTGGACGGCGTGGGCGAGGCCCGTGCGCGCAGTGTCCGCGAGGGGCTGTCCCGCCTGGCGGAGTCGTCGATCCTCGAGCGCTACGTCTGACCTTCCGCGGTCCTCGCGGCGGGCTTCGGTCCGCTGCGCCGCATGCCCTCCGGCGTTCGAGGCGCGGGGTCCGGGGCGGCGCCCCGGGGGCACCCCCTAGTCCTGCTTGAGGACGAACGAGGTTCGGGCCACCGGCATGCCCGGGGATTTGACCTCGACCACGTACGTGTCCGGGGCCGCGCTCCCCGCCGGAGGCGTCTGGCACTGGTCCGCCGCGCTGAACTTCCTGTCCCACTCCAGCGACTGCTTCGTCTCCCCCTGCGCCGGCACCCGGAAGAACGCGTTGGCCGCGCCCGACGGGCAGTCCGCCGAGGACCAGACGGCCTTGCTCGTGCTCGCCTGGAGGATGGTCAGGACGGCCTGCTTCGGGCCGAGGTCGACCTTGCAGGTCGTGCCGGAGACATTGCGGGCGACCAGTTCGAGGCGGGGCTTCTCGCTCGTCTCGTACTCGTTCTTCACGCTCTTGACCTCCCACTGCATCCCGCTCGGGGCGCACGTGGGAAGCGGGGAGTCCGCCGGGACCTGGGACGTGGAGCCGCCGGTACCGCCGCTGCCCCCGCCGGCGCCGCTGCCGGAGCCCGGACCCGCTCCCGCGCCCGCCGCCGTGCCCGGAGTGCCGCCCGGTTCGCCGTTCTTGCCCGAGCCGCCGCCCGACTCCCCACGCCCGCCCGGCGCCTGACTGATCGCCGGCCCCGTCCCCGCGGGCCCCGGGGTGATCGAGGCGACCGGGTCGGGCCCCTTGTCGCCGCCCTTGCCGTTCGTACTCGACTTCCCCCCGCCGGAACTGACGGTCCATACGGCGAGGAGCGCGAGGAGCGCGACGACGGACGCCAGCACAGCCCTCCGTCGCCAGTAGATGGAGGAGGGGAGCGGCCCGACCGGATTGCGCATAGATCCCACGGACGGAACTTTACGAGAGTCCGCGGCCCGATCTGCGCCCCACATGCCGCGCAAGCGGCTTGTTCTGCCGATGATCATCCTGCGGGCGGAGGCCCGAGCGACGGGAATCGGCCAAGAGTCCCACGTCAGTCACGGTCGCGTTTGAGTACGGTCGGTGACCATGGACACCTCCGGCCTCTACGTCGACATCACCGGTTCCGCCCGCTCCGCACCCGGCTGGGTGCAGTCGGCGTTCGAGGTCTGGACGGAGTACGGACTCCTGCTCTTCGGCCTGCTCTTCATAGCCGTGTGGTGGCGTGCGCGCACCCAGGCCGGCCCGCGGGCCGTCGCCCTCGCCGTCCTCGCGCCGCTCGCCACGGCCGTCGCGTACGTCGCCTCAGAGGTCGTGAAGTCCGCCGTGGACGAGGAGCGGCCCTGCCGGGCCGTCGCCGGGGCCGCGGCCTCGCTCGTCGTCTGCCCGGTGCCCGGCGACTGGTCCTTCCCCAGCAACCACTCCGCCATCGCGGGCGCAGCCGCCGTCGCGCTGGCCCTCGCCGTAGGCCGCCTCGCACTGCTGACCGTGCCGCTGGCCCTGCTGATGGCCTTCTCCCGGGTCTTCGTCGGCGTCCACTATCCCCACGACGTGGGCGTCGGTCTGCTGCTCGGCGGTTCGCTCGCCGCGCTCTTCACCCTCGCCCTCACCGGTCCGATCAGTACGATCATCGCCGCCCTGCGGGCGAGCGGGGGGCGCGCCGCTGTCTGGTTCACCGGCCCGGGCCCCGCGCGGCAGCCCTGAAACGTGCCAGGATGCCGTTGCCATGACTGCATCCACCAGCCCTTCCCCCGAGACGTTCCCCGACGTGTCCCACGCGCTGCACTCCCCTGTCATCGCCTGGTTCGAGGAGCACGCCCGCGACCTGCCCTGGCGCCGCCCCGAGGCCGGCCCCTGGGGGGTCATGGTCAGCGAGTTCATGCTCCAGCAGACCCCGGTCAGCCGGGTCCTGCCGGTGTACGAGCAGTGGCTCGCCCGGTGGCCCCGCCCCGCCGATCTGGCCGCCGAGGCCCCGGGCGAGGCCGTACGGGCCTGGGGGCGGCTCGGCTACCCCCGCCGGGCCCTGCGCCTGCACGGCGCGGCCGTCGCGATAACGGAGCGGCACGGGGGCGACGTACCGCGGGATCACGCGCAGCTGCTCGCGCTGCCCGGCATCGGCGAGTACACGGCCGCCGCCGTGGCCTCGTTCGCGTACGGGCAGCGGCACGCCGTGCTCGACACCAACGTGCGCCGGGTCTTCGCGCGCACCACCAGCGGGGTCGAGTACCCGCCGAACGCCACCACGGCCGCCGAGCGGCGCCTGGCCCGGGCCCTGCTGCCCGAGGACGAGGGCACCGCGGCCCGCTGGGCGGCGGCCTCGATGGAGCTCGGCGCCCTGGTGTGCACGGCCAAGTCCCCGGACTGCGCGCGCTGCCCGGTGGCCGGGCTGTGCGCGTGGCGGCTGGCCGGGAAGCCGGCGCACGAGGGGCCGCCGCGGCGCGGGCAGACGTACGCGGGGACCGACCGGCAGGTGCGCGGCAAGCTCCTCGCGGTGCTGCGGGAAGCGGTCGGGCCGGTTCCGCAGGCGGTGCTCGACACGGTCTGGGACGAGCCCGTGCAGCGGGCCCGATCGCTGGACGGGCTGGTCTCCGACGGGCTGGTCGAACCGCTCGCCGGGGGGATGTACCGGCTGCCGCAGGGCCCCGCGACGGACTGAGCCGCGCCGGGGCCGCTCCGGGGCCGCATCGCGGGCCGAGCTGAGTCGGAGATTCCGTTTGTCCCGGCCAAACCCCAGCTCACGGCACTGTTACACAACCTATGGGTGTCCGTGCGTCCACCGAAGGCTGGCCCGCACAGGCCCGTGACAACCCCTCCGTACCTTCGAATCCGTAGGGCACGGGGATGAGCGGTTGCACGGGACGGAGGCGGTCTGAGATGGCGCACGGCGAGGTACTCGGATTCGAGGAGTACGTACGCACTCGGCAGGATGCGCTCCTGCGCAGTGCCCGGCGCCTGGTCCCGGACCCCACGGACGCGCAGGACCTGCTGCAGACCGCGCTGGTGCGCACGTACGGCCGCTGGGACGGCATCGCCGACAAGTCCCTGGCCGACGCCTACCTGCGCCGCGTCATGATCAACACCCGGACCGAGTGGTGGCGCGCCCGCAAGCTGGAAGAGGTCCCCACCGAGCAGCTCCCGGACGCCTCCGTCGAGGACGGCTCCGACCAGCGCGCCGACCGCGCCCTGCTGATGGACATCCTCAAGGTTCTCGCGCCCAAGCAGCGCAGCGTGGTCGTGCTGCGACACTGGGAGCAGATGAGCACCGAGGAGACCGCCGCGGCGCTCGGCATGTCGGCGGGTACTGTGAAGAGCACCCTGCACCGCGCGCTGGCCCGGCTCCGGCAGGAGTTGGAGAGCCGGGATCTGGACATGCGTGCGCTGGAGCGCGGTGACCACCGCGGTGACCACACCATCCGGTACGAGGGGCGTGAGCGGTGCGCGGCCTGAATGGCCAAAGCTTGAGCGGCAGAAGTCCGCTGGTGCTGATGTCGGCGGGGACGGTCGTCCTCGTCGGCACAGTGCTGTTGGCGGCCGGATGCGCCACCGGCGGCACCGGCCTGCGCGACGGCGGCCCCGCCCACACCGAGTCCGCCGCCAAGACCGGCTCGGCGACGGCCACCCCGCCGGACCACGTCCCGGCCACCACGGGGGCGTCGGGCGGTCCCGTACGGCGGGTCGACGCCGTCGCACTGCTCCGGGCAGACCCCAAGGTCAGCGCCGAGGTCAAGCGGGACCTCAAGCCCTGCACGGGCAAGGAGTACCCGGTCGACGTGAGCTACGGGAAGGTCACCGGGGGATCCGTCGTGGACATCGTCGTCAACGTGCTGTCCTGCGCCGATGCGCTGGGGCGGGGCTCGTACGTGTACCGGGCTACGGGCGGGACGTACGAGAATGTGTTCTCGGACGAGCAGCCGCCCGTCTACGCGGAGATCGACCGGGGGGACCTGGTGGTCACCAAGCCCGTCTACGGGAAGAGCGACGCCCTCGCCTACCCGTCCGGCGAGGACGTGATCACGTACCACTGGAACGGGGAGAAGTTCACCGAGCAGGACCGGGTGCACACCGACTACAGCAACGTCGACGGTGCGGTCCAGCCGGCCCCCGCGGTCACCCAGAGGAACTGACGACCCGAAGACCGCAGACCAGAAGAACCGACGGACCGAAGAAGCGAAGAACCGAGGCGAGGCTTCCGCATGGCCGAGACCCATGTCCTGTTCGTGGAGGACGACGACGTCATCCGCGAGGCCACGACCCTGGCGCTGGAACGCGACGGGTTCGTGGTCACCGCCATGCCCGACGGCCTGTCCGGCCTGGAGTCCTTCCGGGCCAACCAGCCGGACATCGCGCTGCTCGACGTGATGGTGCCCGGCATGGACGGCGTGAGCCTGTGCCGCCGGATCCGCGACGAGTCCACCGTTCCCGTGATCATGCTGTCCGCGCGCGCCGACTCCATCGACGTCGTCCTGGGCCTGGAGGCGGGCGCCGACGACTACGTCACCAAGCCCTTCGACGGCTCGGTCCTCGTCGCCCGGATCCGCGCCGTGCTGCGCCGCTTCGGCCACGCCGGCGGCCCGCAGAACGGCCGGCCGGGGGCGAACGGCGAGGACGACTCCGAGGAGCGCGGGGTGCTGGTCTTCGGCGACCTGGAGGTCGACACCGAGGGCATGGAGGTCCGCAGGGCCGGCGCCCCGGTGGCGTTGACGCCGACCGAGATGCGGCTGCTGCTGGAGTTCTCCTCCGCGCCCGGCACCGTACTGTCCCGCGACCGGCTCCTGGAGCGGGTCTGGGACTACGACTGGGGCGGCGACACCCGCGTCGTGGACGTCCACGTCCAACGGCTGCGCACGAAGATCGGACAGGACCGCATCGAAACGGTCCGAGGATTCGGATACAAGCTCAAAGGATGAGGCGCTTCACCCTCCGTACGGGGATCCGCTGGAAGATCACGCTCGCCATCGCCGCCGTCGGCGCGCTCGTCGCCGTGGCACTGAGCCTGGTCGTGCACAGTGCTGCCCGCGTCTCGATGCTGGAGAGCGCGCGCGAGGCCCAGCTGGCGAACGTGAACGTCATCGCCCGCTTCGTCGAGGCCGGGCGCAAGCCGGTCCTCGGGGCGAAGGTCAACGACCCCGAACTGCCCGCCGCGCTGCGCGAGAAGGCGCGGTCGGGGCGGCGCGGCACGTACATCCAGGAGTCACGCAAGGGAGTGCCGCAGGTGTGGGCCGCGGTGCCGCTCGGGAACGGGCAGGTGCTGTCGCTGCACAACGAGTTCAAGGAGAGCGCCAACATGGTGCGCGACCTGGACCGGGCCCTGGTCGTCGGGTCGATCTCCGTCGTCGTCGCGGGCGCCGCGCTCGGCGTGCTCATCGGCGGGCAGATCTCGCGCCGGCTGCGCAAGGCGGCGGCCGCCGCGCAGCGGGTGGCGCACGGGGATCCCGACGTACGGGTGCGGGACGCGGTCGGGGGCGTCGTACGCGACGAGACCGACGACCTCGCGCGGGCCGTGGACGCCATGGCGGACGCGCTCCAGCAGCGGCTGGAGGCCGAGCGGCGGGTGACCGCGGACATCGCGCACGAGCTGCGGACCCCGGTGACGGGCCTGCTCACGGCGGCGGAACTGCTGCCTCCGGGGCGGCCGACCGAGCTGGTGCGGGACCGGGCGCAGGCGATGCGGGCGCTCGTGGAGGACGTACTGGAGGTGGCCCGCCTGGACAGCGCGTCCGAGCGGGCGGAGCTCCAGGACGTGGCGCTGGGCGAGTTCGTGAGCCGGCGGGTGACCGCGCTGATGCCGGAGGCTTCGGTACGGGTGGTCGCGGACGAGATCGTCAGCACCGACCCGCGGCGGCTGGAGCGGATCCTTGGCAACCTGCTGGCCAACGCGGCGCGGTACGGGCAGCCGCCGGTCCAGGTCGACATCGAGGGCCGGGTCGTCCGGGTCCGGGACCACGGGCCGGGCTTCCCGGAGGCGCTGTTGCGCGAGGGGCCGAGCCGGTTCCGGACCGGGTCGACGGACCGCGCCGGGGTGGGGCACGGCCTCGGGCTGACCATCGCGGAGGGGCAGGCGCGGGTGCTGGGCGCCCGGCTGACGTTCCGCAACGTGGCGGCTCCGGGCGGCGCGGACCGCGAGGGAGCGGCTGCCGGAGCGGTCGCGGTGCTGTGGCTGCCGGAGCACGCGCCGACGGCGACGGGAAGCTTCCCCGTCATCAAGGTGCAGGGCTGATCGCGAGCGGATCGGGACCGGGCCGTACAGCTGTGCGGCCCGGTGTTTTAGCATCCGTGGCATGACCGACGGTACGAATCCCCCCAGCAACCCGCAGCCCGAGCCCGCCCCCGGGAACGGGGGCTACGGGTTCCCGCCGGTCCCGCCGGCCTCCGCGGCCGGCTACGGCTACCCGCCCGGCGCCCCGGCCGCGGGTGCGCCCGGCGGCAGCTTCGGCCCGCCGCCGGGCGCACCCGCGGACGGCAGCGGCTACGGCTACCCGCAGCCGGGCGCGCAGCCCGGCCCGTACCAGCAGGCCCCGCCCCCGGCCGCCGCGCCCCAGCAGTGGGCCCAGGGGCTCCCGAACATGGGCGGGCCGGCCGCGCCCGGCGCTCCGGGCGGCCCCGGGATCCCCGGGCCGTTCGCGCCGCAGTCGGACCAGCCGGACTGGGAGGCCATGGCCGACCGCTCGGCGGCCGAGAAGCGCAAGAAGCGGCTCTGGATGATCGGCGCCGCGGTGACCGTACTGGCGCTGCTCGCCGGCGGTGGAACGTTCCTGCTGCTGGGCGGCGACGACAAGGGCGGGAACGAGGCGAAGGACGACACGCCCACGTCCGCGCCGACCTCGCCCTCCCCCAGCGGGTCGAAGAGCAAGACCCCGGTCGACAACACCCCGACGGTCAAGGACGACCCGACGCAGATCCGGGACCGCAGCGGCAAGGCCCCGCTGAAGATGGGCCCCGACGCCGGGGTCTTCCCGATCGAAAAGCGCTTCGAGATCCGGACGAAGGGCAACGAGAACTCGTACGCCGAGTCCGCCAAGCGCGTCGTGGACACGTCCAAGAGCTTCACCGTCTCGGCGCACGTCTGGAACCGCGCCCCGAAGGGCCGCCAGATCGCCGTCAGCCAGGGCAACGAGAAGTCCTTCTCGTTCGAGCTGGGCCTGGACCAGGTCAACGGCAAGCCGGCCTGGGTCTTCCGCGTCCAGACGGGCGACCAGGGCGCCGAGGCGACCGCGGTGACCGTGACCGGCGAGAGCCCGAAGATGGAGAAGACCTTCTCCACCCTGACCGGGACCTACGACGCCGAGCGCAAGCAGATCGCCCTCTACGTCAACGGCAAGAAGACCGGCGAGGCCCCCGTCCCCGGCGTCTTCCAGGCGCAGGGCCCGCTGCAGCTGGCGCGCTCGCGCCACGAGGACAAGTGGACCGCGCCGTGGAGCGGGGCCATGGAGACCGTGCAGACCTACGACTCGGTGCTCTCGCCCGCCCAGATCGACACCCTCAAGCCGGGCAGGGTCGACGCGAAGACGAAGCCGACGGGCTCCTGGCTCCTGTACTGACCGCGGTCAGAGGGACCAGGGCGATCAGACGGTGACGCCGGCCTTGCGCAGGAAGGCGACCGGGTTCACGGCCGAGCCGTAGTTCGGGGTGGTCCGGATCTCGAAGTGGAGGTGCGGGCCGCTCGAGTTGCCGGTGTTGCCGGACAGCGCGACCTGGGTGCCCTTGGCGACCTTCTGGCCGATCCGGACCTTGATCTTCGAGAGGTGCGCGTACTGCGAGTACGTGTTGTTCGCGTGCTTGATCACGATGGCGTTGCCGTACGCCGGGCCGTCGCCGCCGCCGTTCGGGCCGGCCTTGACGACCACGCCCGCCGAGGCGGCCTTGACCGGGGTGCCGACGGGGCAGGCGAAGTCCTGGCCCGAGTGCTTGTGGGACCACATGCTGCCGCCCTTGCCGAAGGTCGCGGACAGCGTGTAGGTGGCGACCGGCTTCTGCCAGTTGACGGTCTTCGCGGCGGCCCCGGAGGCCTGGGCGGCGGCCTGGGCCGCGACCAGCTCGGCGGTCCCGGTCAGGGCGGTCTGCGGGGTCGTGTCGGCGAAGGCGGCGGTCGTCCCGGCCCCGAGAGCCAGGGCCGCACCGAGAGCGGTGGCGCCGACGGCGAGACGGGTACGAGGGGTGCTGACGCGCTTCGCGAACATGTAAGGAGACCTCCGGGCCGGGGACAAGGACGCTTCGGGCATGAAGTCACCCGGCACGCTGGGAAGCGGATGCCGGGCTTGCCCATCCTTGGTAACCCGTGTCCCGGCGCATCCCCAAACGTCCCGATTACTACCGGGGCTCGTAGGCCGGGGAGGTGTGACGCAGCCGGTTGACCGCTTCCCCGCTGGGCCGAGGGCAGGGGTGAGTCGGGACAAAATGGACATTCCACCTACGAGAGGTCCTAGTAGGTCCGTTTTGCCCTGTGTGGCTTGTCACCGGCGCGGGGCCTCCGGGAAGCAGAAAAAGGGGCGGGGGGGGGGGGGGGGGGGGGGGGGGGGGGGGGGGGGGGGGGGGGGGGGTGTGTGGGTGTGTGTGCGGTCGTGTGGGGGGGAAGGGGGACGAGGTC
>NZ_JBVIGX010000048.1:27146-44737 GCF_055570595.1 Streptomyces sp. NPDC031132
GAGGGCGGGGGGGGGCGGGGCGCCCCCCCCCCCCCCCCCCCCCCCCCCCCCGCCCCCCCCCCCCCCCCCCACAACCCCCCCCCCCCCCCCCCCCCCCCCCCCCCCCCCCCCCCCCCCCCCCCCCTCGTGCAGCCGGTGCTTACGCGCCCTTGCTCAGGTCCGGGCCGGAGCCCGTGGCCTCGATCGGGGGGAGGTCCGGCAGAGCCGACTTCTCCTCGCCGCGGAAGGTGAACTTGGCTTCTTCGCCGTCGCCCTCCTTGCCCACGACCACGATGTGGCCGGGACGCAGCTCGCCGAAGAGGATCTTCTCCGACAGGACGTCCTCGATCTCGCGCTGGATGGTCCGGCGCAGCGGGCGGGCGCCCAGGATCGGGTCGTAGCCCCGCTTGGCGAGCAGGAGCTTCGCGTCGCCGCTCAGCTCGATGCCCATGTCGCGGTCCTTCAGGCGCTCGTCCACCTTGGCGATCATCAGGTCGACGATCTGGATGATGTCTTCCTCGGTGAGCTGGTGGAAGACGACCGTGTCGTCGACGCGGTTCAGGAACTCGGGCCGGAAGTGCTGCTTGAGCTCTTCGTTGACCTTCGCCTTCATCCGGTCGTAACCGGTCTTGGTGTCGCCCACGGCGGCGAAGCCGAGGTTGAAGCCCTTCGAGATGTCCCGGGTACCCAGGTTGGTCGTCATGATGATGACCGTGTTCTTGAAGTCCACGACCCGGCCCTGGGAGTCGGTCAGGCGACCGTCCTCCAGGATCTGGAGAAGGGAATTGAAGATATCCGGGTGGGCCTTCTCGACCTCGTCGAAGAGGACGACGGAGAACGGCTTGCGGCGCACCTTCTCGGTGAGCTGGCCGCCCTCTTCGTAGCCCACGTAGCCGGGGGGCGAACCGAAGAGGCGGGAAACCGTGTGCTTCTCGCTGAACTCCGACATGTCGAGGGAGATCAGCGCGTCCTCGTCGCCGAAGAGGAATTCGGCGAGCGTCTTGGAGAGCTCGGTCTTACCGACACCGGACGGGCCGGCGAAGATGAACGAGCCACCCGGGCGCTTCGGGTCCTTCAGACCCGCACGGGTACGGCGGATCGCCTGGGAGAGCGCCTTGATGGCGTCCTTCTGGCCGATGACCCGACGGTGGAGCTCGTCCTCCATGCGGAGCAGACGCGAGGACTCCTCCTCGGTGAGCTTGAAGACGGGAATGCCGGTCGCGGTCGCGAGGACCTCGGCGATGAGCTCGCCGTCGACCTCGGCGACGACGTCCATGTCGCCGGCCTTCCATTCCTTCTCGCGCTTGGTCTTCGCCGCCAGCAGCTGCTTCTCCTTGTCACGGAGAGAAGCCGCCTTCTCGAAGTCCTGGGAGTCGATGGCCGACTCCTTGTCGCGGCGCACGCCCGCGATCTTCTCGTCGAACTCGCGGAGGTCCGGCGGCGCGGTCATCCGGCGGATGCGCATCCGGGAGCCGGCCTCGTCGATCAGGTCGATCGCCTTGTCCGGCAGGAAGCGGTCCGAGATGTACCGGTCGGCCAGCGTCGCCGCCTGGACGAGGGCCTCGTCCGTGATGGAGACGCGGTGGTGGGCCTCGTAGCGGTCGCGCAGGCCCTTGAGGATCTCGATCGTGTGGGGGAGGGAAGGCTCCGCCACCTGGATCGGCTGGAAGCGGCGCTCGAGGGCCGCGTCCTTCTCGAGGTGCTTGCGGTACTCGTCCAGCGTCGTGGCACCGATGGTCTGGAGCTCACCACGGGCCAGCATGGGCTTGAGGATGCTGGCGGCGTCGATCGCGCCCTCGGCGGCACCCGCACCCACGAGGGTGTGGAGCTCGTCGATGAACAGGATGATGTCGCCGCGGGTGCGGATCTCCTTGAGCACCTTCTTCAGGCGCTCCTCGAAGTCACCGCGGTAGCGGGAACCGGCGACCAGGGCACCCAGGTCAAGCGTGTAGAGGTGCTTGTCCTTGAGGGTCTCGGGGACCTCGCCCTTGACGATCGCCTGGGCCAGGCCCTCGACGACGGCGGTCTTGCCGACGCCGGGCTCGCCGATGAGCACCGGGTTGTTCTTGGTACGGCGGGACAGGACCTGCATGACCCGCTCGATCTCCTTCTCGCGCCCGATGACCGGGTCGAGCTTGGATTCGCGGGCGGCCTGCGTGAGATTGCGGCCGAACTGGTCCAGGACGAGGGAGGTCGAGGGGGTGCCCTCGGCCGGGCCGCCGGCCGTGGCCGACTCCTTGCCTCCGCCGGAGTAGCCGGAGAGCAGCTGGATGACCTGCTGCCGGACTCGGTTGAGATCGGCGCCCAGCTTCACCAGGACCTGGGCTGCGACGCCCTCGCCCTCGCGAATGAGGCCGAGCAGGATGTGCTCGGTGCCGATGTAGTTGTGGCCGAGCTGGAGGGCCTCTCGGAGCGAAAGCTCCAGGACCTTCTTCGCCCGCGGAGTGAAGGGGATGTGGCCGGACGGGGCCTGCTGCCCCTGACCGATGATCTCCTCAACCTGCTGGCGAACAGCCTCGAGCGAAATCCCGAGGCTCTCCAGGGCCTTAGCGGCGACACCCTCACCCTCGTGGATCAAGCCCAGGAGGATGTGCTCGGTGCCGATGTAGTTGTGGTTGAGCATCCGGGCTTCTTCCTGAGCCAGGACGACAACCCGCCGCGCGCGGTCGGTGAACCTCTCGAACATCGTTTATCGCTCCTCAGAGCGGTCGGGCAGTTCGGGGTCGGTCCCCGCCCTGTCCTTCCGCATGCTAGTCCCGCGGGGCGGGACAGCTCATTCCAACTGCCGACATCCGTCCGCGGCTCACCCCCACGTCCGTGGGGAAAACCGGCTTCAACTGCCGACAACTGCTCCAACCCGATGGTGCGAGACGATGTTCCCGCAGGCCAGGCAGATACCCGTCACACGTGTACGCCGATGGCGAACGGAAGCTGCCCAAAACAGCGTGTCGCCCCGATCCACTAGGAATGTCTTACCCGTAAGGACCGACACTCCATGCCGGTGGCACCGGTTCCCTCCGCTACGGGCGAACACGATTGCGTCCCCAATGTGGGACTCCACCCCGCCGGATGTTTACGTTCCGCATTGAGACCGGTGCGCTGCGTAACTCCGGGGCGTCTTCGGAGTTGCTCCGGGCATGGCCGTCACCGTTCCGCCGCCCCGCGTCGCGCCCGAGGATTCACCCGCGGATTCGCCCCGGGACGCGTACGCGTCCTGGTACGAGGAGGTGCTCGGCTGGCCCATCGGGGGCGGGCCGCCCGCCCAGCTGGTCACCGGGGTCCGGTTCGACGTACTGGAGCTGCCCGCCGATGCGGGGGCGGAGCTGCTGCGCAGGCCGCTCGCCACGGGTCCGGTGGCGCTCACGGGGCGCAGGATGCGGTTCCTGGTGGCCGCGGGGAGCGCGGACGAGCTGGAGGGGCTGCTCGACTGGCTGGAGTGGGGCGGGGTCGCCCTGGATCTCACCGCCCTGGGTGCCGGCGGCCGGATGACGGCCCCGGTTCCCCCGGGGCGCCCGGAAGGAAGTCCCCGGGGGGCCGCCGTGTGGCTGCGACCCCCCGAGCAGGGGTGTGAGGCACTGCTGCCGTCCCTGCCCGGCTGCCCCGGGCAGGGTGCCGGTCCCCGGCACGGTGGTGCCGGGCCCGATCTCGTACGCCTGGTCGCCGCGGCGGCGACGGAATGCCACCGGGCTCGCCTGTGGCGGCGTACGCCCCTGAGGAGCGCCGCGGCCGGACCGTGCTCGGGCCGGCCGGGTCAGACCCTGACGGGTCAGGCCCTGACGGGTCAGCCCCGGTTCTCGTAGGCCTCGCGGATCTCCTGCGGGACGCGCCCGCGGTCGTTGACGCTCATGCCCTGGGCCTTGGCCCAGGCGCGGATCTCGGCGGTGTCCGGGTTGCCGGACGTCGCGGCCGTCCGCGTCTTGGCGCGGCCGCCGGAAGCGCGGCCACCGGTGCGGCGGGCGCCCTTGACGTAGTCGGCGAGCGCGGAGCGCAGCTTCTCCGCGTTGGCGGTGGTGAGGTCGATCTCGTAGGTCTTGCCATCCAGAGCGAACGTCACGGTCTCGTCCGCCTCGCCACCGTCGAGGTCGTCGACAAGAAGGACCTGAACCTTCTGTGCCACCGGGATTTCCTTTCATCGAAAAGCAGTACGCGGAAAGGAAACCGCTTTTCCCTGGAAAACACAAACCCCCCGGGAGAGGTTCGAGACCGCAACACGGCGGGAAACGTGCGCGATTCGGACATAGGCCACAGGTGCGCGGAGCACGGGAAAAGCCGCCGTGATCGTTCAGAGGTGCAGAAGCATCCGGCTGTTGCCCAAGGTGTTCGGCTTCACTCGTTCGAGACCGAGGAACTCGGCGACGCCCTCGTCATAGGAACGCAGGAGCTCCATGTAGACATCCGTCTCGACCGGGGTCTCCCCGATCTCGACGAAGCCGTGCTTCGCGAAGAAGTCCACTTCGAAGGTCAGGCAGAAAACCTTCCGGACGCCCAGCGCGCGGGCGGTGTGCAACAACTGCCCGAGCAGCTGATGGCCGACTCCGGACCCCTTCAACTCGCGGTCGACCGCAAGAGTGCGTACTTCGGCGAGGTCTTCCCACATGACGTGGAGAGCACCGCAGCCCACCACCTGGCCGTCGGAGTCGCGTTCCGCGACCCAGAACTCCTGGATGTCCTCGTAAAGGACGACCGGGGCTTTGTCGAGGAGGATCCGCTGCTGCACGTACTGGTCGAGCAGGCGCCGCAGCGCGGGAACATCGCCGGTGCGGGCACGGCGGATCGTCACTGTTTTTGCCTCTGCAGCGGAAAACTCACCCATGCCCGGACGCTATCGCCCCGACTCGGTCCCGTGCCCGGCGGAGTCCCCTTCGGCGGGCGGGACTTCGGGAGGTGCCCCGGCAGGGACTTCGGGAGGTGCCCCGGCAGGGGCTTCGGCAGGGGCTTCGGCGGGGGGCTGCGCAGCGGACCCGGTGGTCGCCCCGGCTGCCGGCTCCGCAGCCGGTTCGACGGCCGACCCGTCGTCGTACCCCACGATGCGGAAGGCGTCCCGCAGGGCGTCGCGCTGTTCCGCGGACATCATGCCGAAGAAGGCCACGAGGGCGGCCGCGGGGTTGTCGCTCGTCGACCAGGCTTCGTTCATCAGTGCGGCCGAGTAGGCGGCGCGGGTGGAGACCGCGGTATATCGATAGGCGCGGCCTTCGGCTTCCCGGCGGACCCAGCCCTTCTGATGGAGATTGTCCATAACCGTCATGACGGTGGTGTACGCGATGGACCGTTCCTGCTGGAGGTCTTCCAGGACTTCACGAACAGTGACCGGGCGGTTCCACTGCCACACCCGCGTCATGACCGCGTCTTCGAGTTCTCCCAAGGGGCGAGGCACAACAGCACGATAGTGCGGAATGTGCGGAATTGCCCGGCCATTTGGAACGCAACGCTCAACAAAATCGGGCGTACGGCTCTCGAAGCCGTACGCCCTGCGTGTCCGGCTGCCGGCCGGCTGTGCGCTGCTTCCCCCGCTACTTCCCGGGCTGGGACTGCCGGGTGGCCTCGGCGCGGGCGATCACGGCGTCGACCGCCGCGTCTTCCTTGGCCTTGTTGGCGCCGCCCTGGCTCTTCACGATCGTCACGACGAGGGCGATGAAGAAGCCGGCCATCACTACGGGGGGCACGAGCGCGGAAACGTAGTCCATGCCCCCAGCGTAGCTACCCGGCGGCGAGCCCGGCCGCCGGGGGCGGGGTGGGCTTGCGGCGTGGCGGGAACACCTCGCCGGGGGTCGGGATGGGCCGCTCGGACGGACGTTCGGAGGGGCGCTCGGGGCGCGGCTCCTTGGGGGCCGGTGCGGGCCGGGCGGGCTCCTCCTTGCCCTCCTTGCCGTCCTTGCCCTCGCCGGCCTCCTTGGCGCCGCTCGCGTCCTTGCCCCCGGCCAGCGCCAGCAGCCGGGTCCGGGGCGCCGGCGTGATCGAGAGCCGGCGCCGTACGGAGCGCTCGGCGATGTCCTGGGAGCGGGCCAGCAGCGCCGCCGCGACCGGGTTCGCCCGCAGGGCCCGAAGGGCCGCGAGGTCGTCCGGCGCGGGCTCGTACCCCGCGGCCAGGGCGTCCTGGAGCAGCTCCAGGTATCCGGAGAGGCTGCCGGGCAGGGCGCCGCGGTAGCGGACGAGGTCGGCGAGGAGGAACTCTCTGAGCCGCCCCGCCTCCTGGACCGCGTCGTCCACCGACTGCGCGAGGCGCAGGCAGTCCTGGACCTCGGAGGTCGTCAGGGGGGCCGTGGAGGACTGGAGGGCGTGGGCGAGCGTTCGCCTGAGCACGTGCAGCTCGGCGGCGCTGAACGCCATGCCGCCGCGGGATCCGTAGGGCGTGGGCATGGGCCGAAGATACGCGCTAATCGGACAAAATCCCCTGAGCGGCGTGATTCCGGGCGCGCCGACACCTACCCGGCTGCTTTGACGGCGTCAAGGAAGTCGGCCCAGGCGGCCTGGGTGGTGGCCAGAACCAGGTGCGCCGGGTCGGCCCGGTCGGCCACGCGGACGAGGTGGCCGGGGGCCGCGGAGACGTAGACGCAGGCGTCTCCTTCGCCGCAGTACGTGGACTTCTGCCAGGCGGGGTGAGCGGTCATGGTGTCTCTCCTCCGGGGGACGGCTCCTTGCTTCCCGTGGAGGGACGGTAACTCCGAGCGGGGCCTACACCGACGACTTCGCCGGAATTCGGTGCGTCGTCGTTGCACTGGCTCCACCCGGGAACCCGTCCCCGCCCGCCCTTGCGCCGTTCCCCGGAGCGGGCCCCGGTCACGCGTGGAGGTGGGACGTGAAGGCCGCCACCGCCTCGTGGACGTCCTCCGGGGTCCAGGTGAGGCCCGGGGAGGTGATCTCCAGTTCCGTCGCCGAGACGCCCGGGGCCACCGTCGGGGACCAGCGGCGGAAGAGGACCGTGCCCGTGTCCTGTGCCAGGCGGATCCCGGCCTCCGTCAGGCGGTCCGCCCCGTACGGCAGCCACACCTGGAACTGGTGCGTGTGCGGGGTCTCCGGGTTGATGCGGAACCAGGGGACCCCGGCCGACTCCAGTGCAGAACCCAGCGCCGCCGCGACCATGCGCGCCTGGGCCACGTACGACGGGAGGCGCGGGAGCTCCCGGTCCAGGCCGGCCAGCGCCGACAGCGCCTGCGGGAACTGGCGGAAGATCTGGCCCCCGTACCGGTGGCGCCAGACCTTGGCCTCCGAGATCAGCGAGGAGGAGCCCGCCAGGGCCGCGCCGCTCAGGCCGCCGAGGGACTTGTAGAAGGACACGTACACCGAGTCCGCGAGCCCCGCGATCTCCGGCAGCGGCCGCCCGAAGTGCACCGTCGACTCCCACAGCCGGGCCCCGTCGAAGTGCACCACCGCGTCCCGCTCGCGGGCCGCGTCGACCAGCGCCTCCAACTCCTCCCAGGTGGGGAGCAGGAAGCCCGCGTCACGCAGCGGGAGCTCCAGCATCAGCGTGCCGAAGGGCTCGGGCAGGTCCGCGACCTCCTCGGCCGTGGGCTGGCGCGGGTCCTTCGTCGGGTGCACCGTGCGCAGGCCGGAGACCAGCGACAGCGCCCCGCCCTCCCACAGCTCCGGATGGCTCATCGGGTGCAGCGCGACCACCGGGTTCCCGGTCCGCCCCGCCCAGCAGCGCAGCGCGATCTGCTGGGCCATCGTCCCCGACGGGAAGAACGCCGCGTCCTCCGTGCCCAGCAGCTCCGCGACGCGCTGCTCGAGCCGGGTCACGACGCCGTCCCCGTACAGGTCGGCCGGCTCGTCGGGATCCTGCGCCGTCAGACCCGACAGCAGTTCACCGACCGTCGCCTCGCGCAGGCTGCGGGAGAGCATCCGCTCGGCCCCGCGTCCCGCCGCCACCAGCCGCTTCGTCAGATCGTCGTCACCAGTCATGCCCCCGATCATCGCCGACCGGCCAACACGCCCAGGGGCTAGCATGGCGGCGTATCGTCCGGTACCCCCCGCGGACTGGAACGGAAGGCCCTCCCCGCGTGAACTCATCCCAGCAACCGCGCCCCGCCCGGCTCACCGTCGGTGTCGTCGGCGCCGGCCGGGTCGGCCCCGCGCTGGCCCGCGCGCTCCAGCAGGCCGGGCACCCGCCGGTCGCCGTGTCCGGCGTCTCCGACGCCTCCCGCCGCCGCGCCGAGCGGATGCTGCCCGACGTGCCGCTCGTACCGCCCGCGCAGGTGCTGGAGCTGGCCGACCTGGTGCTGCTGACCGTGCCCGACGACGCGCTGCCGTCGCTCGTCGAGGGACTCGCCGAGACCGGCGCGGTCCGCCCCGGCCAGCTCCTCGTGCACACCTCCGGGCGGTACGGGACCGCGGTGCTGGACCCGGCCCGCCGCGCGGGCGCGCTCCCGCTGGCCCTGCACCCCGCGATGACCTTCACGGGCACCGAGGTCGACGTCCAGCGGCTCGCCGGCTGCTCGTTCGGCGTCACGGCCCCCGAGGAGCTGCGGCTCGCGGCCGAGGCCCTGGTGATCGAGATGGGCGGGGAGCCCGAGTGGATCGCGGAGGAGAACCGTCCGCTCTACCACGCGGCCCTCGCCCTCGGCGCGAACCACCTGGTCACCCTGGTCGCCCAAGCCATGGAGCTGCTGCACAAGGCCGGGGTCGAGCACCCCGACCGGATGCTCGGCCCCCTCCTCGGCGCGGCCCTCGACAACGCCCTGCGCTCGGGCGACGCCGCGCTGACCGGCCCGGTGGCCCGCGGCGACGCCGGCACGGTCGCCGCGCACGTCTCGGAGCTGCGCAAGCACGCCCCGGCCTCGGTCGCCGGGTACCTGGCGATGGCCCGCACCACCGCCGACCGGGCCCTCGCGCACGGCCTCCTCAAGCCAGAACTCGCCGAGGACCTGCTCGGCGTGCTCGCCGATCCCGAGGGTGGGGACCAGTGACCGAGCTGCTGCTGATCGACACCGCGGAGGAGCTGCACAAGCTCCCGCGCACCGCCGACGGCCACCGCGCCGTCGTGATGACCATGGGCGCCCTCCACGAGGGCCACGCCACCCTGATCCGCACGGCCCGCGAACAGGCCGGGCCCCGGGGCCAGGTCGTGGTCACCGTCTTCGTGAACCCCCTGCAGTTCGGGGCGAACGAGGACCTCGACCGCTACCCCCGCACCCTCGACGCCGACCTGGAGATCGCCCGGGAGGCCGGCGCCGACGCGGTGTTCGCCCCGGCCGTCGACGAGGTCTACCCCGGCGGCAGCCCCCAGGTGCGGGTCAGCGCCGGCCCGATGGGCGAGCGCCTCGAAGGGGCCACCCGGCCCGGCCACTTCGACGGCATGCTCACCGTCGTCGCCAAGCTGCTCCACCTCACCCGCCCCGACCTGGCCCTCTTCGGCCAGAAGGACGCGCAGCAACTCGCCCTGATCCGGCGGATGGTCACCGACCTGAACTTCCCCGTCGAGGTGGTCGGCGTACCGACCGTCCGCGAGGAGGACGGGCTCGCGCTGTCGTCCCGCAACCGGTACCTCTCCGCCCAGGAGCGCCGCAGCGCCCTGGCCCTGTCCCGCGCCCTGTTCGCCGGGCAGGACCGGCTCGCCGCGCAGGCCGCGCTGCGCGCCCGCGCCGAGGCCTCCCCGGCCAGCGACGGTCGGGCCACCGCCCTGGCCCGGCTCGGCGAGATCCGGGCCTCCGCCGACGCGCACGCCGTGTCCGCCGCGTCCGCCGCGGGCACCGCCCTGCCGGAGGCCGTACGGGCCGCCGCCCGGCACGTCCTGGAGGAGGCGGGCCGGCACGACCCGCCGCTGCTGCTGGACTATCTGGCACTGGTGGATCCGCAGGACTTCACCGATGTCGGCCCCGACTTCACCGGGCAGGCCGTGCTGGCCGTCGCCGCGAAGGTGGGGACGACCCGGCTGATCGACAACATCCCATTGGAGTTCGGAGCACACACGTGAGCACCCCAGGCACAGGCACCGCCGGTACCGGTATACGGCTGCACGCCAACGCCCCCGGCTGGGCCGTCGACGCCGACGTCGTGGTCGTCGGCTCCGGCGTCGCCGGCCTGACCGCCGCACTGCGCTGCGCCGCCGCGGGCCGCCGTACGGTCGTGGTCACCAAGGCCCGGCTCGACGACGGCTCCACCCGCTGGGCGCAGGGCGGGATCGCCGCGGCCCTCGGCGAGGGCGACACCCCCGAGCAACACCTGGACGACACGCTGGTCGCGGGCGCCGGGCTGTGCGACGAGGCCGCCGTACGGCTCCTCGTCACGGAGGGACCGGACGCCGTACGCCGGCTCATGGCCACCGGCGCGGTCTTCGACACCTCCGCCGAGACCGGTGAGATAGAGCTGACCCGCGAGGGCGGCCACCACCGCCGCCGGATCGCGCACGCGGGCGGCGACGCCACCGGCGCCGAGATCTCCCGGGCACTGGTCGAGGCCGTCCAGGCGGCCGGCATCGAGACCGTCGAGAACGCGCTCGTACTGGACCTGCTGCAGGACGCGCAGGGCCGTACGGCCGGTGTCACCCTGCACGTCATGGGCGAGGGCCAGCACGACGGCGTCGGCGCGGTCCACGCGCCCGCCGTGATCCTGGCGACCGGCGGCATGGGCCAGGTCTTCTCCGCGACGACCAACCCGTCGGTGTCCACCGGCGACGGCGTGGCGCTCGCCCTGCGGGCCGGGGCCGAGGTCTCCGACCTGGAGTTCGTCCAGTTCCACCCGACCGTGCTCTTCCTGGGCCCGGACGCCGAGGGCCAGCAGCCCCTGGTGTCGGAGGCGGTCCGCGGCGAGGGCGCGTACCTGGTCGACGGCGACGGCGTCCGCTTCATGGTCGGACAGCACGAGCTGGCCGAGCTGGCCCCGCGCGACATCGTGGCCAAGGGCATCATGCGCCGCATGCAGGAGCAGGGCGCGCAGCACATGTACCTGGACGCCCGGCACTTCGGCGCGCAGATGTGGGAGCAGCGCTTCCCGACCATCCTCGCCGCCTGCCGCGCCCACGGCATCGACCCGGTGACCGAGCCCATCCCGGTCGCACCCGCCGCGCACTACGCCTCCGGCGGCGTACGGACCGACCTGCACGGCCGTACCACCGTCCCCGGCCTGTACGCGTGCGGCGAGGTGGCGTGCACCGGCGTCCACGGCGCGAACCGGCTCGCCTCCAACTCCCTGCTGGAGGGCCTGGTCTTCGCCGAGCGCATCGCCGACGACATCGTCGCGGGCGCGCCCGTCGGCAGCGGCCCGGGCATCCCGGTCCCCGCGACCGGCCCGCTCCAGCCCGCCGAGGCGCGGTACGAGGTCCAGCGCATCATGACGGAGGGCGCGGGCGTGCTCCGCTCCGCCGAGTCCCTGCGCACGGCGGCCGCCGCCCTCGAGGACCTCTACGCGACGGCCCTGACGGCGCTGGAGAACGACGGCAAGACCGCCGTGCCCGGCACCGAGACCTGGGAGGCCACGAACCTGCTGTGCGTGGCCCGGGTACTGGTCGCCGCCGCCCTGCGCCGCGAGGAGACCCGCGGCTGCCACTGGCGCGAGGACCACCCCGACCGGGACGACGCCGCCTGGCGCCGCCACCTCGTCGTCCGGCTGTCCGCCACCGAGAAGCGGGCGCTGGTCGTCACCCCCACCGACTCCGCGGGCTTTCCGTCCGTACAGCACCCCCTGAGCCAGGAGCAGTCATCGTGAGCACCCCCGAACAGCACGACCACGAGCACGAGCACGCGGAGCTGCCGCTCCTCGACGAGTCCGCGGGCGGCTGCGGCGACGACTGCGGCTGCGGCGACGGCGAGGAGAGCGGCCTGGACCCGGCGCTCGCCCAGCTGCTGGCCGACGCGGGCCTGGACCCGATCGAGGTCGAGGACATCGCCCACATGGCGATCTCCGAGGACCTGGACGGCGGGGTCGACGTGACCACGGTGGCCACCGTGCCCGAGGACGCCGTCGCGCACGCCGACTTCACCGCCCGCGAGGCGGGCACGGTCGCCGGCCTGCGCGTCGCCGAGGCCGTCCTCTCGGTGGTCTGCGAGGACGAGTTCGAGGTCGAGCGGCACGTCGAGGACGGCGACCGCGTGCAGCCCGGCCAGGTGCTGCTGACAGTCAAGGCCCGTACCCGGGACCTGCTCACCGGCGAGCGCAGCGCGCTGAACCTGCTGTGCCTGATGTCGGGCATCGCGACGGCGACCCGCAAGTGGGCCGACGAGCTGGAGGGCACCAAGGCGAAGGTCCGCGACACCCGCAAGACCACGCCGGGCCTGCGCTCCCTGGAGAAGTACGCGGTGCGCTGCGGGGGCGGCGTGAACCACCGGATGTCGCTCTCGGACGCGGCGCTGGTCAAGGACAACCACGTGATCGCGGCGGGCGGTGTCGCGGAGGCGTTCAAGGCCGTCCGCGAGCAGTTCCCCGACCTGCCGATCGAGGTCGAGGTGGACACCCTCCAGCAGGTGCGCGAGGCCCTGGACGCGGGCGCGGACCTGATCCTGCTCGACAACTTCACGCCGATCGAGACCGAGGAGGCCGTCGCGCTGGTCCACGGCCGCGCGGTGCTGGAGTCCTCGGGCCGCCTGACCATGGCCAACGCCCGTACGTACGCGGAGACCGGCGTCGACTACCTCGCGGTCGGCGGGCTCACGCACTCGTCCCCGATCCTGGACATCGGCCTGGACCTGCGCGAGGAGCGGTAATGCTGCTGACCATCGACGTCGGCAACACCCACACCGTGCTCGGCCTGTTCGACGGCGACGAGATCGTCGAACACTGGCGCATCTCCACGGACCCGCGGCGCACGGCCGACGAGATGGCCGTCCTGATGCAGGGCCTGATGGGCATGCACCCGATGCTCGGCAGCGAGCTGGGCGACGGCATCCACGGCATCGCGATCTGCTCGACGGTGCCGTCGGTGCTCCACGAGCTCCGCGAGGTGACCCGCCGCTACTACGGCGACGTCCCCGCGGTGCTCGTCGAGCCCGGCATCAAGACGGGCGTGCCGATCCTGATGGACAACCCCAAGGAGGTCGGCGCGGACCGCATCATCAACGCGGTCGCCGCCGTCGAGCTCTACGGCGGCCCGGCGATCGTGGTCGACTTCGGTACGGCGACCACGTTCGACGCGGTCTCCGCGAAGGGCGAGTACGTGGGCGGGGTGATCTCCCCGGGCATCGAGATCTCGATGGAGGCCCTCGGCGTACGGGGCGCGCAGCTGCGCAAGATCGAGCTGGCGCGGCCGCGCAACGTGATCGGCAAGTCCACGGTCGAGGCGATGCAGTCGGGCGTGGTCTACGGCTTCGCGGGCCAGGTCGACGGGGTCGTCACGCGGATGGCCAAGGAGCTGGCCGGCCCGAACGGCGACCCGAGCGACGTCCGCGTGATCGCCACGGGCGGCCTGGCGCCGATGGTCCTCGGCGAGTCCTCGGTCATCGACGACCACGAGCCGTGGCTGACGCTGATCGGGCTGCGCCTGGTCTACGAGCGCAACGCGCCGAACTTCGACTGAGGCCGTCCGTACGCCGCCGCCCGCCCGGCGGCGGCGTACTGCGCCGTCTCACGCATCGCCGTTCTGAAGACTCGGGTTCGACCTGATGAATTAGCTTGGGCCCAACTCGTCGACAGGCACAGGACGGTCATATGGCCCGGGACACGGCGTACTTGAAGGTGGCCGACGCGCTGCGCGTGCGGATCCGGGCCGAGGAGTGGCCCGTCGGCGCCAAGCTGCCGTCCCGGTCCCGGTTCGCCGAGGAGTACGCGGTCGGGCAGAGCGTCACGCAGCGCGCGCTGGAGCTGCTGATCATCGAGGGGCTCCTGGAAGGCCGCGCCGGCTCGGGCACGTACCGGTGCGAGCCGCGCGAGCGGCTGCGCATAGTCCGCTCCCGGCGGCGCCGGCTGGCCGGGCTCGGCGGCGGGGGCGTGACCTGGGAGTCGCATTCCGCGGCCCGTACGCCGGCTCCGGAGCGGATCGCGGAGCGCCTCGCCGTCCCGCCGGGCGACCCGTGCGTGCTCACCACGTACGAGTTCCTGTCCGAGGGCCGGCCCGTGGAGATCTGCGAGTCCTGGGAGCCGATGGCGGTCACGGACGGCACTCCGGTGGTCCTGCCGGAGGCGGGCCCGTTCAAGGGCGCCGGGGTCATCGAGCGGATGCGCTCGATCGGCGTGCTGGTCGCCTCCTCGCTGGAGGTCCCCCGCCCGGCGCGGGCGAACCAGCGGCAGGCCAATCTGCTCGGCATCAGCGTCGGCGACCTGATCACCGAGATCGAACGGACGTACTACGCGACGGACGGCCGGGCGGTGGAGACCGCCGACATCGTGGTCGCCGACCGCCGCTCCGAGATCGCGTACGAGATCGACTTCCACCCCGGGGACCGCTGAGCGGACCACATCACGGGCGTCCGGGTACGTGGGTCAGCCGGCGCACGGCGGCCCACCAGGGGTGCCGGGCCGCCCGGCCGTCCAGGACGGCCCGGAACTGGGCGTACGTACGGGCCGAGCGCAGGACGGCGATGTCGTCGCGGCCCGGCGGCGGGGGCATCGGGGCGCCGTGCTGGGAGGCGCGGTAGGTGTCGATGAGGTACTGCTCGATCGCTGTCATGCCTCCACCCTGAACCCGGCCGGGCCACCCCGCACGACGATTGACGCTCCTCGTCAATTGACCCGTGTCAGTCCAGGTCACAGGGTTCCGACAGGTGAGAATGGGCCGATGAGCGTCACCATCGACATCGCCGGGCTCCCCGCTGCGCGCATCCGTTTCGCGCCCTCTCCGCTCTCCGAGCTCTGCATGACGCTGCACGCCCTGTCGCAGCCCGCCCACCACCCCGGGCTGGCTTCGTGGACCGCCGCCACCGCGGCCGCGCTCGAGCCCTGCCTCGCGGACCGGCTGCTCGAGGGCGATTTCATGTGGCGCAGCTCCTTCTCCGACATCTTCATGGCCTTCGCGGGGATCCCCGGCGGCAGCGGCCTGCCCGCGGCGACCCTGGCCGAGGAGCTGGACGTACTCGACCGGATGGACGACGAGCGGTTCGTGATGGCCGCCCTGGAGCACTGCTGGCTGGCGCTGTACAACGAGGGCGGCGGGCCGTCCCCGCTGAAGAACCCGCAGGCCCGGGCCAAGGCGCTGGAGACGGCCGCCGCGCGCGGCCCGCGCCAGCTGGACTTCTCGCTGCGGCTGCTGGACGACACGGCTTCCGTCCGGGTGTGGCTGCGGCGGCTCCTGGAGGACTGCGACGAGGCGTTCTTCGCGGAGACCTGGCGGCGGATCGAGCCGCAGCAGAGCGCGGACGCCCGGCACAAGGCGGAGGTCCTGCGCCGCAAGGGGCTGGCGGCGACGCTGCACGAGGTGTCGCCGGCGCTGAGCGTCGACGAGGCCGCCACGACGATCACCGTGGACAAGATGGTCCACGGCTCGGCGACCGCGACCGATCCGGAGATAGGCGCCGGCCTGGTCTTCGTGCCGACGAACTTCGGCTGGCCGCATCTGCTCGTGCTGCACGCGCCCGGCTGGATGCCGGTGGTCCACTATCCGCTCCGCTCCCCCGAACTGCCCGATCCGGGCTCGGTGGAACTGCTCCAGCGGCGGATGGAGGCGCTGGCCCACCCGATGCGGATGATGCTGTGCCGGAGTCTGGCCCGGGCCCCGTACACGACGAGCGAGCTGGCGACCGTGCACGGGATCACGGCGCCGGAGGTGTCGAGGCACCTGTCGGCGCTGAAGAAGGCCGGCCTGCTGCACACCTGGCGCCAAGGGCGTTACGTCCAGCACCAGTTGGACCTGGGCAAGGTCGCCCGGATCGGCTCGGAGTTCATCGAGGGCATCCTGCGCTGAGCCCCTCCCGCGGCGCAACAGGGCGGACGGTGGCCGGATTTCCACGGCGCAGATTCACCGATATGCGGAATTCACCAACCGGAAACAGCGAAAACTCTGGCCAGATCGGCCACGTCGTCTATACCGTGCGTCCACCGCTCACCCCGCGTACCGCGCACCGCTTCCGTCTGTCTGCTCGTAGTTGTCGTGGAAGGACCTCCATGCCCTCACGCCGTATAGCCGCAGCAACCGCCGCCCTGGCCGCCGCGGCCCTCGTCTCCCCGCTCGTGCTCGCCGGGCCGGCCGGCGCCACCGGCAGCCCGCAGAGCGACGCCGCCCGGGGTGACGCACTGGCCAGGAAGCTGGTCAAGGACTCGACCGGCAAAGGTGCCAACAACCACCTGAAGGTCTTCCAGGCCATCGCCGACTACAACAAGGGCACCCGCGTGGCCGGCTCCAAGGGCCACGTCCAGTCCGCCCAGTACGTCGAGGCCGTGATGCGGGCGGCCGGCTACAAGGTCTCGAAGAACGAGTTCGATTTCGTGTACGTCGAGACGATCGCCGAGACGCTGAAGGTCGACGGCGCGGGCGGCCGCGACGTCCCGATCAAGCTGATGACGTACACGGCGAGCGGCCCGGAGGACGGGGTGAAGGCGCAGATCGCCGTCGCCCCGGTGGACGCGGACGGTACGAACGGCTGCGAGCCGGGCGACTTCGCCGCGGGCGCCTTCACGGGCAAGATCGCGCTGGTCAAGCGCGGCGGCTGCACCTTCGCGGTCAAGCAGGCCAACGCGGCGGCGGCCGGTGCGGTCGGCGCGATCATCTACAACAACACCGCGGGCGCACTCAACGGCACCCTCGGCGCGGCGGACGCGGGCAAGGTCCCGACCGGCGGCGTCACCCAGGCCGAGGGCGAGCGGCTCGCCGCCGAGGCCGCGGCCGGCCCGGTCGAGGTCACCCTCGACATCCGCGAGTTCCGGGAGAACCGCAAGACGTACAACGTCATCGCGGAGACGCGGGGCGGCGACGAGAACAACACCGTCTTCCTCGGCGCGCACCTCGACTCGGTGGCGGCGGGCCCCGGCATCAACGACAACGGTTCCGGCTCGGCCGGCATCCTCCAGGTCGCGCAGCGCCTCGCGAGCAGCCAGAACAAGATCAAGAACAAGGTCAAGTTCGCCTGGTGGTCGGCGGAGGAGTTCGGCCTGCTCGGCTCCGAGGCGTACGTCGGCGGTCTGACGGACGCACAGAAGAAGCAGATCAAGCTGTACTTGAACTTCGACATGATCGCCTCGCCGAACGCCGCGTACTTCGTCTACGACGGCGACGACTCGGACAAGGTCGGCTCGGGCCCGGGGCCCGAGGGCTCGGCGCAGCTGGAGAAGGGCATCACCGACTTCCTCGACGCGCAGAAGATCCCGCACGAGGGCTCGGACTTCACCGGCCGCTCGGACTACGGCCCGTTCATCGAGGCGGGCATCCCGTCGGGCGGTACGGACACCGGCGCCGAGGGGATCAAGACGGCGGCGCAGGCGGCGAAGTTCGGCGGGCAGGCGGATGTCGCGTACGACGTGAACTACCACGGCAAGGGTGACGACATCACCAACATCAACCAGAAGGCGCTGGACATCAACGTGGACGTGATCGCGAACGCGGTCGGCCACTATGCCTTCGACCTGGCCCCGCTGTCGAAGCCGGTTGCTGCGCAGCCGACGTCGGGCGGCGCCACCGGCGGCGGCCTCCGCCCGGGCCACGACCACGAGCTCGCGGAGTAGTGCGCGGGTCCGGGGGGGGGGGGGGGGGGGGGGGGGTGCGCGGTCAGCTCGTCCGCCTCGATGCCGGCGGAGTCCAGCCGGTCGAGGATGTCGCG
>NZ_JBVIGX010000049.1:0-14436 GCF_055570595.1 Streptomyces sp. NPDC031132
CTCCACCCCCTCCTCCCCCCCCCCCCCCCCCCCCCACCCCCCCACCCCCCCCCCCCCCCCCCCCCCCCCCCCCCCCCCCCCCCCCCCCCCCCCCCCCCCCCCCCCCCCCCCCCCCCCCCCCCCCCCCCCCCCCCCCCCCCACCCCCCCGCTCCCCCCCCCCCCCCCCCCCCCCCCCCCCCCCCCCCCCCCCCCCCACGGTGTGCCGTCTCAGGCGGCCGAGGACGCTTCCGCCACGGGGTGGTTGAGGTCCAGCTCCCGCTCGGTGCGCCGCAGCACGATCGAATCGGCGATCTCGCCGCTGCGAACCGCGATGTTCGACAGCAGGGACGACGACATGCCGTGGGTGTGCTCGGTTCCGCCCTGGAGATAGACGCCGCAGGTCAGTCCCGATGCGGTGACGAGGCGGTAGTCGCGTTCCACCCGGTGCCTGCCCGCCGCGTCGCGCTGGAAGTGCTGGTCGAAGTCGCCGAGCAGACGGGCCGGGTCCAGGCCGTCGTAGCCGGTGGCGAACACGATCGCGTCGACCGCCAGCTCCTCCCTGCGGTCGTCGAGCAGCGAGTGCAGTTCCACCCGCGCCCCGCTTGCGACACGTTCGACCTCGGCGACCCGGGTGAGGTTGCGGAAGTGCAGCCGCTGGTCGCCGCCGCGCACCTGCTCCTCGTACGAGCGCTGGTACAGGGCCCGGATGACGTCGGCGTCGACCACCGAGTAGTTGGTGTTGCGGTGGTAGCGCCAGAACGAGTCCCTTGCCCGCTCGGTGCCGAAGTAGTACTCGTCGACCGCGTCGGGGTCGAACACCTGGTTGGCGAACGGGGTGTCGTCGGCGACGGAGTAGCCGTACGACGGGATGACCGCGGAGACCTGGGCGTGCGGCAGCGAGTCGTAGAGGAACCGGGTGATCTCGGCCGCGCTCTGGCCGGCGCCGACCACCGCCACGCTCTTGAGGTCGCCCGGGTTCTGGGTGTTGAACTTGCTCAGGAACTCCGAGCTGTGCCACACCCGCTCGTCGGACGTCACACCCTCCGGCAGGCGCGGCACCAGACCCGTCGAGATGGTCACGTTGCGTGCGGTGACCACGCTGGTGGTGCCGTCACCGCCGCGCACCTCGATCTCGAGGAGGTTGGGCGTCGGCGACCCGGCCTCGGTGACGGGCCGGATCGAGGTGACCTCGGCGCCGTAGGTGACCTTGTCGCGCAGGCCCGCGGCCGCCCACTCCAGGTACTGGTGGAATTCGTGGCGGGTCGGGAAGAAGTCCTGGTTGTTCACGAACTGCACCAGCCGGTTGGAGGCGTGCAGATACGAGATGAAGCTGAACCGGGACATCGGATTCCTGAAGGTCGCGAGGTCCTTGAGGAATGAAATCTGCATGGTCGTCGACGGCAGCAGCATGTTCCGGTGCCAGCCGAACGAGGGCTGTCGCTCGAAGAAATGGGACTTGACCGGATGCTGCGGAGCGCTCGCCCCGTGCTCCTCCAAGGCGATCGCGAGCGACATGTTGGACGGGCCGAACCCGATACCGACCACGTCGTAGATCTCTTGGTTGCGCCTGCCAGTTATGCCCATAGAAATTTCTCCCGCTTGCGTCTGGAAAACTCGGCCGGTGGCCCGAGAGACCGTTCTGCAGTGTTGCTCCCGAGGTTATCTCAAGGCAACTTGAAGACGGCCTGAAGACTGTTTTGAGGACTTCTCGAGGTGCTCGATAATCCGAAGGCTTTGTCCTGTCGACGGGACGGCGATATGGTCGGCGCGGATTATCAAGATCTCCGCGCGGTGCGGCCGGTGGCCGATGGCCCATGTGTCCTGTGTCCGGAGTCATGCGATCAGTCATGCCCTGAGCCAGGGTCATGCCCTGAGCCAATTGTTGAAAGGGTGTATCCGAATGTTCGTGCCCAGCTCTTACCGCGAACCGGACAGTTCGTGGATGGTGGACCTGATCCGTGGTAATCCATTGGCGCTCGCGGTGGCCAATGGCAGCCCCGAGAACGGTCCGTTCGCCACGCACCTCCCGGTCATCTTCGACCCCGAGACGTCCGGCGACTGGTCCGGCGAGCTGCCGGGGGCCACGCTGCTCGGACACATGAACCGGGCGAACCCGCACTGGTCGGCGCTGGAGACGGGCGGCGTGCTGCTGCTGACGTTCACCGGTCCGCATTCCTACGTGTCGCCCACGGTGTACGAGAAGACGCCGGCCGCCCCGACCTGGAACTTCACCGCGGTGCACGTCCGGGGCGTGGTGGAGAAGATCGAGTCGATGGACGAGACACTGGGCGTCGTGGAGTCCACCGTGCGCGCCTTCGAGGGGCGGTTCGGCAACGGCTGGGACATGACCGAGTCGCTCGGCTACTTCCGCAAGATCGCGCCCGCCGTGGGGGCCTTCCGGTTCACGGTGACCGGGGCCGAGGGAATGTTCAAGCTCAGCCAGGAGCAGCCGGACGAGGTGCGCGACCGCGTGCGGGAGTCGTTCGGGCAGAGCGCGTGCACGTACAAGCGTGAGACCGCCGGCCTGATGAGCCAGCTGTCCTGACGCGCCGAAATCCTCGGCGCCGGGGACTCAAGCGCTGACGGCCACGGGCCGGGTCTGCTCGGCGAGGTCGTCCAGGGCGCTCGCGGCCGCGCTGTCCAGCGTGGTCATCACCCACTGCTCGAAGTCGACGCCGAGCTGCTCCGCGGCCTTGTGCCACCACTGGACACGGCTGCCGGGAACCTCCAGCCGGCGGCTCGGCTCGGTGGGGGTGCGGGGCAGCTGCTCGCCCTGGCGCTCGGCGCGGATGGCGCCGCGCAGCTGCTTGGTGGTCCACTGGCCCTGCTCGGCGCGGTCGAGCCAGCGGTCCTGGTCCTCGACCGGCATGGAAGCCAGCTCGGCGTGGTGCTGGAAGCTCAGGGTGGGCCGGCGCCGGGTGAAGTCGAAGCGCCGTGAGACCCATGCGTAGTTGCGCAGGGTCTGGTACGAGAGGCCGACGGCCTGGATCCCGCGCTGGTACCGGTCGGTGTAGTGGTCCTTGCCGTACCTCAGCCAGTCGCCCAGCCACCAGGAGGACGAGTCGAGGACGCCGGCGAGCTGGCGCCCGGCCCGCTCCCACTCGTCGTAGGCCATCCCGGTCGGCATCTGCAGGCCCACCTTGGTCGTCAGCACCTGGCCCCGGCGCGGCGCGGCCCCCGCAATGCGCGGCTGTCTTGCCGGGGGTTGCGGGGGAGGGGCTGCCGGGCCGCCATGCGGCCCTGCGGTTAGACCGGCCTGACGTGCCATCATGCCTCCATCAGAAGGGTGTACATAACCGGCGAGAAGTTTCCCGGCGGGGGCTGGAGCGGTACCGGAGCGGCGTTCGAACGGCCGCCCGGCTGTCCCGTCGACAGGACGGCGCACGACCGCATGTCCCATCTCCGCCGGAATTCATTGCCGGCCACAGCTCTATTTCCTGCCCGGGTGTGTGACTTCGAGCCATTCCCGGGCCTGCTTGTGCACGTAAATCGGCCGCCTTGATATCGAAAAGAACCAGTGGGCAGGTATTTTCTTGCCGTGGTTCGACTTCGCCGAAGGACCGCACAAGTACCGCATCAGCGAAATTCAGACGACCTTCAGGACGGGGAATGACGATGACGATACGGAAGAGACCACGGGTCGGCGCGGTCGGTCTGGCGGCACTCGCGGTCATGGCCACCGCCTTCACGGGCCCCGCCCAGGCGGCGGAGGACACGGCCCCCAAGGCGGCCGACCACCAGGCGACGCAGCGCGCGATCGACGCGGCCGTCGCGGCCGGCATCCCCGGCATCACGGTCGAGGCGCGGGACGCCAACGGGGTCTGGAAGTCGGCATCCGGCGTGGGCAACCTGACGACGGGTGCACCGCGCGGCAAGAACGACCGGTTCCGTGTCGGGCACCTCACCGCCACCTTCGTGGCGACGGTCCTCCTCCAGATGGAGGCGGAGAAGAAGCTCAGCCTCGACGACACCGTGGAGCGGCATCTGCCGGGCGTGGTGACGGGCAACGGCAACGACGGCCGCGCGATCACCGTACGGCAGCTCCTCAACCACACCAGCGGCCTGCCCGACTACTTCGCCGACGCCGACTACGTCTCGACGTACGTCCTGGGCGACGGCTACCTCCAGCACCGCTACGAGACCATGCCGCACAAGAAGCGCGTGGAGGTGGCCCTCTCGCACGCGCCGGCGTTCCAGCCCGGCGCCCGGCACGGGTTCTCCAACACCAACGACATCCTCTCCGCGATGATCGTCGAGAAGGTCGGCGGCAAGCGCTACGAGGACGAGGTGCGCAAGCGCATCATCGAGCCCCTGGGGCTCACGGCGACGTCCACCCCCGGCAACAGCGCCGGCCTGCCCCAGCCGAGCGGCCGCGCCTACTCCAAGCTCTTCTTCCAGACGCAGCCGGACAAGATCGACGACGTCACCGAGGTCAACGGGTCGCAGGCCTGGGGCAACCTCGACATCATCTCCAGCGCAGCCGATCTGAACCGCTTCTACAGCGCCCTGATGCGCGGGAAGCTGCTGCCGGCGAAGCAGCTGGCGGAGATGAAGACGACCGTCGTCAACCCCGACTTCCCGCTCTCGTCCTACGGCCTCGGCCTCGAGCGGCTGACGCTGGGCTGCGGGACCACCCTCTGGTACCGCGACGGAGGCACGGTGGGCTGGCTCTCCCTGGTCGCCACCACCGAGGACGCCGGCCACCAGCTGACGTTCAACTACAACAGCGACTGGCGACCGGACGACATCCTCGCCATCCTCAACGCCGAGTACTGCGCCGCGCCTTAGCGCTCACGCAGAGGCAGGTCACGAGAGCGCCCTCCCGGCACCTGTGAGCCGTGCCTTCGAGCCGCAATCAATTCCGAGGCTGTCGTATGTACGGCTGTACGGCGAATGCGATGGGTGACAGAGCCCGGATCGCGTGCGAAGGACGTGTGTGTCACATCGGGAGGGTTCATGACAGTGCGAGCAGCTGTGGCGGGGGCGAGTGGATATGCGGGGGGCGAGCTGCTACGCCTGCTCCTGGCCCACCCTGAAGTGGAGATCGGTGCCCTGACCGGGCATTCCAGTGCGGGACAGCGCCTCGGCGCGCTGCAGCCGCACCTGGCTCCGCTGGCCGATCGGGAGCTCGGGCCCACCACGGCCGACGTCCTCAAGGGGCACGACGTCGTGTTCCTCGCCCTGCCGCACGGCCAGTCCGCCGCCGTCGCGGAGCAGTTGGGCGAGGAAACGCTCGTCATCGACTGCGGAGCGGACTTCCGCCTCGCGGACGCGGCCGACTGGGAGAGGTTCTACGGCACGCCGCACGCGGGCACCTGGCCCTACGGCCTGCCCGAGCTGCCCGGCGCCCGCGCCGCGCTGGCCGGCACCAGGCGCATCGCGGTGCCGGGCTGCTACCCGACCGCGGTCCTGCTGGCCCTCTTCCCCGCGTACGCGGCGGGACTGGCCGAACCCGAGGCGGTGGTCGTCGCGGCGTCCGGCACCTCCGGCGCCGGCAAGGCGCCCAAGGCGGACCTGCTCGGCAGCGAGGTCATGGGCTCCATGCGGCCGTACGGCGTGGGCGGCGGCCACCGGCACACGCCCGAGATGGTGCAGTACCTCAGCGCCGCCGCCGGTCACCGGGTCGCCGTCTCGTTCACCCCGACCCTGGCCCCCATGCCGCGCGGCATCCTCGCCACCTGCTCCGCCGCTGCGCGGCCCGGGGTCGGCGTGCAGGACGTACGGGCCGCGTACGAGAAGGCGCTGGCCGACGAGCCGTTCGTACGGCTGCTGCCCGAGGGGCAGTGGCCCAGCACCGCGGCCGTCTACGGATCGAACGCCGCGCAGATCCAGGTGGCCCTCGACCCGTCGGTCGGCCGGATCATCGCGATCAGCGCCATCGACAACCTCACCAAGGGCACCGCGGGCGGTGCCGTCCAGAGCATGAACGCAGCCTTCGGCCTGCCCGAGGGCCTGGGGCTTTCCACCATCGGAGTCGCACCGTGAGCTGGGGGCACCTCCCAGCGGTGGCTGGGGCAACACCCGCAGCTGCCGGGCCGCAGACGACGACAGTCGCACCTCTGCGCTGCACGGGCGGCAGTGACATCAGCCGCAACCGCGGCGGGGCGAACAAGGAGATGCAGTGAGCGTCACCGCAGCACGAGGCTTCACGGCGGCGGGCATCGCCGCAGGAATCAAGCAGAACGGCAACCGGGACCTGGCTCTGGTCGTCAACAACGGGCCGCGCTGCGCCGCGGCCGGCGTCTTCACGTCCAACCGCGTGCAGGCCGCCCCCGTCCAGTGGTCCCGGCAGATACTCGCCGACGGCACGATCCGCGCGATCGTGCTCAACTCCGGCGGCGCCAACGCCTGCACCGGGCCGCAGGGCTTCCAGGACACGTACGCCACCGCCGAGAAGGCCGCCGAGCAGCTCGGCCTGGACGCGGCGGACGTGGCGGTCTGTTCCACCGGGCTCATCGGCGTGCCGCTGCCCATGGACCGGATCCTGGCCGGCGTCGAGAGCGCCGTCACCCGGCTGTCCGAGTCCGGCGGCGAGGACGCGGCAGTCGCCGTCATGACCACCGACACGGTGCACAAGACGGCCGCCGTCACCCGCGGCGCGTGGACCGTCGGCGGCATGGCCAAGGGCGCGGGAATGCTCGCCCCCGGGCTCGCCACCATGCTCGTCGTCCTCACCACGGACGCCGACCTGGACAGCGCGGCCCTGGACCGGGCGCTGCGGGAAGCCACCCGGTCCACCTTCGACCGGGTCGACTCCGACGGCTGCATGTCCACCAACGACACCGTGCTGCTGCTGTCCTCCGGGGCTTCCGAAGTCATCCCGGAGTACGCCGAGTTCGCCGAGGCCGTCCACACGGTCTGCGCCGACCTGGCCCGGCAGCTCATCGGGGACGCCGAGGGCGCCAGCAAGGAGATCCGCATCGAGGTCGTGGGCGCCGCGAGCGAGGACGACGCCGTCGAGGTGGGCCGCTCCGTCGCCCGCAACAACCTCCTCAAGTGCGCCATCCACGGCGAGGACCCCAACTGGGGGCGCGTCCTGTCCGCCATCGGCACCACCTCCGCCGTGTTCGAGCCCGACCGGCTGGGCGTCGCCATCAACGGAGTGTGGGTCTGCAAGAACGGATCGGTGGGCGAGGACCGCACGCTGGTCGACATGACCGGCCGCGAAGTCGGCATCACGGTGGACCTCGCCGCGGGCGCGGACTCCGCCGTCATCTGGGCCAACGACCTCACCGCCGAGTACGTCCACGAGAACAGCGAGTACGCCTCATGAGCGGTTCTCCGTCTCATGAGGGCTGCCCGTACGCAGTGAACAACGACGTGAGCTTCGAGGGAGCGACGGCATGAGCAACGGCGCGGACACGGCGGACCTGACCGGGGCGGGCAACGCGGCGCTGACCCGCCGCTGGCAGGGCGTCATGATGGACAACTTCGGCACCCCCCTGCTGCCCCTGGTCCGGGGCGAGGGGACGCGGGTCTGGGACGCGGAGGGCAACGAGTACCTCGACTTCGTCGGCGGGATCGCGGTCAACTCGCTCGGCCACGCGCACCCCGCGGTCGTACGGGCCGTCTCCGAGCAGGTCGCCTCACTCGGGCACGTCTCGAACCTGTTCATGGCCGAACCGACCGTGCGCCTCGCCGAGCGCCTGCTGCAGCTCGCCGGGCGCCAGGGCCGGGTCTACTTCTCCAACTCCGGCGCCGAGGCGAACGAGGCGGCCTTCAAGATCGGCAGGCTCACCGGCCGCACGCACATGGTGTCGGCCGTCGGCGGCTTCCACGGCCGCACCATGGGGGCCCTGGCCCTCACCGGCCAGCCCGCCAAGCAGAGCCCCTTCCTTCCGCTGCCGGGCGACGTCACCCACGTGCCGTTCGGGGACGTGGAGGCCTTGCGCGCCGCCGTCACCCCGCACACCGCGCTGCTGATGCTGGAACCCCTGCAGGGGGAGAACGGCGTGGTCGTGCCTCCGCCCGGCTACCTGCGGGCCGCCCGCGAGATCACCGCGGCGACCGGCACCCTCCTCGTCCTGGACGAGATCCAGACCGGCATCGCGCGCACGGGCCGCTGGTTCGCGGCCGAGGCCGAAGGCGTCGAGGCGGACGTCGTCACCCTCGCCAAGGGCCTGGGCGGCGGTCTGCCCATCGGCGCGACCCTCGCCTTCGGCGCGGCCGCGGAGCTGCTCACGCCGGGCGCGCACGGCTCCACCTTCAGCGGGAACCCCGTGGTGTGCGCGGGCGCCCTCGCCGTACTGGACACCATCGAGCGGACGGGCCTCCTCGACCACGTGACCTGGACGGGGGAACGGCTCCGGCGCGGCCTGGAGACCCTCGGCCACCCGCTGGTGCGCGAGGTCCGCGGCGCCGGCCTGCTGCTGGGCGTCGTGCTCGACGGAGCGTTCGCGGCTCAGGTGCAGCAGGCGGCCCAGGACAAGGGCCTGCTGGTGAACGCGGTGATGCCGGACGTCGTCCGGCTCGCCCCGCCGCTGAACGTGTCGGACCGTGAGGTGGACACGTTCCTCGACGGTTTCCGGGAGGCCCTGTCCGAAGCCCTCGGCGAGGTGCTGACGGCGGCCTGACCCCGCGCCGATCGGCAAGGCCTCCTAGGCGAGCCCCGCGCCGGCGGTCACCCGCTGCGCGGTGCTCGCCGTCAGCTCGTTGAAGCGGCACATCAGCTGGTTCTGCTCCTGTTGCAGCCGCTCGATGCGGCGGTGCAGACGGGCTATCTCCTCGCACAGGGGGAGCACCGCGTCGTCGGCCGTCAGGTCCAGCTCCCCGCGCACCGGCTCCGCCCGAAGCGGGCCGGCCGGGCGGGGGCCGGCCGTCGCGGCGAGGGCCGGGTCGTGGTGGAGGATCGCCTCCATCAGACCGCGCAGGGGGGGGCCCGGCTCCACACCGAGTTCGCGCACCAGGCGGTTGCGCGCCCGCTCGTACACACGGAGCGCCTCCGCCTGCCGGCCGCAGCGGTACAGGGCGACCATCAGCAGGTCGTAGAACCGCTCCCGCACGGGGTGGTCGGTGGTGAGCTCCACCAGCTCGCCGGTGATCTCGCCGTGCCGCCCGGTGCGCAGATACGCGTCGTACATCATCTCCAGCGCGGTCAGCCGGTGTTCCTCGAGCTGGGCCGCCTTGCCCGCGCAGATGTCGCCGAGCACGCTGCCCTCCAGAGCCGGGCCGCGCCACAGCGACAGCGCCCGGCGCAGCAGCTCACCGGCCCGCTCCGGGTCGCCGGGCAGGATCCGCCGGGCCTCGTCGGTCAGGTGCTGGAAGCGCGCGGCGTCCGTTTCGACGGGCGCGAGCTGCAGGGTGTAACCGCGCGAGGTCGTCACGATCCACGGGTGCTGGACGTGCTGGGCGTGCTGGGCGTGCTGGGCGTGCTGTCCGTGCTGTGCGACGCTCCGGCTCTCCGCCCCGGACAGCAGCCTGCGCAGCCGGGCCACATGGAGCTGCAGCGCGTTCGCCGCGTTGGCGGGCGGGTGCTCGCCCCACAGCTCGTCGATGAGGCGCTGCACGGAGACGTTGTGCCCGGCCTTCACCACCAGTGCCCCCAGCAGCGCACGCTGCTTGGCACCCGTGGGAACGATGCGCAGACCGGTCCGTTCGTCCTGGACTTCCACGAGACCGAGCAGGCGGAACTCCATCTCATCCCCTCACACACGCTGGCATCTCAGTCAGTTGCAGGAGTCGGGCGGCCACGCGGCGGCGGTTCACGAAGCGGTTCAGGAGGAGCGCATCGCGCCCGCCGCGGCGAGCGCAGCGGTCGCGTCCCGTTCGATCTGCCGCAGCAGCGGCCCGGGATCGTCCTGGAAGTAGAAGTGACCGCCGTCGAACACGCGCAGGCCCAGGAAGTGCTCGGTGTGCTCTTCCCAGCCGGTCATCCGGGCCGGTGAAGCGGAGTGGTCCTCGCCGCCCGCGTAGGCGGACAGCGCCACGGGCAGCGGACCGGTGCCGGGAGCGGGGCGCCAGGTCTCCACCAGGCACAGGTCGGCCCGGATGACCGGTTCGAACAGGGCCCACAGGTCGGGGTCGTCGAACACCGCGTCGGGCGTGCCGCCGAGCAGCTTCAGACGGGTCCGCAGCTCGGCGTCGGGCAGCTGGTGGTACCGGTTCTTCGGGCCCGCGATCTGCGGTGCGGTGCGTGCGGAGACACCGATCCACACCGGCAGCGGCAGCCCCCGGTCGACGGCCCGCCGGGTGATCTCGTACGCGAGGAGGGCGCCCATGCTGTGCCCGAAGAGGGCATAGGGGCCGCCCGTCAGCTCGGGCTCGATGAGGCGCAGCAGATGGTCGGCGAGGCGGCCGGCGTCCGCGATCTGCGGCTGGTCGAGGAGCAGGCCGTGGCCCGGGGCGTCGAGCAGCCTCACGTCCCACGTGTCCGGCAGCTCGGCGGGCCAGTGGCGGTACAGCAGGTGCGAGCCCCCCGCGTGGTGCAGGACGAACAGGCGCAAGGCAGGTCGTGTGCCGTCCATCTCTCTCCCTCCGATCGGCCGCGCGTCCTCGGACCATAGAGCGCTGCAAGACCGACGGGGCGCGGGCACCGGCCGGGCTCCACCGCCGGTGCGGCGGCCCTCGAGCGATCCTCCGGTCGCCGCGGTGCGGACACCGGGCGCCGGACATCGGGGAGGGAGCGGGCGCCCGTCGGGGGTTGGCCGGAAATCCCGCGCGCGGCTGCGGCGAGGTCCGTGCGGATCTCGAGCGGTTCGCCACCGTGAGCGGCGAAGACCGGTCCGGAGGTGCGCGCAGACCTCCGTCGCCCGGCCGCTCGAGCGGACCTTGACCGGGTCTCAAAAGGGCCGTGGATACAGTGGCGGCAAGTCGGCTACCGGCAACGCGGGCAGCCAAGCCCGTACGACGACCGCGGCCCGACGGCCGGGGTCCCGCGCCACCGCTCGAACCGGAGCGGACAGCGGACGGGCCGATCGGCTGCCGTACGTTCTCATCCCAGGACGTGAGGCAGTCGGTCTCCCGTGAACCCAGTGGGGTGCAGAGGACGACCGGGAGGTCGGCCGGCCTGCCGCCCTGGTACCGCTGACGGTCGAGTCCTCACGGTGACGCGGCCACGCCGGGGTCGCCACCGATGCCGGGTGTCCTGCCGACCGGACAACGCCGGTCGGCGAACCGGCGCCTGGGCCATCTCCAACTCCGAGTCACCCCATGACAGTTAAGGACGGTGCCAGTTGAGCACGAACCCCTTCGACGACGAGAACGGCCGCTTCCACGTCGTCGTCAACGACGAGGAGCAGCACTCCCTGTGGCCCGCGTTCGCCGAGGTGCCCGCCGGCTGGCGGGTCGTCTTCGGTGAGGCGGCCAGGTCCGAGTGCCTGCAGTACGTCGAGCAGAACTGGACCGACCTGCGCCCCAAGAGCCTGCGCGATGCCATGGCGGCGGGCTGATCGCCGCTCGGACGCTCGCGCGCCGGCCGCAGCGGAACGACGGTGACCGCCGCCCGGGTGCTCGGTAGAGCGACCCGGTGCACGCCCAGGCAAACACTCTGAGTGGGGAGATGAAGGTTGTGAGCGGCGCTGTGAGGACCGCCAGCAGATACAAGGCGGGGCCGGGGGGCAACAGCGGTGAGCCCGCGCAACGCGACGCGGTCCTGTCGTTCGTGGGGTCGCAGGCCAAGGTGCAGAAGTCGGGGATGGTCTTCCCGGAGAACCTGTCGGAGCGGTCCTGGGAGCAGATCGGGACCAACCTGCGCGAGCTCGTGAACTCCTCCGCGTGGTGGCTCGCCGACTGGATGAGCTACGGGGAGGCCACCTACGGGTGGCGGCGGTACAAGGAGGCGATCGAGCGCACGGGGCTCGACTACCAGACCCTGCGCAACTACGCCTGGGTGGGCCGGCGGTTCGAGCACCACCGCAGGCGGGACAGCCTCAGCTTCGCCCACCACGCCGAGGTGGCCCGCCTGTCGCCGCCGGAGCAGGACTACTGGCTGCGCAAGGCCGAACAGCAGAAGTGGTCGCGCAACGAACTCCGCAGGTCGGTGCGCGCCAGCCTGGCCGTGCAGAGCGACACGACCGAGGTCCCCGCGGGCAGCGGCGACGAGAAGCAAGAGGTACCCCGGCTGGCCGACTCGGCGGCCGCCGAAAGGCGCCAGCAGAAGCGCACCACGCTCACCATAGAGCTGTCCGCCGGCCAGCTGGAGTACTACTCGAAGACGGCTGCCGCGCACGGCCTGCCCGTCGACAAGTGGGTGGCCCAGTTGCTCGAAACCGCCGATCGCCGGACCGCCTAGGGGGTGTCGTCAAAGTCTCGTCTGGCCGGTGGGGCCCGGCACGCGCGCTCGCCGCGTTGTCGTCGGTCGACGACGCGAGCGTCGCCTCCCTCCTCCGCCTTGCGATCACACGCACCAGACCCCACCGGCCCCGCCCTCACGGGCGGACGACGCTACTTTGACGACACCCCCTAGAGGCGCATCGCCCACTGTGCCGGCCGCCCCCCCGTTCCCGGGGGTGCGCCGGCGGCTCGTCCGACCGGACACCTCTCACATCGGAGTCAGTTGATGATCCTTCAGGGAAAGCGGGTCGCCCTGCCCTCGGCGCCCGTCGTCCACAAGCAGTTCGAGGCGAACGTGGCGGCGGCGCCCGACGCCGTCGCCGTCTTCTGGGCCGGCCAGGAGCTGACGTACGCCGAGCTGGACGTGAAGGCGAATCGTTTCGCCCGCTTCCTCGTCGAGCGCGGACACGGCCGGGGTGCGAAGGTCGGTGTCTGTCTCGACTACTCGATCGACATGCTGGTCGCCATCCTCGGCACCCTGAAGGCGGGCGCGGCCTACGTGCCGTTCGACCCGGCCTACCCGGCGGCGCGGCTCCAGCTGCTGCTGGGCCAGGTGCCCGACCTCGCCCTGATCGTCGCCTCCCCGGCCACGGCCGGCATGGTCGAGTCGGCGGACGTCGACGTCATCGACCTCGAGCAGCTCGCCGACGGCCTGGCGGCCCTCCCGGCGACCGCCCCCGAGGTCACCGTCACGGGCGACGACATCTGCTACGCGGTCTTCACGTCCGGCTCGACCGGTACGCCCAAGCTGACCGCGGTGCGGCACGAGGGCTGGTTCAACCTGATGAACTGGCTGAAGCTCGAGTACGGCCTGCACAGCGGGTCGAACCACCTGGTCGTCAGCGCCTTCGGGTTCGACCTCTCCCAGCGCAGCCTGATGACGCCGCTGTTCGTCGGCGCCACCCAGAACCTGATGGCGACCCGCAACTTCGACGCCATGATGGCCTACCGCCTGCTCCGCGAGCGCGACGTCCGCGTGGTCCACTGCGCCTCCAGCACGCTGTACCTGCTGGTGGACTGGGAGACCGCACGCGGCGGCGACGTCCTCAGCCGGCTCGACTACGTGCTCTTCGGCGGCGAGGCCCTGAAGGTCGAGCGGCTCACGGACTGGGCGCGGCGCGAGGGCAACACCTGCACCCTCCTGCACCAGTACGGCGTCGCCGAGTGCACGGACGTCGCGACCTCGTACGACCTGGCCGACTACCGGCCCGGCGAGCACGACGTCCCGCCGGTCGGCAAGCCGGCCTACAACACCGACATCCACCTCGTCGACGGGGACCTGCGCGGTGTCGCGCCGGGGGAGCAGGGCGAGATCTGCATCGCCGGGGCCAGCGTCGGCGCGGGCTACCTCAACAACGGTCCCGAGAACGCGAAGTTCACGACGATCGAGGTCGACGGAGAGCCGCTCCGCGTCTACCGCACGGGCGACCGCGGCCACGTGAACGAGGCCGGCGAGCTCATCGTCCTCGGCCGCATCGACGCCCAGGTGAAGGTGCGCGGCATGCGCATCGACCCCACCGACATCGAGCGCGCGCTCGCCCGGCTGGCCGGGGTCCGTGAGGCCGCCGTGGCCATCACGTACACCGACGCCGGCGACGCCGAGCTGATGGCGTTCATCGTGCCGGCGGCGGACGACCTCGCCGACGACGACCTGCGCACCGGCCTCCTGGAGACGCTGCCGCGGAACATGGTGCCGGCCAAATTCGTGAACGTCCCGCTGCTTCCGCTCAGCCCGCACGGGAAAGTCGACCGCGTCGCGCTGGTCGATGCATACCGGAAGCAGTTCGCCGACAGCGGCATTGCCGCGTAGTCGGCGGACTTTTGATGACAACCGAGAGGGCTGTGATGATCGCCGACAGCGTGCGCGCCATTTGGTGCCGGGAACTCCAGCAGGACGACATATCGGTGGACGACGATTTCTTCGCCCTGGGCGGCCAGTCTTTGATCATGGTCAAGATTCAGGGTGCTTTCATGGACGAGTTGGGCGTCGAGGTCCCGATGGACCAGATGTTCCTCAACTCGACGGTGGCGTCGATCTCTGCGTACATCGAATCGCTGGGCGCACCGACCCGGTAGCACCAGGCGTGGTCGATGCCCTGGGGGGGGGGGGGGGGGGGGGGGGGGGGGGGGGGGGGGGGGGGGGGGGGGGAGGGGGGGGGGGTATCGTGGGGGGCGGTGTGGGGGGC
>NZ_JBVIGX010000049.1:14446-42205 GCF_055570595.1 Streptomyces sp. NPDC031132
ACCCCCCCCCCCCCCCCCCCCCCCCCCCCCCCCCCCCTTCTCCTCCCCCCCCCCCCCCCCCCCCCCCCCACCCCCCCCCACGGCGTCGGCATGTGTTCCCCGCACTGGTTCTATTATCCCGCTAGTTCATATCGGCTAGCATCGCATTCATGCTCGGCAGCGGTTATTCGGTCCGCTGCGCCGATAGCGCGCTCAATCACAAGGGATTTCCGGTTGCTGCCGCGTTGGGCCAAAAACTACCTGGTAAGAGAGGCGGAGGCGCCATGTACGACGTGATTGTCATCGGTGCCCGTTGTGCGGGCTCGCCGACGGCCATGCTATTCGCGCAGCAGGGTTATCGAGTGCTGCTCCTGGAGAAAGCGCGATTCCCTCAGGACACGCTGTCCTCGCACTACCTGCACATGCAGGGCGTGGCGCTGATGAACCGGTGGGGACTGCTCGACAAGCTCCGTGACGCGGGCTGCCGGCCGATCACCAAGCAGGTCTACGAGGGCCCCGGTGTCCGCATCGAGGGCTTCTCCCTGCCGATGGACGGCCTGACGGAGACGTACGCCCCGCGGCGCTTCGTGCTCGACCCGATCCTGGCGGAGGGCGCCGTCGAGGCCGGCGTCGAGTTCCAGGAAGGCTGCGCCGTCAACGACCTGCTGTTCGAGGACGGCCGGGTCGTCGGCGTGCGGTACACCACGCCCGGCGGCGCCGAGGCGACGGAGCGGGCCCGCCTGGTCGTCGGCGCGGACGGCATGCGCTCGCTGGTGGCCCGCAAGGTCGGCGCGGAGAACGTCATCGAGCACCCGCGGCTGACCTGCACCTACTACAGCTACTGGGCCGGGGTCCCCTCGGACTTCGAGCTGTACGAGCAGCCGGGCCGCTGGATCGGCGTGCTGCCGACCAACAACGACCTCACGCTCCTCATGGCCTACTTCCCGCAGGCGGACTTCGGCGCGGTCCGCAAGGCGGTCGAACCCGCCTACCTCGACGCCTTCCGCACGACGGCGCCCGAGCTGTGGGAGCGCATGCAGTCGGGCGAGCGCGTGGAGCAGCTGTACGGCACGGGCCACCAGGACAACTACTTCCGCAAGGCCTACGGGCCCGGGTGGGCGCTGGTCGGCGACGCGGTGAACCACAAGGACTCCATCACCGCCCGCGGCATCACCGAGGCCTTCGTCCAGGCCCAGAACCTCACCGACTTCATCGGGGACGGCCTGCACGACGACGCCAAGCTCAAGTCGGCGCTGCGGCGCTACGAGAACGAGCTGAGCAACGAGGCCCTCAACCACTACCAGGGCGCGCTCAACGTCGCCGAGCTCAAGCCCGAGGGCCGGGTCGACATGCTGCGCAAGCTGGTCGGCCACCAGGAGCACATCGACCGGTACTTCTCGACGCTGTCGGGGGCGTGCTCCATCGACGACTTCTACAACGACGAACTTTTGACCCTGCTCGACCAGAGCTGAGTGACGACTTGCTCCCTGGTTCCGCCGATTTGGAGAAACAATGATCCCGTTGTCGTTCGCGCAGCGTCGGCTGTGGTTCGTGGACCGGTTCGAAGGCCCTTCGCCGACCTACAACGGCGCTTTCGCCCTGCGGCTGACCGGTGAGCTGAACGTGGGTGCGCTGGAGACGGCGCTCCGCGACGTCATCGACCGGCACGAAGTCCTCCGTACGGTGATCGTCGAGGGCGACGACGGCATCCCGCACCAGGAGGTGCTGGCGTCCGGCCACAAGCCCTTCGAACTGCCGCTCGTCGAGGTCGCGGAGGAGGAGCGGGCGGCTGCCGTCGACGCGGCTGCCGTCGAAACCTTCGACCTGGCCACCGACGTGCCGATCCGCGCCACGCTGGTGCGGACCGGCGCGCTCGACCACACCCTGGTCCTCGTGGTGCACCACATCGCCCTGGACGGGGAGTCCCTCGGGCCGCTGCTCCGCGACCTCACCACGGCGTACTCGGCCCGCAAGGAGGGCGACGCCCCCGTGTGGGAGCCGCTCCCGGTGCAGTACGCGGACTACACGCTGTGGCAGCAGGACATGCTCGGTGACGAGTCCGACCCGGACAGCCTGGCGGCCCGGCAGCTGGAGTACTGGCGCGGGGCCCTGGCCGACATGGCGCAGCCGCTGGCCCTGCCGACGGACCGCCCGCGCCCCAAGATGACGAGCCCCCGCGGCGACCTGGTCAAGTTCCCGATCGAGGCCGACCTGCTCCGCGCCGTGGAGAAGGTGGCCGCGGAACAGGACACCACGGTGTCCATGGTCATGCAGTCGGCGCTGGCGGTGCTGCTGCACCACCTCGGCTGCGGTGACGACGTGCCCCTCGGCGCGCCGATCGCCGGCCGCACCGACGAGGAGCTGCGCGACCTCGTCGGCTTCTTCGTCAACACATGGGTGCTGCGCGTCGACCTCTCCGGGAACCCGACCTTCCTCGAGCTGCTCCAGCGGGTGCGCGACCGGGCCCTGGCCGCGTACGACAACCAGGACATGCCGTTCGAGCGCCTGGTGGAGCTGCTCAACCCGGACCGCTCCACGGCCTACCACCCGTTCTTCCAGGTGATGCTCGCCTGGCAGGAGCCGCTGGGGGACCTGGAGTTCGCCGGCCTCGGTGTCGAGTCCGAGACGCTCGAGACCGGAACGGCCAAGTTCGACCTGTTCTTCAACATGATCCCGGACGGCGCCGGCGGGGCCGGCGTCCGCCTGGAGTACGCCACCGACCTGTTCGAGCGGGCGACGGTCGAGCTCCTCGGGGACCGCTTCGTGCGCGTGCTGGGCCGGCTCGTGGCCGACGCGGAGCGCGCCATCGGCGGCATCGACGTGCTCGACGCGGCCGAGCGGGACCTTCTGCTCGTCGAGTTCAACGACCACGACGACGCCACGGCGGCGTCCGAGCTGACGGTCCCGGAGCTGTTCGAGGGCCAGGCGGCCAGGACGCCGGACGCCCCGGCGATCGTGTGCGACGACCGGACGCTGACCTACCGGGAGCTCGACGACCGGGCGAACGCCGTCGCGTGGGAGCTGGTCCGGCGCGGTGCCGGTCCGGAGGACCTGGTGGTCCTGGCGCTGCCGCGCACCGAAGACCTGGTCGTCGGCCTGCTCGGCATCCTCAAGTCCGGTGCCGGCTACGTGCCGATGGACCCGCAGTACCTCGCCGGACGCGCGGAGACCGTGCTGTCCGAGGCCCGCCCGCGTTTCGTGGTCACCGACACCGCGACGGGGCAGGACCTGCCGCAGAACGACATGTCGAGCATCAACCTCGACCTCCGCGCCGCATGGGACGCGCCCGAGGGCGCGCTCGACAACACCGGCCGCACCTCGCCGCTGAGCCCCGACAACCTGGCGTACGTGATGTACACCTCCGGCTCCACGGGCAAGCCGAAGGGCGCGGCGATCACCCACCGCAGCGTCGTCAACGGCGTGCAGGAGCTGGTGCGCGTCATCGACGCGCCGACCGGCTGGAAGATGCTCGCCGGCACCTCGGTGAACTTCGACGTCTCGGTCTTCGAGCTGCTGACCACCCTGTCCACCGGCGGCACCGCCGAGATCGTGCCGAACGCGCTGGCGCTCGCCGAGCGCGACGGCTGGGACGGCCACGTCATCAGCGGTGTCCCCTCGGTGCTCGGCGAACTCGTGGGTCAGCTGGACAAGGCGACCGACGTGCGCACGGTCGTCTTCGCGGGCGACGTGCTCCCGGCCCGACTGGTGCGCCAGGTCCGCGAGGCCCTGCCCGACGTGCAGATCGTGAACTCCTACGGGCAGAGCGAGAGCTTCTACGCCACCACCTTCTCCCTCGCGGCGAGCGAGGAGTGGGCGGAGAGCGACGTCGCGCCCATCGGCACCCCGCTGGGCAACATGCGCGCCTACGTGCTGGGCCCGGGCCTCGCCCCGGTACCGCAGGGCGTGATCGGTGAGCTGTACGTGGTCGGCACCTGCCTCGGCCGCGGCTACCACGACCGCCCGGGCCTGACCGCCGAGCGCTACGTGGCGAACCCGTTCGCCGCCGGCGAGCGGATGTACCGTACGGGCGACCTGGCCCGCTGGAACGCCCGCGGCGAGCTGGAGTGCGTCGGCCGCGGTGACGGCCAGGTCAAGGTGCGCGGCTTCCGCATCGAGACCGCCGAGGTGGAAGCGGCGATCACGCAGCACCCCGGCATCAGCGAGGCCGTGGTGATCAGCCGCGAGGTGGGATCGGACGGACGGCGGCTCGTCGCCTACGTCGTGCACACCGGCGAGGGGGCCGTCGGCGACGACGGCGCCGGCGGTATCGGCGACGTGGACGTGCAGGCCGGAGCCTCGGCCGCCGAGCTGCGCAAGTTCGTCGCGGCCCGGCTGCCCGACTACATGGTGCCGTCGGCCTTCGTGGCCGTCAGCCAGCTGCCGCTCGGCCCGACCGGCAAGCTGGACCGCTCGGCGCTGCCCGAGCCGGAGTTCCTGGGCGAGGCCTACCGGGAGCCGCGCACCGAGGCCGAGAAGATCATCACCGCGGCGTACGCGGACGTGCTCGGCGTGGACCGCGTCGGCATCGACGACGACTTCTTCGCCGTGGGCGGCGACAGCCTGCGCTCGATCCAGGTCGTGGCCCGCGCCCGGGCCCGGGGCCTGGAGCTGACCACGCGGGAGATCTTCGAGTGCCGCACCGCGGAGCGGCTGGCCGAGGTGGCCTCCGACCGCAAGGACCGGGTGCCGGTGCTCGCGGAGCTCGACGGCGGCGGCGTCGGCGAGCTGGCGCTGCAGCCGGTGGCGCAGCACGTGTTCGAGCACGGCGGCGGGATCGACCGCTTCGCCATGTCGATCGTGCTCGAGCTGCCCACGGGCATCGACGAGAGCGGACTGGCCGCGACGCTGGACGCCGTGCTCGACCGGCACGACCTCCTGCGCGCGCAGCTGGTACGCGGCGGCGAGCCCACTCTCGTCGTCCGTCCGCAGGGCGCCGTGCGGGCGGCGGACCTGATCCGCCGCGTGCCCGTCGCCGGCGGCTGGGACGACCCCGCCGCGCTCGAGGCGGCGAAGGCGGCGGTGGACGCCGCGGCCGGCCGGCTCGACCCGGAAGCCGGCACCATGGCCGACTTCGTCTGGTTCACCGCGGACTCGGGTGCGGGCAGGCTGCTCGTGGTGCTGCACCACCTGGTGGTGGACGGCGTCTCCTGGCGCATCCTCATGTCGGACTTCGCCGAGGCCTGGCAGCAGGTCAAGTCGGGCAAGGCGCCCGAGCTTCCCGAGGTCGGCACCTCCGCCCGCCGCTGGGCGGCGGCGCTGGAGTCCGAGGCCCTCTCCCCCGAGCGGGAAGAGGAGCTGGACTACTGGCGCGACATGCTCGAGTCGCCCAACCTCCCGCTGGGCGAGCGGGCGTTCGACCCCGCCGTGGACGTCATGTCCACCCTCGACACCGTGCGCGTGCAGCTGCCCGCCGAGGTCACCGAGGCGGTGCTGACCAAGCTTCCCGCCGCGTTCAAGGGCACCGGCACCGACGTGCTGCTCGCCGCACTCGCCCTCGCGGTGAACCGCTGGCGCGGCGACGACCGTTCGACCCTGGTCCGCCTGGAAGGACACGGCCGCGAGGAGGAAGTCGTCCCGGGGGCGGACCTCTCCCGCACCGTCGGATGGTTCACCAGCATGTACCCGGCCCGGGTCGACGTGCAGGGCGTGGACCTGGCCGACGTGCTCGCGGGCGGCTCCGCCGCCGGCAAGGCCATCAAGCTGGTCAAGGAGCAGCTGCGCGGTGTCCCGGACAAGGGACTGGGCTACGGCCTCCTGCGCTGGCTGAACCCGGAGACCGCCCCGCAGCTCGAGGACTACGCGGCGCCGCAGATCGGCTTCAACTACCTCGGCCGGATCTCCGACGCCGACGTGCCCGAGCACCTGCGCGCCGAGGGATGGGTGCCGGCGGACTGGTCCGCCCAGCTGATCCCGATGCCCGACCCGGACCTGCCCGCGCTGTCCGCGCTCGAGGTCAACTCGGTCGTCACGGACACCGCCGACGGCGCCCGGCTCCAGGCCGTCTTCATGTTCCCCACCGGGGTGCTGTCCCGCGAGCGGACCGCCGAACTGGCCGAGCTGTGGGTCGAGGTGCTGCACGGCATGGCCGCGCACGCCGCACGCCCGCAGATCGGCGGGCTCACGCCCTCGGACGCCCCGCTGGTCTCGGTGAAGCAGCACGAGATCGACGAGTGGGAGGAGCGCTACGGCCGGCTCGTCCAGGTGTGGCCGCAGGGTCCGGGCCAGTCCGGCATCCAGTTCCAGGCCGCGCTCGCCGACGGCACCTTCGACGTCTACCACATGCAGTTCCTGCTGCACCTGACCGGGCACGTGGACCCGGCGCGCATGCAGGCGGCCGGGCAGGCGCTCCTCGCGCGGTACCCGAACCTGCGCTCCGCGTTCGTGGCCGGAGCCGACGGCGATCCGGTCCAGGTCGTGGCGGAGCACGTCGCCATCCCCTGGCGGCACATCGACCTGACCGGTCTCGACGAGGCCGCACAGGAAACGGCGGTCGACAAGGCCCTCGCCGACGACCGGGCCGACCAGCTCGACCCGACCCGGCCGCCGCTGATCCGCCTGGCCCTGCTCACCTGCGGGCCGCAGAAGGCCAAGCTCATCATCACGGCGCACCACACCCTGTTCGACGGGTGGTCGTCGCCGCTGGTGATCAAGGACCTGGTCCGGCTGTACGGCGGCACCGAGGAGCTCGCCCCGGTCCGGAGCTACGGCGACTACCTGGGCTGGCTGTCCAAGCAGGACCGGGACGCATCGGCCGCCCGGTGGAAGGACGAGCTCGCCGAGTTCGAGCAGCCGACCCTCCTGGCCGCGGACCTTCCCGAGAAGGGCGAGGCCTCCCGCCTCGGCCGCGTCGAGGTCCCGCTGTCGATCGACAAGGGCCGGGAACTCGCCCGGCGCGCCGCGGAGCTCGGCGTCACGCTGAACACGCTGCTCCAGGGCGCGTGGGCGGTCCTGCTCTCGAAGCTGACCGGCCAGCACGACGTCGTCTTCGGCGCGGCCGTCAACGGTCGCCCGGCGGACCTGGTCGGTTCGGACGAGATGGTCGGCCTGTTCATCAACACCCTGCCGACCAGGGTGCGCTGCCGGCCGGACCAGACGGTGGGCGAGGTCATCGCCGATCTGCAGGACCGGCAGATCTCGCTGCTCGACCACCACTACTACGGCCTGGCCGACATCCAGCGCGGCGTCGGACTGCCCGCCCTCTTCGACACGATCGTCGTGTTCGAGAACTACCCAATCGACCGCGAGGGCATCGTCGAGGCGAACGACTCGGCAGGCTTCACGATCGACGCGATCCGGCCGTTCGCCGGCTCGCACTACCCGCTCACCCTCAACTCCTCCGACCCGTACCTGCGGCTCTCCCTCGACTACCAGACCAACCTCTTCGAGCGCGACGCGGCCGAGGAGATCGCCGCCCGGCTCGTCCGGGTGCTGGAGCAGGTGCTCGAGGACCCGAAGAAGCCGGTCGGTGCCATGGAGGTGCTGTCGGCGCAGGAGCGCGACTGGCTGGTCAAGGGGATCAATGACACGGCACATCCGGTGGCGGCGGACACTCTGCCGGGCGCGTTCGAGGCTCAGGTGGAGCGCACCCCTGACGGTGTGGCGCTGATCGGCGAGCACGAGACGCTGACCTACGGCGAGTTCAACCGGCGAGCGAACCGGCTGGCGCACTGGCTGGTCGAGCAGGGTGCCGGCGCCGAGCGGCTGGTCGCCGTGAAGATCCCCCGCTCGGTGGACCTGATGGTGGCGATCTACGCGGTGGCGAAGGCCGGTGCGGCCTACCTGCCGATCGACACCGAGCTGCCCGAGGACCGGGTCCGGCGCGTGCTGGACAGCGCGAAGCCGCTGCTGGTCCTCGACGCAGACCTTCCGGACGCCTCCGCGTACCCGGAGACGAACCCGGAGCGCGCACTGTCGCCGGACAACGCCGCGTACGTCATCTTCACCTCCGGCTCCACCGGCCGCCCCAAGGGCGTGCAGGTGGCGCACCGGGCGATCCTGAACCGGCTCAAGTGGGGTCTGGCGCACTTCGAGGTCGGCGTCGAGGACCGGGTGCTGCTCAGCACGACGGCCAGCTTCGACGTCTCGGTGCCGGAGATCTTCGCGCCGCTCCAGGTCGGCGCCGCGGTCGTGATCGCGCGTCCCGACGGGCGCCGGGACCCGGCCTACCTCGCCGACCTGATCCAGCGGGAGCGGGTCACCGGAGCGGACTTCGTGCCCTCCCTGCTGGAGGCCTTCGTCAACGAGCCCTCGGCCAAGGAGTGCACCAGCCTGCGCTGGATCGAGGTCGCCGGCGAGGCGTTCCCGCCCGCGCTGGCCAACCGCGTCGTCGACGTGCTGCCGGGCTGCGGTGTGCACAACCTCTACGGGCCCACCGAGGCGTCCGTCGAGGTCACGGCGTACCAGCACGTGCCGGGTGCCGACCGGGTCCCGATCGGCGCCCCCGTGTGGAACACCCAGGTGTACGTGCTGGACGAGGCGCTGCGCCCGGTCGCGCCGGGCGTCACCGGCGAGCTGTACCTGGCCGGCACCGGGCTCGCCCGCGGCTACCTGGGACAGACGGACCTGACCGCGAACCGGTTCGTGGCCTGCCCGTTCGGCGAGCCCGGAACCCGGATGTACCGCACCGGCGACGTCGTGCGGTGGAACCAGGACGGCCAGGTCGAGTACATCGGCCGATCCGACTTCCAGGTCAAGCTGCGCGGCTTCCGCATCGAGCTCGGCGAGATCGAGACGGCGCTGGCCAAGCACCCGGACGTCGACGGCGCGGTGGCCCTGGTCCGCGAGGACCGCCCCGGTGACCAGCGGCTCGTCGCGTACGTGGTGACCGGCAAGGCGGAGGCCCAGCTGGACCTCACGGCCCTGACGGACCTGGCCCGGGAGAACCTGCCGGAGTACATGGTCCCCTCGGCGATCGTGCCGCTCGCGGCCTTCCCCACCACCCCGAGCGGGAAGCTCGACCGCAAGGCGCTGCCCGCACCGGACCACACGGAAGCAGCCGTGACCGGACGGGGGCCCCGCAACCACAACGAGGAAGTCCTCTGCCGGCTGTTCTCCGAACTGCTGGGTCTGGACGAGATCGGCATCGACGCCGACTTCTTCGACCACGGCGGCCACTCGCTGCTCGCCACCCGGCTGACCGGCCGCATCCGCAACGAGCTCAAGGTCGACGTGAAGGTCACCACCGTCTTCCGCAGTCCGACCGTCGCCCAGCTGGCGGCCCGGCTCGAGAAGACGGGCACGTCGAACCGCCCCCAGCTTCGCCCGATGAACGTGTAGGAGTACGTCGATGATCCCGTTGTCCTTCGCACAGCGTCGGCTGTGGTTCCTCCACCGTCTGGAAGGCCCGTCCGCGACCTACAACATCCCGTTCGTGCTGCGCCTGGACGGGCCGCTGGACACGGCGGCCCTGGCCGCGGCGGTGACGGACGTCGTCACCCGGCACGAGAGTCTGCGCACCCTGATCGCCGAGAACGCCGACGGCACTCCGGAGCAGCGGATCGTGCCCGCGCAGGAGGCCCCCCTCCAGTTCCGGGTGGTCGACGTGGCCGCGGACGCGGTGGAGGCCGCGGCCGCGCAGGCCGCGTGCGAAGGCTTCGACCTCGACACGGAACTCCCCCTGCGGACGACCGTGCTGCGGATCTCCCCGCAGGAGCACGTGGTGGTCTTCGTGATCCACCACATCGCCGCGGACGGGGCGTCGATGGCGCCCTTCATGCGGGACCTGCTGTCGGCGTACTCCGCCCGACAGCAGGGCGGTGCGCCGCAGTGGACCCCTCTTCCGATCCAGTACAAGGACTACACGCTGTGGCAGCGCGAGGTCCTCGGCGACGAGGAGGACCCCGACAGCGTCGCCGCGGCGCAGCTGGACTACTGGCGAGGAGAACTCGCCGGGGTGCCGCAGCCGGTCCAGCTCCCGCTGGACCGGCCGCGGCCGACGGCGGCCGACCACCGCGGCGGCCACGTCGACTTCGAGCTGGAACCGGAACTCCTCGCCGGAGTCGGGAAGCTCGCCGGGGCGCACGGCGCCACCGCGCCCATGGTCGCCCAGACCGTGCTCGCGGTGCTCCTGCACCACCTCGGCGCCGGCAACGACCTGACCATCGGCAGCCCGATCGAGGGGCGCGCCGACGAGCAGCTCGACGACCTGATCGGCTTCTTCGCCAACACCTGGGTGCTGCGCGTCGACCTGTCGCAGAACCCCTCGTTCGGCGACCTGCTGGACCAGGTCCGCGACCGGGCCCTCGCCGCGTACGACAACCAGGACGTTCCGTTCGAACGCCTGGTGGAGCTGCTGAGCCCGGACCGCACCACCGCCTACCAGCCGCTCTTCCAGGTCATGCTGGCCTGGCAGTTCGAGTGGTCGCAGATCGAGATCCCGGGTCTGCGCATCACCCCCGTCCCGGCAGGCACCGGCACCGCGAAGTTCGACCTGTTCTTCAACATCGTCCCGGCCCCGGCCGGCGGCGCGTACGGGCGCCTCGAGTACGCGACCGAGCTGTTCGACCACGCCACGGCCGAGAGCCTCGTCGACCGCTACGTGCGCGTGCTGCGCCAGGTGGTCGCCGACTCCGGGACGCGGCTCGGCGGCGTGGACGTGCTCACCGACGCCGAACGCACCTGGCTGACCAAGCTGAACGAGACGACGGCAGCGGTGCGCGGCACGACGGTGCCCGAGCTCGTCGCCGCCCAGGCGGCGCAGACGCCGGACGCGACCGCGGTGGTGTCCGGACGGACCACGCTGTCGTACCGGGAGCTCGACGCCCGCGCCAACCGGCTGGCCGCGGTCCTGCGGGACCGCGGTGTCGGGCCGGACGTCCTGGTCGCCGTGGCACTGCCGCGGTCCGCGGACCTGGTGGTCGCGCTCCTCGCCGTGCTCAAGGCGGGCGGCGCGTACCTGCCGATCGACCCCAACTACCCGGCCGCACGGGTCGACCTCCTGCTCGACACGGCCGACCCCGCACTGGTGCTGACCGATTACCAGACGGCGCCGACCGTGTCCAAGTGCCGGCAGCCGGTGCTCCACCTCAACGACCTGAGCCTCGAGGGCCGGGCCGCCCCGGCCCCGGACGTCCGCATCGGGCGGGACAACCTGGCCTACGTGATGTTCACGTCGGGGTCGACCGGGACGCCCAAGGGCGTCGCCATCACCCACGGCAGCGTGGTCAACGGCGTGCAGGACCTGCGCCGGACCGTGCAGGTCGAGGCCGGCTCCCGGATGCTCGCCGCGACCTCGGTGAACTTCGACGTCTCCGTGTTCGAGATCTTCACCGCGCTGACCGCCGGCGCGAGCGTCGAGGTCGTCCGCGACGTGCTCGAACTCGGCGAGCGCGGCAGCTGGTCCGGCACCACCATCAGCGCCGTGCCCGCGGTGTTCTCCGCGCTGCTCGACCAGATCACGGATGCCCCCGGCAGCCTCGAACTCGACGTGGACACCGTCATCTTCGCCGGCGAGGCCCTCTCGGCCGACCTGGTCCGCAAGGTGCGCCGCGCCCTGCCCGACGTCCGTGTCGTCAACGCCTACGGCCAGACGGAAAGCTTCTACGCCGCCACGCACACGGTCCCGGACGAGTCGGCCGAGACCGGTGCGGTACCGGTCGGAGCGCCCCTGGCCAACATGCGCACCTACGTGCTGGGGCCGGAGCTCACCCCGGTCGCGCCCGGTGTGATCGGCGAGCTGTACGTCGGCGGTCTGATCGCCCGCGGCTACCACGGCAACGGCGCCATCACCGCGGAGCGGTTCGTCGCCTCCCCCTTCGGTCCCGCCGGCGCGCGCATGTACCGCACCGGTGACCTGGCCCAGTGGGACGAGAACGGCCGGCTGAAGTACGCGGGCCGCGCCGACAACCAGGTGAAGGTCAACGGCATCCGTGTCGAGCCGACCGAGATCGAGGCGGCCCTCGCCCAGCACCCGGCGGTCGGCCGGGCCGTGGTCACGGTCCGCGAGGACCACACCGGCACCGCGCGGCTCGTCGGCTACGTGGCGCCGGCCGGCGCCGCCGACGGCGAAGCCGCCCCGGACGCCGGTCCCTCCCCGGCGGACCTGCAGCGGTTCGTGGCCAAGCGGCTGCCGGACTACATGGTGCCCGCGCTGATCGTGGTGCTGGACCGGCTGCCGCTGAACGCGAACGGAAAGCTGGACCGGGCCGCCCTGCCCGAGCCGGAGTTCGCCCGCACCGAGTACCGGGCGCCGCGCAGCGAGGCCGAGCGGGTCCTGGCCGAGGTGTACGCGGACGTGCTCGGCACCGAGCAGGTCGGCGTCGACGACGACTTCTTCACCAGCGGCGGCGACAGCATCCGCTCGATCCAGGTCGTGGCGCGCGCCAAGACGCGCGGCGTCGTGGTCAGCACCCGGGAGATCTTCGAGCAGCGCACGGTCGCCCGCCTCGCGGAACTGGTCGAGGGCCGCAAGGAAGAGGAGCGGGTCGTCCTGGCCGAGCTGCCGGGCGGCGGTGTGGGCTGGGCCCCGCTGCCCCCGACGGGCGCGCACGTGCTCGGCCTCGGCGGCGGAACCGGCCGGTTCTGCATGTCCGCGCTGCTCACCCTGCCCGAGGACATCGACCGTACGGGTCTTCTCGCCACGCTCCAGGCCGTACTGGACCGGCACGACGTGCTGCGCTCCCGCCTCGACCGGGCGGAGCCCGGCCTGCGCATGGAGCCCGTCGGCAGCGTGGACGCCGGCGCGCTGCTGCACGAGGTCCGCTACGCCGGCGCCGACGTGCAGGCCGAGCTGGACGCGGCCGCGGACCGGCTCGACCCGGACGCGGGCGTCATGGCCCAGTTCGTGTGGCTCACCTCCGCCGAGGAGGCGGACCGACTGCTGATCGTGCTGCACCACCTCGTCGTCGACGGCGTGTCCTGGCGCATCCTGGTGCCGGACCTGGCCGCCGCGTGGAAGCGGATCCGCGGGGGCCTCGCCCCGGAAGCGGCCCCGGAGAGCACCTCGCTGCGCCGGTGGATGCACGCCCTGGCCGACGAGGCGGCCACCCCGGAGCGGGTGGCGGAACTGCCCGCGTGGCAGGAGATGCTCAGCGGCGAGGAGCCCGTGCTGGGCGCCCGGGACGTGGACCCGGCGCGCGATGTCACGGCCACCGTGGACACCGTACGCATCCAGGTGCCGGCCGACGTCACCGCGACCCTGCTCGACACGGTGCCCGCGGTGTTCCGCGGCGGTGTCGACGACGGGCTGCTGACCGGCCTGGCGCTGGCGCTGGCGCAGTGGCGCCGCACGCGCGGCGTGTCCGGGGACTCGACGCTGGTCCGGCTCGAGGGCCACGGCCGCGAGGACCACCTCGTGCCCGGCGCCGACCTGTCCGGCACGATCGGCTGGTTCACCGCGATGTACCCGGTGAAGCTGGACCTGGCGGGCATCGACGTCGCCGACGCCTTCGCCGGCGGCCCCGCCGCCGGCCGGGCGGTCAAGGCCGTCAAGGAACAGCTGCGCGCCGTGCCGGACAACGGCATGGGCTACGGCCTGCTGCGCCACCTCAACCCGGAGACCGCCGCCGCGCTCGCCGGCCGGCGGGAGCCGCGGATCGGCTTCAACTACCTGGGCCGGGCGTCCAGCGCGGACATCCCCGAGGAGCTGCGCGGCCTCGGCTGGGCGCCGGACACCACGCACCAGGACCTGATCGCCGCGCCCGACGCGGACATGCCCGTGCTGTCGGCGCTGGAGATCAACGCCGTGGCCGCAGGTGACGAGCTGACCGCCTACTTCGGCTTCCCGACCGGCGTGCTCACCCGAGACGAGGTCACCGAGCTGGCCGGCCTGTGGGTCGAGGCGCTGACCGCCCTGGCGCGGCACGCCGCGACTCCCGAGGCGGGCGGCCTGACCCCGAGCGACGCGCCCCTGGTCGAGGTGGGCCAGCAGGAGATCGACACCTGGGAGGGGCGGTTCGGCAAGCTGTGCCGGATCTGGCCGACGACCCCGGTGCAGTCCGGGATGCTGTTCCACACGATGCTGGCCGGCGCCGAGTTCGACGCCTACCACATGCAGCTGGTGTTCCACCTGTCCGGCGACGTCGACCCGGAGCGGATGCACCGGGCCGCACAGGCCCTGCTGGCGCGCCACCCCAGCCTCCGCGCGGCGTTCGTCAACCGGGCGGACGGCGACGTGGTGCAGGTGGTGCCGGAGACGGTGTCGCTGCCGTGGCAGTACCTCGACCTGACCGCCCTCGACGAGGCCGAACGGACCGAGCGGTTCGAGGCGTTCCTCGCCGAGGACCGGGGCGCCCACTTCGACGTGGCCACCCCGCCGCTGATCCGCGTGGCGCTCGTCGTCCTCGAGCACGGCCGCGCCGAGCTCGTGATGACCGCCCACCACGTGCTCATCGACGGCTGGTCCATGCCCCTGCTGATGCAGGACCTGCTGCTGCTCTACGCGTCCCGCGGCGACGCGGCCGGGCTGCCCGCGACCCGCGACTTCGGCGAGTTCCTGTCCTGGCGCGCCCGCCAGGACCAGGAGGAGACCGCCCGGGTGTGGGCGGCCGAGCTGGCCGGCTTCGAGGAGCCGACCCTGCTCGCTCCCGGCTCCGAAGGCGAGGGCGAGGGCGTCGGCCAGGTCGACATCACGCTCCCGGAGGACGAGGCCCGCGCCCTCGGCCGGCGCGCCACCGAGCTGGGCGTCACCGTCAACACCCTGGTCCAGGGTGCCTGGGCGCTGCTGCTCGGCCAGCTCACCGGCCGCCAGGACGTGGTGCTCGGCGCCACCGTCTCCGGGCGCCCGCCCGAGGTGACGGACGTCGACTCGATCGTCGGGATGTTCATCAACACCCTTCCCGTACGCGTCGAGTACGGGCCCGGCGACACCCTCGCCGAGGTCCTCACCCGGCTGCAGAGCCGGCAGGCCCGTCTCCTGGACCACCACTACCACGGGCTCTCGGAGATCCAGCAGTCCGTCGGGCTGAAGTCCCTCTTCGACACGCTGGTCGTCTTCGAGTCGTACCCGGTCGACGAGGAAGCCATCGGCGCCGCCTCCGAGGCCGCGGACGGGATCGCCTTCACCGGCCTGCGCGCGGCCACGGGCACCAACTACCCGCTGACCCTGATGGCGGCGCTCGACCCGCACCTCCACTTCATCCTCCAGTACACGCAGGGCGTCTTCGAGCAGGACGCCGTGGAGGTGCTCGCGGCCCGCTTCGTGCGGATCCTGCGTCAGCTGGCGGCCCGCCCCGACGTCAAGGTCGCCGAGGTCGACATCCTGGATCCGGCCGAACGCGACCGGCTGATCACCGGGTTCAACGACACGGCCGTCCCGACCCCGGACGTCACGGTCAACGAGCTCGTCGAGGCACAGGCGGCGCGGACCCCGGACGAGGTCGCCGTGGTCGCCGAGGGCGAGTCCCTCACGTACCGCGAGCTGGACGCCCGGGCCAACCGCCTGGCGCGCGAACTGGCCGGACGCGGGGTGGGCCCGGAGTCGGTGGTCGCGGTGTCGCTGCCGCGGTCGGCCGACCTGGTGGTCGCACTGCTCGCGGTCCTGAAGGCGGGCGGCGCGTACCTGCCGGTCGACCCCAAGTACCCCAGCCACCGCCTCGAGGCCATCCTCGGGGAGGCGCGGCCGCGCCTGGTCCTGACGGACTCCACGACGGTCGGCGTGCTGCCCGAGCACGACGCCCCGGACGTCTTCCTCGACACGCTGGACCTGTCGGGAGACGGCACCGGCCTCGGACTGCCGCTCCATGCGGACCAGCTGGCGTACGTCATGTACACCTCTGGCTCCACGGGCAAGCCCAAGGGCGTCGCCATCACCCACGCGGGCGTGGTCAACGGCGTGCTGCGGCTCGCCTCCCGCGTCGGCATGGAGCCGGGCAAGCGCCTCCTCGCGGGCACCTCGGTCAACTTCGACGTCTCGGCGTTCGAGATCTTCACGACCCTCGCCGCCGGCGGCGTCGTCGAAGTGGTCCGGGACGTCCTGGTCCTGGGCGAGCGGGAGGGCTGGAGCGGCAGCGTCATCTCCACCGTGCCGTCCGCCTTCGCCGAACTCGTCGACGAGATCGCCGGGCGCACCAGCGTCGAGACGGTCGTCTTCGCCGGCGAGGCCCTGCCCTCGTCGCTCGTCGAGAAGACGCGGAAGGCCTTCCCGGGCGTGCGGGTCGTCAACGCCTACGGGCAGAGCGAGTCGTTCTACGCCACCGCCTTCACCGTCCACGGCGACATGCAGGCCGGGACGGGCAGCACGCCCGTCGGCACCCCGCTCGGCAACATGCGGGCCTACGTCCTCGGCCCCGGCCTCACCCCGCTGCCGCCCGGCGCGGTCGGCGAGCTGTACGTCGGCGGCAGCGTGGGCCGTGGTTACCACGGCCGCGCCGAACTGACCGCCGAGCGTTTCGTCGCCGACCCGTTCGGCCCGTCCGGCTCGCGCATGTACCGCACCGGTGACCTGGCCCGCTGGAACGCCGACGGCGCCCTGGAGTACGCGGGCCGCGGAGACGCGCAGGTCAAGGTGCGCGGCTTCCGCGTCGAGCCCGGCGAGGTCGAGGCCGCGGTCACCGCGCACCCCGGGGTCGCGCAGGCCGTCGTCATCGCCTGCGAGGGGCGCGCCGGCAGCTCGAGCAAGCAGCTGGTCGCGTACGTCGTACCCGTCGCCACCGGCGAGGACGCGAAGACCGGCGAAGTCTCCGGCCCGTCGAGGAAGGAGCTGCACGGCTTCGTCTCGGAGCGGCTGCCGGACTTCATGGTGCCGGCCGCCTTCATGCTCCTCGACCGGCTGCCGCTCGCCCCGAACGGAAAGCTGGACCGCGCCGCGCTGCCCGAGCCGGAGTACAACGGCGCCGCCTACAGGGCGCCTCGAACCCCGCGCGAGGAGACCCTGGCCAAGCTGTTCGCCGAGGTGCTCGGCGTGGAGCGGATCGGCATCGACGACGGATTCTTCGAGCTCGGCGGACACTCCCTGCTCGCCACCCGGCTGATCAGCCGCGCCCGCGCCGAGATGGGGATCGAGATACCGATCCGGAAGATCTTCGACCTGCCGACGGTGGCCGCGCTCGCCGCCTGGTCGCAGGAGTCGGCCGCACCCCGTCGCCCCAGCCTGCGCCAGATGATCGTTAAGTAAGGATGTGAAGTAATGATTCCGCTGTCATTCGCACAACGTCGTATGTGGCTGCTGCACCAGCTGGAGCGGGGGGCGGCGACCTACAACATCTCGGCCGCGTTCCGGCTGACCGGATCCCTGGACCAGGACGCCCTCGCCGCGGCGATCCGCGACCTGGTCGACCGGCACGAGATCCTCAGAACCACGTACGCAACGGATGACGACGGTGAGCCCTACTCGCGGATCCTGACGCCGGCGGAGGCGTCCCCGCAGGTGCAGATGGCCGAGGTGGCGTCCGAGGACATGTCCCGCGCGATCGGCGAGGCCGTCTCGCACGGGTTCGACCTGGAGGGCGAGCTCCCCTTCCGGGCGCACCTGCTGCGCTGCTCCCCCCAGGAGCACGTCCTCGTCATGGTCGTCCACCACATCGCCTCGGACGGCAGCTCGAGCGCGCCGATGATGCGGGACCTGATCGCCGCCTACTCCGCCCGCCTGGACGGCCAGGCGCCGCAGTGGGAGCCGCTGCCCGTGCAGTACAAGGAGTACGCGCAGTGGCAGCGCGAGGTGCTCGGCGAGGTGTCCGACCCGGAGAGCCTCGCCGCGCAGCAGGTCGAGTACTGGCGCAAGCAGCTCGACGGGGTGCCGCAGCCGCTGAGCCTGCCGACGGACCGCCCGCGGCCCGCGGAGGCGAACTCGCACGGCGAGACGATCGGCCTCTCCGTGCCGGCGCAGGTGGCGGCCGGGCTCCAGAAGCTGGCCGACGAGCGCGGCGCGTCCATGTCGATGGTCCTGCAGGGCGCGCTGGCGGTGCTGCTGCGCAAGCTCGGCGGCGGGGACGACCTGACGATCGGCTCCCCGATCGCCGGACGGACCGACGAGGCGCTGGCCGACCTGATCGGCTTCTTCGTCAACACCCAGGTGCTGCGGGCCGACCTCTCCGGCAATCCGACGTTCACCGAGCTGCTCGCCCAGGTGCGCGACAAGGCGCTGACGGCCTACGAGTACCAGGACGTCCCCTTCGACCTGCTGGTCGAGGCCATCAACCCCGAGCGCTCCGCCTCCTACCAGCCGCTGTTCCAGGTGATGTTCGCCTGGCAGAGCTACCAGAAGCCGGACCTCGGCATCCCCGGGCTCGACGTGAAGTTCGAGCAGGCCATCCCTTCGACCGCCATGGTCGACCTGTTCTTCAGCCTGACCGCGGACGAGTCGGGCGCGCTGCAGGGCGACCTCCAGTACGCGACCCAGCTGTTCGACCGCGAGTCGGCCGAGGTCATCGGCGCCCGGCTCGTCCGGGTGCTGGAGCAGCTGGCCGCCGATCCGGGCGTGCGCATCGGGGACGTCGACGTGCTGAGCGCGGCGGAGCGCGAGCGGCTGGTGCGGGAGGTGAACCCCGCCGCCCATGCCATTCCCGACGTCACCCTGGTCGAGCTGTTCGAGCGCCAGGCCGCGCAGCGGGCGGACGAGGTCGCGGTGTCCCACGAGGGTGACGCGCTCACGTACGGCGAGGTCAACGCCCGGGCCAACCGGCTCGCGCGGCACCTCGTCGCCCAGGGCGTCGGCCCCGAGTCCCTGGTCGGAGTCTGCCTGGAGCGCTCGGCCGAGCTGGTCGTCGCGCTGCTCGCGGTGCTCAAGGCGGGCGGCGCCTACCTGCCGATCGACCCCGACTCCCCGGCCGACCGCATCGCGTACATGGTCCAGGACGCCCAGCCGGTCCTGCTGGTCACCACCAGCTCGAACGCCGCCGCGCAGGGGCTGGACCAGGACCTCCCGCAGCTCCACCTCGACCTGGCCGGGGCCTTCGCCGAGGAGTCGGAGGCCGACCTCACCGACGCCGAGCGCCGTACGGCCCTGCGCCCCGAGCACCCGGCGTACGTGATCTACACCTCCGGGTCGACCGGCCGCCCCAAGGGCGTGCTGATCCCGCACAGCAACGTCGTCGGGCTCTTCAGCGCCGCCGAGGACTTCGCCTTCGGCGCGGACGACGTGTGGACCCTCTTCCACTCCTACGCCTTCGACTTCTCGGTGTGGGAGCTGTGGGGGCCGCTGCTGCACGGCGGACGCCTGGTCGTGGTCCCCTACGACGTCTCCCGCTCCCCGGGCGACTTCCTCCAGCTGCTCGCCCGCGAGAAGGTCACCGTCCTCAACCAGACGCCCTCGGCCTTCTACCAGCTGGTGCAGGCCGACGCCGATGCCCCCGGCCAGGACCTGGCGCTGCGGTACGTGGTGTTCGGCGGCGAGGCCCTCGACCTGAACCGCCTCGCGGACTGGTACCAGCGCCACGCCGACGATGCGCCGGTGCTGGTGAACATGTACGGCATCACCGAGACCACGGTGCACGTCACCCGCATCGACCTGGACGAGAACTCCGCCGCCCGCTTCCGCGCCAGCGTGATCGGCCCGGCGATCCCGGGCCTGCGCGCCTACGTCCTGGACTCGAACCTCCTGCCGGCGCCCACCGGCGTGACCGGCGAGCTGTACGTGGCCGGCTACGGCCTGGCCCGCGGGTACCACGGCCGGCCGGACCTGACCGCGGGACGGTTCGTCGCGTGCCCCTTCGGCGTGCCGGGCGAGCGGATGTACCGCTCGGGCGACCTGGTCCGCTGGAGCCGCAACGGCCAGCTGGAGTACGTCGGGCGGGCCGACACCCAGGTGAAGATCCGTGGTTTCCGGATCGAGCTGGGCGAGATCGAGAACGTGCTGGCCGGGCATCCGGGTGTGGCGCAGGCGGTGATCGTGGTGCGCGAGAACCACGACGACGACAAGCGCATCGTGGGCTACGTCGTGCCCGAGTCCGACGACGAGCCGGCCGGTGCGCTGGTCGCCGAGCTGTCCGCGTACATGCGCGAGCGCCTCCCGGACTACATGGTGCCCTCCGTGGTGATTCCGCTTTCGGAGATCCCGCTGACCTCGAACGGCAAGCTCGACCGCCGGGCACTGCCCTCGGAGGACGCGAACACCGCGGCGGTCAGCCGGGAGCCGCGCAACGCCTTCGAGCACAAGCTGTGCGCCCTCTACAGCGAGCTGCTCGGCCTGGAGAAGGTCGGCATCGACGACGGCTTCTTCGCGCTCGGCGGTCACTCGCTGCTGGCCACCCGGCTCAGCGTCCGCATCCGCAAAGAGTTCGACATCGACATTCCCATCAGGACGGTCATCAAGTACCCGACGGTGGCCGAGCTGGCCGCGCTGATGCTCGCCGGCGGTGTCCCCGCGGACGACGCCGACTCGTTCGCGGTCGTGCTGCCCCTGAACGGCGATCCCGGCACGGGCAAGGCGCCGGTGTGGTTCTTCCACGGAGGCGGCGGGCTGGGCTGGGCGTACTACAGCTTCGTGACGCACCTGCAGGACCGGCCGGCCTACGCCCTGCAGTCCCGCGGCTCCGACGGCGTCGACACGCCGGCGGGCTCCGTGCAGGAGATGATCGACGACTACGTCGCCCAGATGCTGAAGATCCAGTCGGCAGGGCCCTTCAACCTGATCGGCTGGTCCTACGGCGGCACCGTCGTGCAGGCCGTCGCGGACGCGCTGGACCGGCTCGGGCACGAGGTCGCCTTCGTGGCCATCCTGGACGCCCAGCCGGGCGGGCACGGGTTCACGGAGGTACACGCCGGCAAGGAGTCGTCGGACTACCGGGTGGAGCTCGAGGACGACTTCAGCCAGTACATCCGCATGGGCAACCGGCAGGGCTTCCTCGACACCATGTCGAAGGTCATGGCCAACAACACGAAGCGCATGATGGATTTCGAATCCCCGGTCTACCGCGGCGACGTGCTGTATTTCCACGCGGCGCTCGAGGACAAGTCGTACGCGCACCTGTGGCGCCCGTACGTCGGCGGTTCCTTCGAGGTGCACGAGATGAACGCCACGCACCACGAAATGCACATGCCGGCGCCCGTGGCCGAATTCTTCGAGGTCGCCGGCAGCAAGCTGGCGTAGCGACCGGACATCCGTGTCCCGGAACTGTTTCAACAAACGATCGAATGAATGATTGGGGTTGGTCGGGGTGACAGAGCCCGGCATGTCCGCGGAACACGGGGACCAGGCCACGCTGCTGTGCGTGCCGTTCGCGGGAGCAGGTCCTTCGTTCTTCCACCCGTGGCGGGAGCTGTCCGCCGACCGCTGGCGCGTGACCTCGGTCGAGCTGCCGGGCCGGGAGCGGAAGATCCTGGAGGAGCCGTACCGGAACGTCGTCGAGGCGGCCAAGGGTTCGATCGACGACATCGTCGCCGACCTCGGCGAAGGCGCCCGGGTCGTGCTGTTCGGGCACAGTCTGGGCGCGGTGCTCGCGTACGAGCTGGTGCACCTGCTGACCGCGCGCGGCGTGCAGGTCGAGCGGCTGGTCGTCAGCGGTTCGCCGGGTCCGTGGACCCAGCGCGAGCGGCGGGCCACCGGGCTCCCGGACGAGGAGTTCCTCGCCAGGGTCGAGGAGTTCGCGGGATTCCGGCACGAGGCCCTCGACCACCCGGAAATGCGCGAGCTGATCCTCCCCGTGCTGCAGGCCGACTGCGAGATGCACGAGAACTACGTCCCGAGCACCGACGACATCGTGTCGGTCCCGATCTGCTCGCTGCGGGGCGCCTCCGACGGACTCGTCACCGCGGAAGAGGCCCGCCAGTGGCAGGCGGCGACCACGGCCGAATTCAACTATGTCGAATTTCCGGGCGACCACATGTATCTGGTCGATCTCGGCCGTGAGGTGCTGGACGTGATCGAGGCGGAGTCCGTCCGCGGTCGTTAGGGCGGGGGCGGTTTGCGATGGAAATGAGCGGTCCTCTGGCCCGGGCGATCTTGTCGAACGCCGTGTCAGGGAGGTGACAGGTGCGTGACAGGCCCGGAGAGGAAAGTGGAGGAATGAGAAGTTCAGCGATTGCAGTTTCAGGGCTGCGCAAGGCATATGGCGACAAGGTCGTCCTCGACGGCATCGATTTCGATGTCGCCGCAGGATCGATCTTCTCCCTGCTCGGCCCGAACGGGGCCGGCAAGACGACGACGGTCAACGTCCTCACGACGCTGATGAAGGCCGACGCCGGTACGGTGCGGGTCGCCGGGCACGACGTGGCGACCGCGACCAAGCAGGCGCGCGCGGCCATCGGCGTGACCGGTCAGTTCGCCGCGGTGGACGACCTGCTGTCCGGCCGCGAGAACCTGCAGCTGATGACGGACCTGAAGCGGGTGCGGGGCGGCGACAAGGTGGTCACGCAGCTGCTGGAGCGCTTCGACCTGGTGGAGTCGGCGGACAAGATGTCCTCGACCTACTCCGGCGGCATGCGCCGCAAGCTCGACCTGGCGATGACGCTGGTCGGCAACCCGGAGATCATCTTCCTCGACGAGCCGACGACGGGTCTCGACCCGCGCAGTCGGCGCACGATGTGGGGGATCGTCCGCGAGCTCGTCGCCGAGGGCACCACCATCTTCCTCACCACCCAGTACCTCGAGGAAGCCGACCAGCTCGCCGACCAGATCGCGGTGCTCAACGGGGGCCGCCTGGTCGCCCAGGGCACCCCCGAGGAGCTCAAGCGCCAGATCCCCGGCACCCACATCCGGTTCCGTTTCTCCGACCTCTACGAACTCGACGCGGCGGCACGCCTCCTGACCGGGTCCACGCGGGACGACGAGGAGCTGACCCTGCGGGTGGCCAGCGACGGCGAGACGAGGTCGCTGCGGGTCATGCTGGACCAGCTCGACGCGCACTCGCTCGACGCCCAGGAGTTCTCGGTGCAGCGACCGGACCTCGACGACGTCTTCCTCGCCCTGACCGACCCCACGCACGCCGAGCACATGAGCAAGGAGGCGATCGCGCAGTGAGCACTGCCTCGACGCCGTTGGCCGATTCGTCGATCATGTTGCGCCGCAACATCAAGCACAACGTGCGCAACCCCATCACGATGTTCAACGCGGTCCTGTTCCCCATCGTGATCATGCTGATGTTCGTCAAGGTGTTCGGCGGCGCGTTCAGCGTCGGCGACGACTACATCGACTACGCGACGCCCGGTCTGCTCGTGATGGCCATCAGCTACGGCCTGGGAGCCACCGCGACGGCCGTGAACTCCGACATGACCAAGGGCATCATCAACCGGTTCAAGGTCATGGACGTCTCCCGCGGCGCCATGCTGACCGGGCACGTCGTCATCACCGCCGTGCGCGCCCTGGTGGGCTGCGCGGCCATCGTCGGCGTGGCCTTCCTGATGGGCTTCGACCCCAAGGCGAGCGCCGTCGACTGGCTCGGCGTGATCGGCATCATCGTCCTGCTCAGCATCGCGGCCGGCTGGCTCACGGTCGCCATGGGGCTGGCCGCCAAGACCGCGGAGTCCGCGGGCCTGGGCGCCGTGCCGCTCATCATGCTGCCGTTCCTGAGCAGCGCGTTCGTGCCGGCGGAGACGATGGGGGTCGGCATCCGGCAGTTCGCCGAGTACCAGCCCTTCACCCCGATCATCGAGACGCTGCGCGGGCTGCTCGCGGGCAACCCCTCCAGCGGCGACGCCATCGCGGCCGTCGCCTGGTGCGTCGGGATCGCCGTCCTCGGCTACGTGTGGGCGGTCTCGACGTTCAAGAAGAGAGCGTGACCCCGACCAGCTCGTACCAGCTGGTCAGAGTCCCCTCCCGAGCTGCCTCGGCTGACCGCGTGTCGCCGGGGCGGCTTCATGTTTGGCACCATGCGGGTCTTTTCCGCTCCCCACCCGGCTGATCGGCTGCGCCTTCGCCGAGCCGGGGGGTGGGAAACCCGCAGTTCTTCGACCTGCCACAGGTGGCTGCGTGGGCGGAGGAATCGGCTGCTCCGCGTCCCCTGAGGCCTGAGCCAGACGATCCTCAAGGAGTGAAGCAATGGTTCCGCTGTCATTCTCGCAACGGCGCTACTGGTACATGCACCAACTGGAGGGCGGGGAGACCTGGAACATGCCCTCGGCGCTGCGGCTGACCGGCCCCCTGGACCAGGACGCCCTCGCCGCGGCGATCGGCGACGTGGTCGACCGGCACGAGGTCCTGCGCACCACGTACGTGACCGACGACGAAGGCGAACCCCACCAGCGGATCCTGCCGACGGCCGAGGCGTCGGCGCAGACGGGGCTGCCGGTGGTCGACGTGGCGCCCGAAGGCGTGGCCGGCGCGATCGACGAGGCCGTCGCGCACGGCTTCGACCTGGCGGCCGAAATCCCGTTCCGGGCCACCCTGTTGCGCTGCTCGCCCGAGGAACACGTCCTGGTCCTGGTCGTCCACCACATCGCGACGGACGGCAGCTCGGGCGCCCCGCTGGCACGGGACCTGGCCGCCGCCTACGCCGCCCGCCGGGACGGCGGGGCGCCGCAGTGGGAGCCGCTGCCCGTGCAGTACCAGCACTACACGATGTGGCAGCGCGAGGTGCTCGGCGACCTCGCCGACCCGGACAGTCTCGGCGCCGCGCAGATCGCGTACTGGCGCGACGAACTGGACGGGGTGCCGCAGCCGCTGGACCTGCCGCTGGACCGCCCGCGGTCCGTCGAAGCGACGACGCACGGCGACACGGTCGGCTTCGGCGTGGAGCCTGAGGTGGCGGCCGGGCTGGAGAAGCTGGCCGCCGAGCGCGGAACGACCATGTCGATGGTCATGCACGCCGCGCTGGCGGTGCTGCTGAGCAAGCTGGGCGGCGGGGACGACGTACAGGTCGGCACCCCGATCGCCGGGCGGACCGACGAAGCGCTGGCCGATCTGGTCGGGTGCTTCGTCAACAACCTGGTCCTGCGCGTGGACCTCTCCGGGAACCCCTCGTTCGCCGACGTGCTCGCCCAGGTGCGGAACAAGGCGCTGGCGGCCTACGAGCACCAGGACGTGCCGTTCGACGTGCTGGTCGAGGCGATCAACCCCGACCGCTCCACGGCGTACCGGCCGCTGTTCCAGGTCATGTGCGGCTGGCAGAACTTCGCGAAGCCGGTCCTCGACTTCCCCGGGCTCGAGGTGGAGTTCGTCCAGGCCCTCACCACGAAGGCCATGGTCGACCTGTTCTTCAGCATGGCCCTGGACGAGTCGGGTGCGCTGCGGGGCGACATCCAGTACGTCACCCAGCTGTTCGACCGGGACACGGTCGAGGCCATGGCGGCCCGGTTCGCGCGTGTCCTGGAGCAGCTGGTCGCCGACCCGGGCGTATGCGTCGGGGACATCGACGTGCTGATCGCGGGGGAGCGGGAGCGGCTGCTGGAGGAGGTCAACGCCACCGCCGAGCCGGTCCTGGAGCAGGGCCTGGTGGACGCCGTGCGAAGACAGTGCGCGCAGAGACCCGAGGCACTCGCCGTCATCGGCGAGGACGAGTCGCTCACCTACCGGGAGCTGGACACGCGGTCCAACAGGCTGGCGCACTGGCTGGCCGACCGCGGCGTGCGGGCCGAATCGCTGGTCGCCGTCCTTCTGCCCCGGACCGTGAACCTGATGGTGGCGCTGCTGGCGGTCCTGAAGGCCGGCGGAGCCTACGTCCCCCTCGACCCGGACCACCCGCGCTCCCGGACCGACTTCATCCTCGATCAGGTCGATCCGGTCCTCGTGCTCGACGCCGAGACGCTGGCCGGCGCGGACTGCTCGCCGTATCCGGACGAGGCACCCGAGGTGTTCGTCCGCCCCGAGAACACCCAGTACGTGATCTACACGTCCGGGTCGACGGGCACCCCGAAGGGGGTCGCGGTCCCGCGCGGCGCGCTGGCGAACTTCATCGCCTCGACGCAGCGCCGGTTCCCGCTGTCGCCGGCGGACCGGATGCTCTTCAGCACGACGGTGTCGTTCGACATGGCGAACACCGAGCTGTACCTCCCGTTCGTTGCGGGCGCGACCATGGTCATGGCGAAGAAGGACACCGTCACCGACCCGTCGGCCGTGATGGCGCTGATACGCCGCCACCAGGTCACCGTGGTGCAGGCCACGCCCGCGTTCTGGCAGATGCTGCTGACGCACGAGCCGAACGCCGCGCAGGGCCTGCGGATCATCACCGGCGCCGAGGCCGTGCCGGCCCGGCTCGCCGAGACGCTGGCGGAGCAGGCCGCCGAAGTGGGCAACTGGTACGGCCCCACCGAGACGACGACGTGGTCGACCATGGCGCCCGTGAAGGCGGGGGCCGGTGCGCCGCCCATCGGGACGCCGATCGGGAACACCCGGGTGTACGTGCTCGACCCGCGGATGCGACCGGTCCCGCGCGGGGTGCAGGGCGATCTGTACATCGCCGGTGACGGGGTGGCCCGCGGGTACCAGGGCCGCCCGGAGCTGACCGCGGAGCGGTTCGTGGCGTGTCCGTTCGGGCCCGCCGGTGCGCGGATGTACCGCACCGGGGACCTGGTGCGGTGGGACAGGGACGGCCGGCTGGAGTACATCGCGCGAACCGACCACCAGGTGAAGGTCCGGGGCTTCCGGATCGAGCTGGGAGAGGTCGAGAACGTGCTGGCCGGGCATCCCGGAGTCGCGCAGGCGGTGGTCGTCGTACGCGAGGACCGCGAGGGCGACAAGCGCATCGTGGGATACGTGGTGCCGGCGGCGGAGGGGCGCCAGGACCACGACGACTCGGCCGGTGCGCTGCTCGCCGAGCTGACCACGTACCTGGGCGGGAAGCTGCCCGACTACATGGTGCCTTCCGCGGTGATCCCGCTGCCGGAGATTCCACTGACCCCGAACGGGAAGCTCGACCGGCGCGCGCTGCCCGCGGAGCACACGGCCGCCGTGGCCGGCCAGGAGCCGCGCGACGCCCACGAAGAGAAGCTGTGCGCCCTCTTCGCCGAGCTCCTCGGCCGGGAGAAGGTCGGCATCCACGACAACTTCTTCACGCACGGCGGGCACTCGCTGCTGGCCACCCGGCTCAGCGTCCGCATCCGCAAGGAGTTCGACGTCGAGATCCCCATCAGGACGATCATCAAGTTCCCCACGGTGGCCGAGCTGGCCTCGCTGGTGCTCATCGGCACCCCCATGGACAACGACGACCCGTTCGCGGTCGTACTGCCGCTGAACGGCGATCCCGGCACGGGCAAGGAGCCCATGTGGTTCTTCCACGGGGGAGGCGGGCTGGGCTGGGCGTACTTCAGCTTCGTGACGCACGTGCAGGACCGCAAGGCGTACGCCCTGCAGTCCCGCGGCTCCGACGGGGTCGACTCGCTGGTGGGATCCGTGGCGGAGATGGTCGACGACTACGTCGCCGAGATGCTGAAGATCCAGCCGGAGGGGCCCTTCCACCTGGTCGGCTGGTCCTACGGCGGCACCGTCGTACAGGCCGTCGCGGACGCGCTGGACCGGCTCGGGCACGAGATCGCCCTCGTGGCCATCCTGGACTCCCAGCCCGGGGGACACGGGTGGACGGAGATCCACGCCAACAAGACCCTGGCGGAGTACCGGGCGGAGCTCGAGGACTTCTTCGGCCAGTACATCGGCACCGACAACCGGCAGGAGTTCCTGGACACCATGTCCAAGGTGCTGGCCAACAACTCGAACCTCATGATGGGTTTCGAGTCGCCGGTCTACCGGGGTGACGTGCTGTTCTTCAGCGCGACGCTGCAGGACGAGCAGTACGCGCACCTGTGGCGGCCGTACGTCACCGGTTCCATCGAGGTGCACGACGTACACGCCACGCACCACGAGATGAACATGCCCGCATCCGTGGCAGAGGTCTTCGAGGTGATCAACCGCAAGCTGGCGGAGTGACCGGCGCGCCATGACGGACGGCGGGGGGGGGGGGGGGGGGGGGGGGGGGGGGGGGGGCGGGGTGGGGGGGGGGGGGGGGGGGGGGGGGGGGGGGGGGGGGGGGGGGGGGGGGG
>NZ_JBVIGX010000050.1:0-10888 GCF_055570595.1 Streptomyces sp. NPDC031132
GGGGGGGGTGTTTTTGGCGCTTGCCTTTTCTGTTTCGTTAGGGGGAGGGAAAGCCCTTGGTTGCGTTGGGGGGGGCTGGGTTTCCCCGACCCAAAGCCGGCCCTTCCGGCCGCAGTCCTGCCCTTCGCTTCGGACTGCTCCAGGTCCGCTTCGCTCCCCCAGAGCTGACCCCGCTTCACAGGGTCCGGGCCTACGGCCCGTTAGGCGGGTCCGCTCCGCTCCCCCACCCAGGCCCTTCCGGCCCCGCCTCCAAGACCAGCCCGCTCCGCGGGCACCAACAGCACTCAAGCCCGGTGCCAACCTCACCCCATGAACCTGACCAGCACAAACAGCCGAGCGTGACACCGACCAGCACCAAAACGACCAGGCAAAACATCAGAAATGTCAGCACAGAATCGGCAACCACTGTCAGTGGCAAAACCCGAGCCCGACCACCCCCACCAGAGACAACTCCCCCAGCACCCACTGACACCTCAATACCGAAAACCCACTCACAAACAAACACAGACCATCACGCTGCACTTCGCTCCGAGCCATGGCCGGCCTTCGGCCAGGGGTCCTACGCTTCGCTCCAGACTGGCTCTGGTTCCGCTGCGCTCCACCCGAACAGGGCCTGGCTCCGCAGGCCCCAGGGCTCCCACGCTACGCACGGGAAGTGACCCCGATTCACGGGGTCCGGGCCTACGGCCCGTTCGGGGTGTCCGCTTCACTCCCCCACCCCTGGCTAGCCAGGAAACAGCCGGGGCGGGCTGATGTCAGCCGTGGATGCTCTGATCGACGGACTGCCCAGCAAGGGTCGCAGTTGCGGTGTTGCTGTTGTCGTCGCCCGAGAACTGCTGGTTGTTTCCAGCAGAGACGTTGTGATTCGTGCTGCCGTCCTCGTTGGAGTTGGCGTTACCCGCGATACCGAGAGAATTGAGGAGGCCCCTGCCCTCGGGCACGACAGGGCCGCCGTCAGCCACGGCCTGGGCCGCTCCCGAGGAGACGATGGCAGTGACGGCCAAAACAGCCGCCGCGAGGGTGCGCTTGGTGTTGTTCATGCCCTCTCCAACGAACCTCCCAGACCCGGAGGCACGCCAGCGGTGCGGGTTAGACCCGCACTGCCGGTCGGAGTGACCCCGTTTCACGGCGTCCGGGCCTACGACCCGTTGGGCGGGTCCGCTCCGCTCCCACCCTGAAGCCCGCCGGCTCCGCTTCGAGGCCCAGTCGCTCCGCGGGCTAGCCGCAGTTGGTGTGGTTGACATGCACTTCCGTCTGATTGACGGCTCCACCCCAGCTTACGCAAGTCCCCTTTGCGTAAATGTAAACGGGACCCGCATATTTGCTGTAGTTCCCGTAGTCGCTGACGTAGGAAAGCCAGTCGTCGTCTCTCTGTATGAACGTCCCCAACGTCGAACCCGATCCGGGGATCGTTTTAACGGTGACAACGCAGTTTTTCCCGCTGGCACTCGAGTATGTTAAGTAGACCGTTGCAGAACGAAAGCCCGTGCTTTCGACAACGTCAGCCGAGTTCGTTACAGCATAGCCGCTGCCGCATGCGCCGTTATAGCCAACGGCCGCAGCGTTAGCGGTTCCTGGCAAGGCCACAATGGACCCCGCAACTACGCCTACCACCCCCGCCATTGTCGCAACCCGGCGCTTTATCTGCTTCGGCATGGACCATCTAGCCCATCGCATAGAATTCATCTATTACTCCCCTTGCCGTTGACCTGTTTGGGGAGGCTAGGGGAACTTGAGGCGTCACGATAGGGGTCAATTTAGTCAGGTGCGGCCTGAATTCTACAAATCATAAGCGGAGGAATGCCATGCAGTTCGTGCACGCTCGCCCCGCCCGCATCTAACCGTCCTGGTCACGGACCTCGCCCCGATCGTGCACTACGTGCACGATCTTCCGTCCCCGCTGCTTCCCGGACTCACTCGGTGCTCAGTACACCGAACACCACAAGACCGCCACGGCTGGCGAGGGCAAGTACGCCAAGACCGTTAACGCGTTCGAGGTAGGGAGTGACCTACAGACACACTGCCCTCAGGGGCCGAGCAGGCCCCCGTGACGACACCATGGCCGCTCGACCCGTCCAGCCTGGGGACCAAAGACCTCGCTCAGGGCAGCTGAATCAAAAACTCCTACGGATAGAACCTGGAGAACGGGCAAGGCAACGATGCAGTCAGGGAACCCTGGTTGTCGCGGACCACCGGAACTGCGACACCGCGTCTCGTCCGCCGCGTCGAAGAGAGCCTGGAATTCGTCGTAGGTCAGGGCGCGTCGCCCGGGCCGGCCCTCGTAGTCGGCGACGTGGTCGGCGGTGTTCCAGTCGTGGCAGACCTGGACCGGTGCTCGCCCGAACTCCTTCAGGCAGGCGGCCGCCCAGCCGTAGCGGGCATCGGTGACGAACGTGCAGAACAGGCGCAGGTCGCTCTGCTGGCCACGCACCGTGGAGTGCGCGAGCGGGGACTGGCTGGACATCTGGGCGGAGAAGTAGGCCTCGACATCCTCTGCGGTCCACTCCCACGGGTACGTGCCGTTGAACAGGGCGAACCGGCGTACCAGACTGATCCGGTCGGCGATCGTCTTCCGCGCCAGAAGGCGTCTCTGCTGCTGCCGCGTCCAGCCCGCGAGCATCGCGTCGAACAATGCTGGCGCCGGGTCTAGGGCCCGCGATCCACACGCCCCCGCTCAGCGCGCACCCCGGCCCGCTCTCCGGGTACTCCACCGCCTCCGACAGCAGCACCTCCGCGCGGGTGTTGCAACCGTCGGCCGGAATCTCGCCGGCGTTCCAGTGCCGGAAGGAGGTCCGCTGATAGCCGGTCCGGTCCTCCACCGCCACCGGCAGCGCGGACACCGCAACCCCGATCGGCAGCACCTGCGGCACTACGGCCGCGGCCGGAGCCGGGGCGGCGGGTTGTGCGGCCGCGTGCGCGGCTGTGGGCAGAGTCAGGGTCAGGGCGAGGGCGGCGGCCGCGACAGCGGACCGCTTCATGATCATCATGGGCCGGTTGTACCGGCCACCGCACCATCAGCAACAGGCCACCCTGGCCCGGTTCACCCGCCCGAGCACACCGGTTCACCGGCGAAACGCCACGGCACCAGGCCGGTCAGCCGGCGGCCGCCGCCGGACCCTCTCCGAACCTGGGTACGTCTTCGAGCCCCACGTCCAGGCGCAGCCGCTGGAATCGGAGCGGGTGGCGGTAGACGCCGCCGTGGTCGATGGCGCGGTCGGCGCTGACTTCGGCGACCAGGGTGGGGTGGACGAGGGTGGTGTCGAGGACGTCGCGGCTCCCCCACGTCGCGGAGAAGCGCACACCCTCCCACGGGTGCCTGGGTGCGGCCGCGGTCAGGTGCTCGGCGACCTGCCGGGCGGCGTCCGGGCGCAGCCGTCGAGTCGATGTGCCTCCAGCGCCAGAGCGCGAGATCACCGTCGTGGGCAGCCGCCTGCGGATCCTGATCACGTCCGAGCGGACGCCCGACCTGATCGCCGAGATCACCCCGCAGGCCACCGCGGACCTCGCCCTCGCGGACGGCTCCGACATCTGGACCAGCCTCAGGGCCGCCGAGGTCACGCTCGTCGAAGTCTGAACGGCCGAAACGGCCCGCCGGATGAACCGACGGGCCGTCACGAAATGCCAACTCGACTTACGGAGTCGTTGTTTCCTTGGTCCGGGTGAACCGGTCGCTGAAGGTGCAGACTTCATCGAAGTCTATCGAGACGCAGAGTTCGCCGCTCTTGAGCACGCTCAGCATGATGCTGCAGTCGCCTTGGGGGATTTCGGTGAAATTCACTCCGATCGTATCGCCGGCCGTTGCTTCCTTTGACATCGCCACGAACCCGCCCGGGGCCCCCTTGTCCACATAGAAGCCCCAGCTCCCGCGCCCCGTTCCGGTGGGGCAGCCCTTCACGAGCGAAGGGTCGAACTTCAGCCCCTGCGAGGTGAAGGTGTGGTCCGCCGCAAAAGACAGGTGGACGCCGGCTGCCGTTGACCAGTCCCCTTCGATGTCGCCCGCCTCCGCCGTGCCTTTGCTCTCTCCTGAACCGCCGCACGCCGAGAGAAGCAGAACGAATGCCAGGAGGAATAGTCGACGGCCGCGCATGTGGTCTCCACAGTCTTCTGAGTTGGCGATGTGAGTGAGCTTCTACCTTACGGAACATCCGCACATGTTGAGCGGGATTCTCTCCTGCCACGAGAAGTCCTGCGTAGTGGCGGCGCCGAAGGTCTTGGTGAAGAAGGGATTCCAGGTTCTGGGGATCGCGTGTGTGGCGGAGTTCCAGTCGCTCTGGTTGTGAACGGTGAACTGGATTCGCACGTCGCCCTTCTTTTTGTCCACGCTGGTGATGCGGGCGGTCCCGGAATAGGTTCCAAGGTATGCGTCGGCACTGTTGGCGTGACCGAGCGTGCCGTTGGTCAACACGCTGGAGATATCATTGTAGATCCCGCGTACCGTGTTGGCCTTGTACCACGGGCTCCCCGGTTCCGGCCCCCTGTCCTTGTATCCGAAATTAAAGGTTTCTTTTGCGTTGGGTGCGTCCATTCCGCTCTTCAGGGCTTGTCCCAGCAGGTTGGAACGGGTTTCCGCAATCTTGTCGTCTGCTGCCAGAATTCTGGTGAAAGTGTCTCCGCCCTTGAAGTTCTGGCTGGGTCCGAGCGGGTAACCGCCACCCCAGAGCCATCCGAAGAACAAGCCCCGGGAACTCTCCCAGCTGTTGTACGGACCGCCTTCGTCCACGATCCCGAACCTTTCCCGGGGAGTCGCGAACAGGGGGGCGAGGGCCGGGTTCCACCCCAAGGGCATGGGGTTGAAGATGTCGCCGCGACCGAACGAGGTGCCGCTCCAGCTTCCGCCTCCGCCGCCGCTTCCGCCGCCTCCTCGGCCGCCGCCTCCGCCTCCGCCGCCTCCGCCGCCTCCGCCTCCGCCGCCGCCTCCGCCGCCGCCCTCGTCCTTCGGCATGTCCTCGATGTGCTTGCCGTTGGTCCAGCCGCCGCCACCGCAGTAGCCGGCGCTGCCGCAGCTTTCGAGGCCGGTCGGGTCGCTGTTGGTGACCGGGCTGTTGTTCGCGTAGGAGTAGCCGTTGAGGGACTGGTGCTGGTCGAGGCTCAGTACGGGGTCGACGCTGAGGAACTGGCCGAGGGCCGCGTCGTATTCGCGTGCGCCGACGTGGGTCAGGCCCGTGTTGGTGTCTTCGGGCTTGCCCAGGAACCGCTTGTCGTCGGGCCAGTTGGCCGCGGCGGGTCCGCGTGCGGAGCCGAACGGGGTGGTGTAGCGCTTGGACACCGTCTGCGTGTCGTCGGCCGAGATGGTCAGGGACGAGGTGCCGTGGGCGTCGCCGGCCACGAACGAGAGCTTGGCGGTGCCGGATTCGTTGGTCAGGATCGCGACCTTGGTTCCCGCGATCGTGTAGGAGCGGGTGGCCCACTTCTTGGCACCCTTGAGGTGGACCTCGTTGAGGCCCGCGTACAGGACGGTTTCGCCGGCCGGGTCGCGGCGGATCAAGAGTTCGCCTTCGGCGTCGTAGACGTAGTCGGTGGCGGTGGCGCCCTCCGTGGTCTTGGTGAGCTTGCCTTCCGCGCCCCAGTTCAGGGTCTGGGAGGTCGGGCTGCCGGGGGTTTCGGCGCGCTTGGTGGTGTTGCCGGTGGCGTCGTAGGTGTACTGGGGGGTGAGGGCGGTGCAGGTGGCGCCGGTGGTGGTGGCCGCCAGTGCGTGCGGGCGTGCCGGGTCGTAGCAGTAGGTACGGGTGCTCGGGGTCCCGGTGTTGGTCCTTTCCGTGGCCCGCTGGCCGGACGCGGTGTAGGTGTAGCTGTTCCAGTAGGGGGCGGCGCCGTCGAGGTTGGCGGCGGTGCGCCCGGCCGGAGCACAGTTGGCGGTCTTCGGGGTCCAGGCTTCGGTCATGCGGCGCTGGGCGTCGTAGGTGAAGCACTGGTTGTCGGCCTTGGTGAAGCCGCTGAGCGGGGCCGAGTCGAAGATCGACAGGACGTTGCCGGCCTGGTCGTAATTGTAGGCGAGTTCCTGGAGCATGCCGTTGTGGGTCTGGTCGTTGACCGTGGACTTCAGCAGACGGCGGGTGCCCTCCTCGTAGGTGTTGCCGATGAACGTCTTGCGCACACCGGCGGCGGCGGAACGGGCCAGGGTGAGCTGGTCGATGTCGCCCAGCGGGGAGTACGCGACGTTCTGCACGTAGTCGGTCAGCCCCGAAAAGCCCTTCGGCAGACCGAATTCGTTGTAGTTCAGCTGGGTGATCTCCGACGGCAGCCCTGCGGCCGCCGGCGTGGAGGTGGAGCCCAGCGTGCCGTCGAGCCGGTAGTTGACCGTGGTGTCGGTGCTGGCGGTGATGGCGCCGGAGGTGACGAGCGGGTCGTCGGAGGGCAGGGTCAGGCGGGTCGTCGCGGGACGGCCCAGGGTGTCGTAGGCGGTGACGGACTTGGTGTACGCCTTGCCCGTCAGACCGCCCTCGTAGCGGATGGAATCAGTGCCGGCACCCTTGCGGAGCGTGTCGAAGGTCCACGCCGCGAGCTTGTTGGCGTCGGACTTCGGCGACTTCCACAGGCCCGTCTTGCGGCCCAGTTCGTCGTAGCCGTACTCCAGGACCGTGTTCCGTGCGTCCTTGGACGTCGCGATCTGGTCCAGGGCCGTGTAGGTCGTGATGACCTTGCCCTTGTCGGGGTCGGTCGTGGTCACGGTCCGGCCGAAGAGGTCGTAGACGTACGTCCACTTCGCGTCGTCGGGGCCGGTGACCGCGGCCTGCTTGCCGTCGACGGTGTAGGTCTGGCTCACGCTGGTGTACGGCGTGCCCGGCGAAGTGCCGCTGTACGCGGGGTCGTTGGGGGTGGTCCCGTCGTAGGTGCGGGTCTCCGTGGTGCGGCCCAGCGCGTCGGTGATGGTGCGGGTCGCGTTGCCGCCCTGGACGGCCGTGCTGGCGGTGGAGTCACCGGTGTAGGTGGTGGTCGTGGACTGCTTCTGCACCCCGTACACGAGCAGGGTGCTCGTGACGGCGCGGCCGAGGCCGTCGAAGACGGTCGCGGTCTGGTTCGGGGTGCTGCCGTACTCGGCCCGGGCATAGACGCCCTCGGGCGCCTTGTCCTTGTCCCAGATGTCGGCGTACGACTCGTAGGCCAGGCCGCGGGAGTCGTAGCGGGTGTCGGTCAGGATCCGGCCGCCGTTCGGCGACGGGGTCTGCGTCTGCAGCGGGCGGAGCAGTGCGTCCGCGATCGTGTAGACGGTCTTGTAGCTCCCGTCGGCGGCGAGGGTGCCGACCGAGGTCCACGGCTGCTTGCCGCGTTCCAGCAGGTAGCCGTATTTGACGTTCGGGGTCTGGGACTGGCCGCGGTTGGGCAGCCAGGTTGCCGTGAGGCGGCCGAGGCCGTCGTAGGTGTTGTAGGTCGAGCCCATGTTCGCGTCGATGGACCGGACGATCGAGCCGCGCAGGTCCGTGTAGGCGTACGACTTGTGCTGCTGACCGTTGGACGCGAGCTTCGGCGCGGTCTTCACCGTCACTTCCAGCGGGCCGGCCGCGGCGGGCGCGTAGCTGGTCGTGGTCGTGCTGCCGGCCGCGTCGGTGCTGGTCAGCGGACGGCCGAGCTTGGCCGCATCCGTGTCGTACGTGGTCTTCGTGGTGGTCTGCCAGCCGGCGGCGCCGGCCGGGTTGCGGTCGGCGGTGCCGCTGGCCGCCGGGTAGGACTGGGCGCGCCCGGTCCAGGTGGCCAGGCCCAGGGTCGGGGTCTGGTTGGCGGTCCAGCCGGTGGCGGCCGGGTCGTCGTAGACAGTGGCCGTGTCGGACAGGACGTCGCCGCGGGTCGCCGAGGTGGCGGGGAGGCTCAGCTTGTCGTCGGTGACGGAGCACAGGGCCCCGACGGTGCGGGTGCGTGAGGTGCGGTTGGTGATGCCCTTGGCGTCGTTGCGCGCGTACCAGGTACGGGTGCAGGTCTCGTCGCCGGTCGTGGCCGTGTCACCGGAGGCCGAGACCTGGGTGGTCATCCCGTAGATGTCGTCGTAGCCGGTGTCGGTGCGGGTGGTGCGCCACGTGTTCGAGGCGGTCAGGAAGGTGTGCGTGTAAGCGGTCCCCGTACGGACGTAGTGGGCCTTGGTGTTGGCGTACGACTTCTGCTGGCTGGCGGTCTGCTTGCTCCAGGGGTCGGTCACCGAGACGGTGACCGGGGTGGCTCCGTCGTAGGTGATCTCCTGGCGCTGGAAGCCGGAGTACTGGTCGTCGTCGTTGACGGCGGGGATGGTCAGGCCGGTGACCGGGAGGGCCGTGACCGTGGTGGTGCGGGTGTCGGTCGTCCCCTTGCGGGTGTCGCCGCGCATGCCCTGCATGAAGATCTTGACCGTCTTGGACCGGGTCTTGCCGACGGCTCCGGTGTAGGCGGTGACTTTGCCGTAGCCGCGCCAGTCGGACCAGGTGCGCTCCTTTTCGGGGGTCAGCGGGTCGTCGTTGTGGTGCCAGGCCGGGTTCGCGTACTCGTAGGAGTTCTCGACGAGGTCGTTCTGGCCCGACGGGTCGGCGACGGTCACCGCGGTGACGTTGTACTTGTGGAACCAGTCGAGCGTGGGGTCACCGCCGTTGATCGGCCAGTAGACCGGGTAGCAGGACAGCGAGTTGTCGTCCTCCGCGACCGGCATCTTCGAACCGCGCACGCACTCCGGGTCCGAGAGGGTGAAGGTGGTGATCGCGCCCGTCTCGGACGTGATCGTGTTGATGCGCGGACGGTTGAGCGGGACGATGTTGTCCCCGTCCACGTCCACCCGGTTCGGGCGCATGTGGTAGGTGAAGTCCACCGGCGGGACCTTGACCGCCTCACCGTTGCTGCCGGTGCGCTTGATCGACTTCAGCACCAGGGTCTGGTCACTGGTGTCGCCGAGGTCGCCCGCGTCCAGGTACTCCTGCGTCAGGTCGTAGGTGTCGATCAGCGCGTAGTCGTCCGGCTCCTTCGCCGTCGACCACGCGAGGGTCTTCACGTTCGTCATCCGCTTGCGCGTGAAGAAGGCGGGACCCGTTGCCTTGCAGTCGGTGATGTCGGCGGCGCAGATCGAGTCGAAGGGGACGTCGGGCCAGTTGTCCGAGGTGTCCTTCGTCAGGCTGTCGCAGTTCGTCGCGAAGCAGCGCTCCTCGTAGCCGAAGGTGACCTTGTGCGAGGGCTTGCCCGAGAAGAGAGTGTCGGCGCGCTGGCCGTAACGGATCTCGGAGAGGGTGCCGCCGCGGTCGTATGCGGCGAGCTTGGTCTTGTCGCCGTTCTTGGCGTAGTTGTTGGTCTCGTCCGCGTACCAGTAGGTGGCGGCGTTGCCGTGGACGTCCTGGACCAGGTCCAGGTTCCAGCGCCAGGCCTGAGTCTCGGAGCGGCCGGCGAAGGTGGAACCCTTCGTATAGCCGGGCTCACCGGAGTCATCGCCGAACACGGGAACGGTCCAGGTGGAGTTGGTGCGCTCGGAGCCGGCGCCCGGGAGCTTGTTCAGGCCGAAGGTGTAGGTCGTGCCGTCACCGGTGACCACCTTCCAGTACTCGCCGTCGTTGTCACCGTTGTCCGCACCGGTGCCCCAGGTGACCTGGGAGGCGTCGTCGCCCTTGAGGTGCCACTTGCCGGTCGTGTCGTCCTTGACGAGCTCGTTGGCCTTGCCGTTCAGGACGAGGGAGGCGTTCTCGTACTTCCAGCAGAGGTCGTTCTTGTCGGTCTGGCCGTCGTCGTCACAGGAGCCGTACTTGCGCTCGATGTGGGAGGAGGTCAGGTCGAAGCCTTCGCCGACCTGGGAGCCCTGGTTGTTGGAGTTCGCGGTCCGGCCGTCGATGGCACCGCTGCTGTACGAGAACGACATCGCGGGCACGGGCCCCGCCGCGGCGGGCGGGACGGCCAGCGTGTACGACCAGGTGAGGCCTCCGCTGGAGGTTCCGGATCCCCAGGTGGAGGAGGCGGAGAGCGGGGTCGCCGCGAAGTTGCCGGCGCCCTTGGGCGATGCGGTGTCCGTGGCCATGACCGCGAAGACCGCCGGAGCCTGCGCCGGGGCCTTGGACTTGGCCGCGGAGGAGGTTCCGGCGGGGAGTGAGGCGACGTCGGCGGTCACGGTCTGGTTCTTGATGCTGTTCGCCGAGGGCAGGGGCGTTGTCTTGCGGCACTCCGCCTTCTCGGGGGTGGTCAGCGCACAGGCGGGCAGGCTGACCAGCCCGAGGCGGGTGGACCAGCCACCGCCGACCGCGGAGGCGAAGGACCCGTAGTTCACGGTCAACTGTGAAGGTCCGCCAGCGGTGTTGGCTGCCGTGAACAGGACGCCGGTGATCCCGGCCTTCTCCGCCGCCTTCTGGTCCAGGACCTTGACGGTGGACTTTCCACCGTTGCTGTCCGGAGCGGCGGCGGGCGCGGTCGGGCCTTTGGGCACCGCCGGGCTCAGCAGCGGGCTCTTGGCCCGCGCCGTGGACCGTACGTCGACCAGCGGGCGGGAGCCAGCGCGCGAGCCTTCCAGGGTGGCGGCCTTCGGCCAGTCGGCCTTGGCCTCGGCGCGGGCCCGGTCGGCCTGGACCTTGTTCTCCGCTTGGTTCTTGGCGACGAGCTCCCGGGCCTCCTTGGCGCCCTGGGCGTTGACGGCCCGGACCTTGGCGTCCTTGTGCTTGGCGATCTTCGGGGCGCCGGGGAGGTCGGCGGCCTCCGCCATCGGGGTGGTGATCCCCGGGACCGCGATGGCCAGGGCTAGCGCGGCTGCCAATGGCAGCCGGTGGCGGATTCCACCGCCTGGTGATCGGCTGGACATGAACACTCCATATGGGTTGGGGTTTTGGGTACAGGTGGGCCGGGGGGGGGGGGGGGGGGGGGGGGGGGGGGGGGGGGGGGGGGGGGGGGGGGGGGGGGGGGGGGGGGGGGGGGGGAGGAGAGGGGGGGGGGGGGGGAGGGGGGGGGGGGGGGGGGGGGAGGAGAC
>NZ_JBVIGX010000050.1:10898-38429 GCF_055570595.1 Streptomyces sp. NPDC031132
TTCTTGCTTCTCCCCCACACCTCCTCCCCTCTTGCTCCTTTTCCTCCCCCCCTCCCCCCCCCCCCCCCCCCCCCCCCCCCCCCCCCCCCCCCCCCCCCAAGTCCGTGAAGTGGGTGGTTCGGAGGGTCAGCTACCGGAGCCGAAGACGGTGTCCGTGACCTGCTGGGCGTCCTTCATCGCGCCGGACCACAGGCGCATGTCCTTGATCTGGCCGGGCAGGAAGTTGCCCCAGGCGCTGTTGGTGAAGCCCTTGCCCACGGCGAGCTCGCCGCTGCCGACGCTGGCCGTGTAGGCCTTGGGCTGGGCCTGGCCGGCCGCGCCCACGTAGAGGGTGATGGTGCCGTCTTGAGCGTTGTGGACACCGGTCACCTGGACGCCTGCGTTGAGCGCGGCCGGGCTGTCGCTGGCCACCGAGGTCCCGGTGCCGTCGGCCGTCAGGCGGCCGAAGTGCCAGCTGCCCTCGACGAAGTCCAGCATCTTGGTCGGGTCCTGCTCGTCCGGCTCTTGGCGGATGCCGGTCTTCTCGAACCACAGGCTCCAGGAGGAACCGGTGGCCGTGCGCTGGCCGATGACCTGGGCCTTGTAGCCGTTCGGCTTGGCAAGGAGGGCGGTGTTGTCGAGTTTCGCCTCGGCCGTCACCGTGAACGAACCCGTGTCGTCGACGACCGGACCCGCGACGGTGGCCGCCTGGGTGGAGCCGTTCAGGACCAGGGCGCCGCCCGTGACGGGCGTACCGGTGGTCGCGGTCAGGGCGCGGCCGTTGCCGGACTTGTCGGCGAAGGCGGGGCCGGCTGTGGTGAGGTCCCAGGCTCCGGCCAGGTCGACGGCGGGCTTGCCGGTCGCCGGGTCGAAGAGCGAGGAGTCCTGCTTGACCTCGTCTGCGCTCTTCTCGTCCTGCCAGACCTTGACCTCGTCGATCCGGCCCGGGAGCTGCTCCGTCCAGGCGGCGGACTGCTTGGCGGCGCCGATTCCCATGACTCCGGTGGAGGCGATGGGGTTGGTGACGGTCATCTGGCCCTGGAGCCGCCCGTTGACGTACAGCTTCGCGAGGTCGGTGGACTCGTTGTACGTGGCGGCGACGTGGGTCCACACCCCGGCCTGCGCCGGGTTCGGACCGCTAAGCCGGCTGATCGCGCCGGTACCGCCGGCCGTGTCGTCCGTGGCCATCTGCATCGACCACGGCTGGCCGGCGGCGGCGGTGATGGCGACACCGCTGAAGTTCTTGCCGCCCTGGGCCAGCATGGAGAAGGTGCCGTCCGTGCGGTCCAGGCGGACCCAGCCGGCCACGGTGAAGGAGCTACGGGTGTCGAACACCGGCTTGTCGCTGTTCGCGTACTGGCCGTTCGTCAGCTGGAGCGCGCGGTCCTCGTGCGGGGTGGGCGTCTGCACCCAGCCCCGTCGGCCGGTTGCGGGGCGCTGGGCTCCGGCGGCGAGGTACATGTTGTTCCTGAGCGCCGGGTCGGTGGTCGACGTGTCGATGGCCTGGCCGGAGGCCTCGTCGAAGGTCCAGTAGCCGATCGGGTTGGGGCCCTCCTTGACCACGAAGTCGACGATCTTCGTCGCGCCCCAGCGGCCCACGGCGTCCTTGGCCTTCACGCTCAGCTTCATCGTCCCCGACAGCGGCGGAGTGATCGAGACGGTCGGGTTCGAGCCGGCGATCTCGGTCCACGTGGTGTCCGTGGACAGCTTGTACTGGAATGCCGTGACGGTGTCACCGCTCGCCGGAGCGAAGGTGAACTGACCCGCCTGGCCGGGCTTGCCGGCCGCCGTGCACGCGGTGCTGGTGCACTGGCTGTACGGAGCTCCGAAGGTGACCGTCGGGGCCTTGGGGGCGCTGGAGTCGACCTTGAAGTAGCAGTCCGCACTGGGAGCGCTGGTTCGTTCGTTGCCGTCCGCGTAGGACCGGGTCCAGGTCCGGAAGCGGTACTGGGCGCCGTCCGTCAGCGTGGCGGGCGGGTCACTGGTGACCGGGACGTTGTCCCCCACGAATCCCGAGGATGGCCGACTGATGTAGTCGGCGTCGGCCGCGTTGGCCTTGACCGGCGTCCAGGTGCCGTTGGTCTCCTTCTTTTCGGTCTGCATGAGAATCCGCAGCTGGGCGCCGGACTCGCCGCCCCACACCGTCTCGGTGATCGCGGTCATGGCCGGCGTCGGGTCGGAGACGATCGACGGCTTGGCCGGGTCGTTCGAGCAGATCTCCCCCGCACCCGTGACCAGGCCGACGTAGATGGGAGTGTTGGGCTTGCCGATGTAGTCGACCGACAGGACCGCGTCGTTGCGGAACCGCTTCCAGGCCGCGGTGTCCGACTCGTCCTCGGCACGGAGTTCCAGGTCCAGCCTGTTGTACCTGCCGTTGGCGAAATCGCGGACGGTCGGGGTGAGATTCTCGTCCGGCTCGTCCGCAGCGTCGGAGAACTCGACCGGGGCAGCCGGTGAATTCGGGTCGCAGGCTGATCCTCGGCCAGCCGACAGCCAGCGGTCCCCCATGAGGTCGGCATAGTTCGGCTTGTTCCCCCAGCTTGTCGAGGGGGATATCTCACCGTCCATCCGGACCAGCCACACGTTGCGCACGCCACACTGGAAGGCCCACGGCTCGGTGATCCGGAACCGGGCGGTCAGGACCTCCTTACCCACGAGCTTGTTCGGCGAGAACTCGAAGTACAGCCGCTGCACGTAGCCCGGACCGCAGTAGTAGCCGCTCCAGGAGCCGCACTTGCCCATACCTTTGCCCTGGCCGTCGCTGCCGTTGTCCCAGTTCCAGAAGGAGACGCCGTCGTTGCGGAGCGCGGTGTGCTCGGTGCCGTCGTCGAGGGCGACGGAGGGGTCGATATATAGGGGGAAGGCCGCGGGGTCCTTCTGCTTCAGCAGCGAGGAGTCCGGTACGACGGCCAACGAGTCAGCGTCGACCTCGACGGGCATGTTCGCCGCCCCGGAGCCGAGGGCCGGACCGTCGGCGGGACGGCTGCCGGGCTCCGCGCCGACGAGCGCCTTGGGTAGCGTGCCGCCCTCGCTCTTGACCGCGGCCATCTTCGCCTTCGGAGACATGGCCGGCGAGGTGGACACGCCCTTCGAGTCCCACATCAGGGCCGGGGGCGCCTTGAACACCGGCTTGCCGTTGGCGTCCGTGGCGGACAGCCCGCCGTCCTTGGTGGAGTTGAGACGAACGTCCATTGCCTCAAGGTCGAACTCGACACGCTGGAGCTTCGGGTTCGTCGCCGCCTCCGGCGTCTTGACCACGAGGACCTCGCGGAACCCCTTCAAGGTCGCCGTCATCCGCAGGTCGACCCCGGGCAGCACCTCCTGGTACACGGCGCTGTCACCGTCGAGCACCGGCTTGGGCAGCTTGCCCCCCTGCCAGCCCAGGGACATCGAGCGTCCGCCGTGCTCAATGGTGACCAGACTCGAATCGCCGCCGCCTGAGAACCCGACCGAGGCCACGGCGGCCTTCGGGCCCACGGTGCCGTCCGGGCGGACCTCCAGCATGGCGTCGGGAGCGACCCAGCCGGCGCCGTCCTTCGCCTTGACCCGGACCGGAACGGCCGAGGCGTCCAGGCGGAAGGACTTGCCGTCCGGATTCGCGTACGTCGTCGTGGACTCGGTCCGTTCACCGAGCACCTCGACGGGCTTGCCCGATGCGGCTGCCGCTTTGAGCGCCTTCTCGCCCTCATTCACCGGCAGCGCATCTGCAACGGCGGCTACCGGCGTGTACACCGAAGCGACACTCATCACCATGGCCAAGCCGAGCGTGGTCGCCACGGCATGACAAAGCCGCCGACCAAGGGTTGCAGACATTTTCTCCCATTTCATATGACGCGGAGATCTCCCCGGGCGCCGCGCCATGCCCTCACCAGCTATGGCGGTTGAACGTGAAAACGCATGGTGCTCGATCCGAAACCTGTCCGCTTGATTTCGACAGGCGATCGACCGGGGTTTTCCTGACGGAATACCGGAGTGCTCAGCGAATGCCCGGCCCGTCGCCAGCAGCGCCGTCCGACAGACGCCAGGCGATGAGCTCGGGTGCGCGCTCAAGGGCGCGTAGACACGCTGCGCGAGCGGTGAGCATGGCCTCGGCTTCCGAGTTGGCGAGGGAGAAGAGAACCAGATCGATGCGATCGTCTCCCGCATCCGCCGTTGCGGTCACGTGCTCGATGCCGTCCGCAGGAGCAAAGTGGGCCGTAAGAAGGTCCCTGACATCGTTCGGGGCTGTGACTGATCCACAGGAGCCGATCAACTTGAATGTGATCATATACATGGCGACTTCCGGCGGGTTTGCCTTTCTCGCTCTGCATCGAAAGCGAAGCTACGGGTGGGCGATACCGTCTCGCGGCGCGCTCCATCCGTAGCCATCGCCGGCCAGCACTTGGTGCGTGCTGCTCCACCCGAAACCATCGCCCGCAGTCGTGTGCCGCGTTTCCGAGAGGCCGAGAACGAACACACCAGATCCGATGGCGGCGAGGAGTGCGGCGGGCACGAGCAGGCGTGCGGCGACGTAGGACATGAAGAACTCAACCCCAATAGGCGTACTGGCCGACGGATTCATCTCATCTCCCCCATTCAGGGAAATGCCGTGTGCGATGGAGCAAGCCTGTCCGCGCCCTGAGCCGGTGTCACTAGCACCCGGGTGGCGTCAAGGCGCCTGGCGTCTTGACGCCACCTGGGTGCCTGCCTGCAGCCAGACCACGCCAGGCGCGAGCGTCAGGAGCGGAAGCAGTCGCTGGACGAAGCGGCAGGCGGCGGGGAGATACGTAAGGGCTGTCCCGTAATCCCCGGCGGGCGCGCGGCGCCGACTACAGGGCCTCGCTGCGTTGTCGGGAGATCGCCCGAATACGCCCAGTATGAGGACGACCCTCCACCTTGCGATGCCCCGCATCTGACGCCGCGCGCTGACCCGCCGCGGATTACGGGACAGCCCTTAGGCGGGTCAAGCAGTTCGCGGTATGGCGTCGGTGCGGCAGCACGCAGCCACCCGTACTCATACGCCCCCCGAACAGTGGGTATGCATCGCAAATCGGTCGATCCGCCAGCCCGCGATTTTCTCCACCCACACCGCCTCAGCCCGCAACACTCCACCTTTTTAGGAAAAACTGCCTACGAAAATTGCCTGCAACATCCTTTAGGATCAAGGCTTCGTATCGGGGGGATCTCATGTTGCAGTGGCTGGGCTTGTCTGCCCACGCAGAAGCTGTTTATCGGGCGATGCTCGAGCGACCTGACCACGGGGTGGCCGCCCTCGTCGCGGACACCGGGCTGGACGAGCAGGCGACACGGAGCGCCCTCGACGAACTCGCCCGCCTCGCCCTACTCAAACCGTCGGGGCAGACGGGGGCCGGCCTCCGCCCGGTCAGCCCCGAAGTCGGACTCGCCACCCTGCTGGCCTCCGCCGAGGCGGAGATCGCTGAACGCCAGGCCCAGGTGGAAAGTGCCCGAGCGGAGATAGCAGCCATCGCCGCCGCCCACCTCGGCACGAGACTGTCTGACAGCGCCACCCGGCTCGAAGGCCTCGACGCGATCCGCACAAGACTGGAACAACTCCAGCGGACCACCCACTTCGAATGCCTGTCACTGAACCCCGGCGGTGCCCACCGCCCGGACGCCCGCAGCGCCGCCACTCCGCTCAACGAAGAGGCCATGCGCCGCGGAGTCGTCATCCGAGCCGTGTGCCGCGACAGCTTCCGCAATGACCCCGACACCTTCGCGTACGCCCGATGGCTGACGGAGCGCGGTGGTCAGATGCGCACCATACCCACCGTGCCCATACAAATGATCATCATTGACCGCCGTGTCTCCATCATTCCCATCGATCCCGAGAACCCCCGCGCGGGCGCACTCGAAATCCTCAGCCCGGGCATCGTCACCGCCCTCCGTGCGCTGTTCGAGCAGTGCTGGTCCGCAGGTACACCCTTTGGGGCGCCTCCTCGCCCCGACTCCAACGGCTGCACCCCCACAGAACGAGCGCTCCTGGCCCTCGCCGCCGCGGGCGACACGGACGAAGCCGCGGCCCGCACGCTCTCCGTCTCCCCCCGCACCGTCAGCCGCATGATGTCCAACCTGATGGAGAGACTCGAGGCGGTCAGCAGATTCCAGGCAGGGGTGAACGCCACAAGGCGCGGATGGCTGTAGCGCCGATACAAAGCTGATAGCACGGCGCGGCGGCAGGGGGATGCCGTTCCCCCGGTCAAGCCCGGTCGTTCGGCCGTCGGCTGCGGCCGGAAGACGAAGTCGACACCAGTGACCGTCACCCGGCGTCCGAGGGCGCCGGCCTTGAACGCCTTCTTCGGGGAGACTCCCTTGGCGAGCAGTTCGGCCTCGATCCGGTCCGCGTCCGGGTGGCGGCCCCGCTCGCCGAAGAGGTTCCGCAGCTGCGCCTCGGTGACCTCCTCACCCGGCGCGAGTCCGAGCACGGTCAGGCCGTGGCCCATCCATCGCCCGGCCGGGACACCGGCCTGCTCCTGGGCCTGGCGCAGCGGCGTGCGCGCCGGGCGGCGGCCGTCGCCGACAACGGTCTGGCGCATGAAGTAGCGGTACATCTGACCGGCCCGGACGATCTTGATATCCACTGTCATGGAGACCACGCCACACGGCTCTGACCTGCAAGGAAAGACCGATCAGCGGGACGTCCCGCCAGGCGGGAGCGAGAGCCGAACTTTCTTCTCAGGTGCCCGCCGGGCGGGAAGCGGCCCCGGGCCGGACGCGAATGTCATCGCTCTCCGGCACGGTCTGCGCGTGAAGGGGGGTGCGGATAGCTCCCGGGGTCTACGAGCTCACCTGGGGACCGGACGGGCGCCACGTGACCATACTGCCGTGAGCTGCGCGGCGGCGAGCGGCACATCGTCTGGCGCGGCATTGGCGCCCACGAGATTCGCATCGGGCCCTGACCGGCCGGGACCCCGTCAAGCCATCGATGCCACGGCCCGTGCACCTCATCAGCCATGTCCTTGCCGGATCGGGCAGCTCGGGGTGGCTCATGACAAGTGCGCTGCGCGCAGGTTCTCGCCGATACGGTGATCTGCACGGGTTCAGGGCGGCTGTGCTGATGCCTTCGCGGTGGTCTGGTGACCAGAGGCGGCCTTCTGGTGTCCACGCAGACGGAACGTCAGCTTTGTGACCGCACGCCGGACCCGTCGCTGTGGGCCAGGCGGGCGAGGACCTTGGCGTACACCATGGTTGCCGCTGCGGTGACAGTCGCTACGGACGCCAGAGCGAGGATGCCCATCAACGCGGGCCACTGCCGCAGCTCGTCGCTTCGGCAGACTCTGTCCTGAGGCGACGGGTCGCCGAGCGGCCCCTGGCACACCGCGTGGGTCCCCTTGTAAGAGGACACCTCGGGACCGTAATCGGCGACCATCAGGAAGATGAAGCACCCCCACACCAGCATGGCGAGGAGCATCCAGACGATCGACCACCCCTCGATGCGGCGTGCGTCCCGGGCCCTCTTCTCAGCCCTCTCTGGTGCGGTGTCCTCAAGAACCGACACTTCCAGAGGCGTCTCATCGGCTTCCATTCGTCCCCCTGTTTTCAATTAACGATCATCAGTTCATTACAGCCTGATTGCGCACCCTGGACTGACGTCCCCAGAAGTCGTTGCCGGACCTGCGTCCTTGCGATGGGGAGCGCAGCTCCGCAAACGCGAAGGGACCGTCGCCCCACGGACCGGAGGATGTATGGGCTGTGGCACGCGGGTGGAACGTGCTCCACCGTTCAGAAACGCTCGGCGGCTCTCGGGGCCACGCACCGGCGGATTGGCAGCTCAAGGCTCGGGCGGGCTGGTGGGCAGCGGGTCCGGCCAAGGTGTGGGGGTGCTCGCCGGTGGTGGCCACGAGTATTCGTATCGTGGCGGACTCCATGTGGGCGCGGGCTCCGGTGCGAACGGGCCTGCCCGGTTCGCCATGAGGAGCATCATCGTCCCGGCGAAGAGGAGGGAGACGATGATCAGGGTGAGTCCGATGGGGTTGCGCGGGTTGTAGTAGTACCTCTGGGTGCCCCACTTGCTTCGTCTGAACACCGGCTCACGGTCGTAGTTCACCTGGCATCCCCCTCGCTTCGCGCTCGCGTCTTGGAGCCCGCTCTCAGCGGGCCCCAAGGATGTGCGAGCTAGCCGGCGATTTCGATCTTGCCGTTGGATGAGTTCGACTCGGGCATGGCGGACGTCTTGGCGGTGGTCAGGCCGCCTAGGAGTTGGGCAAGGTCGATGCCTGTGGCGGAGGAGAGAAGTTCCATGCCCTGGGCGACGTTCTCAGTGACGGTGCGGGAGAGTTTGCTCGCGCCGTCGCTGGAGATGATGGTCATCTTGTCGATGGCGGACAGCGGTTCGGCGGCCTTGGCCACGACCTGGGGCAGTGCCTCCACCATCATCTGGATCATCGCGGCGTCACCGTAGCTCTCGAAGGCGTCGGCCTTCTTCTGCATGGCCTCGGCCTCGGCGGCGCCCTTGGCCAAGATGGCGGCGGCCTCCGCGTCGCCCTCCAGGCGTACCGCGTCGGCGATGGCAGCGCGGCGGGCGCGTTCGGCCTCGCCGCGCTTGGCGCCCTCGATGGCCTCGGCCTCGGCGAGGGCGGAGCGGCGCTGCTTCTCGCCCTCGCCGGTCAGGCGGGCTCGTTCGGCCTCGGCCTGGGCGGCGGCGATGGCGGCGAGGCGCTCGGCCTCGGCCTGCTTGACGCGGGCGACCCGCAGTGCTTCGGCTTCCTGTTCGGCCTGGTACCGGCGGGCGTCGGCGGGCTTGCGGACCTGGGTGTCGAGCTGTCGGTCAGTCAGGGCCGCCTGGCGTTCGGCGACCTTCTCCTGTTCGGCCAGGATTTGCTGCTGCCGGTCCGCGTCGGCAAGCGGGCCTGCCGCGTTGGCCTGGGCGGTCGCGGCGTCGGTCTCGGCCTTGATCTCGGCCTGGCGCAGGTACAGGGTGCGCTGGGCGACGGCGATTTCCTCCTCGGCCTTCAGGCGGGCCTGTTCGGCGGCCTGGCGCGAGTTGGCCTCGGCGATGTCCGCTTCCTGCTTGGCGCGGGCGGCCTCGGGGCGGCCGAGGTCTTCGAGGTAGGAGCCTTCGGTGGTGATGTCCTGGATCTGGAAGGCGTCCAGGACCAAGCCCTGCCCCGACAAGCTGGCCTCGGCCTCCTCGGCGACCTGGCCGGCGAACGCGGCGCGGTCGCGGATGATGTCCTCAACCGACATGCGGCCGACGATGGCGCGCAGGGCGCCGGAGAGAACTTCCTGGGTGAAGCCGACGATGCCGTCCTGTTGCTGCAGGAACCGCTGCGCAGCGGCGCGAATCGCGTCCTCGTTGCCGCCGACCTTGACGATCGCGACGCCCTCGAGGTTGGCCTTGATGCCGCGCAGGGTGACCGCGCCGCGTACGGCGATCGGGATGTGGCGGCTGGACAGGTCGAGCGTGTAGCGCTGCTGGACGAACGGAACGACGAACACTCCGCCACCGACCACGACCTTCTGACCGGTGTTGTCGGTCGATATCCGCCCGGTCTCCGGATCGGTGGACCTCTTGCCCCGGCGCCCGGTGATGATGAACGCCTCGCTGGGTCCGGCAACCTTGTAGCGGGTGACGACGACGAGGGCGAGCAGGACGAGGAGTACGACGACTCCCACGACCGCGGTGACAACAGGACTCATGGCGGTTCCCCCCTGCCTCCCGGAAGGGGGCAGACTCAAGGGCTGATGGAAAGAGGATCGGAAGGTGGAGGCTCTGGTGGTGCTGCTCAGCGCTGGACGGCGCGGACGCTGACCGAGGTCGTGGACGGCGTGGCCGTCACCCAGATCTCGGCCCCCCGCTCTATCGGGGCGTCGGCAGTCGCGGCGTACTTCAGCGGCTGGCCGCCGAGCGACAGCAGTACCTCGCCGTAGCCGCCGGACGGGATGGCGGTAACCACCCGCCCCGCCGAACCGACGAGGTCCGCCTGGTGCGGGGCGCTGCCGTCGCCGTCGCGTTGCAGGGCCCGGCTGAAGCCGTACGTAGCCCAGCCCGCGCCCGCCCCGGCCAGGACCCCCGCAGTGGCTGCCGCTCCCTGCCCGAGCCCCGTGGACCCGAGCACGATCGCCCCCGTGAAGCCGAGCATCGAGACGAAGCCCGCGATCACCGGCAGCGACAGCCACCCGTCGAACAGTCCGTCCAGGACGCCGTCGAAGACACCTTCGAGCACCCCGTCGAACACCAGCGAGGCAGCGAGCAGCACGATTCCCCCGATGCCGAGACCCAGAAACAAGCCCATGGGACCTCCCCGTCTGACCGCTGCCTTCCCGCTGGACAACTGCAGATTGACAGGAGGACACGGGCTCGCACATTGCCTGCCGTCGGCAATCTTTACGCTTCTTTGACGCACATGGTCGAGGCGTCGAGGATCGGGGGCCCGCTTGTCAGCCGGCCGCGGCGCCGCGCGGAGCGTCGTAGCCGGAACGGGGGCGCGCGTGGGTGCCGGGTACAAGGCATCCTGGGGCCGTGTCGAATTCCCTGCAGGCTCAACTTCCCCTTCCCGCTGGTCAGATGGTTGTCTGTGGCGATGACGGTCTGGCCCGTCGGCTGGCCGCCGAGCTGCGCGACGTGTACCGGGAGCGGGTGACGCTCGTGGTGCCGGCGAGCGTGCACGCGCCGCACGGGGCTGTCGGCCGCTGGAGCGCACGGAGTCTCGGAGTGCGTGGGCGCGTACCCGGCAACAGGCAGGCGGGACGGCCCTCGCCGGAGGGCGCCGGCAGCCGGGATCTGCGTGTCGTGGAGGCGGCGGAGCCGGACGAGGATGCGCTGGTCATGGCGGGGGTGGCAGGGGCGGCCGCGCTGGCGCTCGTGTACGAGGACGACGACACGAACGTACGGGCTGCGCTCGTGGCTCGTCGGCTCAACCCGCGGCTGCGGCTGGTGATCCGTCTGTACAACCGCAAGCTCGGTCAGCACCTTGAGGAGCTGCTGGACCAGGCGGCGGTCGTCGCCGAGCCGGGCATCGACCTGCGCGAGCTGGACTCGTCGACGACCGTCCTCTCGGACGCGGACACCGCCGCGCCGGCGCTCGCCGCCAGCGCGATCGCCGGAACCAGCAAGGTCATCCAGGCCGACGGTCTGCTGCTGCGCGCGGTAGAACGTACCCCTCCGGGGCGGGGCCAGGTGGCCGATCCGGGCCTGTGCACTCTGGCGCTGCTGTCCGCGACCGCCGCCGATCCGGCCGGAAGCGAAGGTTCGGACCGCAGCGGGGACCAGGGGCCGCAACTGCTGCCCGACGACCGGTCGGTGGCAGCGGCGACCGGCCGCGGCATCGTGGCGCTCGAGGCGATGACGCATGCGGGTCCGGCCGTGCCGGGGCGGCGCTTGGTCGCGGCGTCGCTGCCGGTGGCGTCGCTTTTCTCGCGGCGGCTGCGCTGGTCGCTGGCGGGCATCATTGCTGCGGTGGCAGGCCTGGCGGTGGCGTCCTGGCTGACCACCGGAGACCGTCCCCTGCACGCCGCGTACATCACCCTCCTCGACATCTTCGCGATCAACGATCCGGCGGTCGACGAGGCTCCCGAGCGCAAGACGCTGCAGATCCTGGCTGGCTTCGTCGGCCTGCTGCTTCTGCCGGTGCTGGTCGCGGCCGCGCTGGAGGGCCTGGGGGCGTTCCGCAGCGCGACGGCGCTGCGCCGTCCGCCCCGCGGACTGTCCGGGCATGTGGTCTTGCTGGGGCTCGGCAAGATCGGGGCCCGGGTCCTGGTCCGGCTGCGGGAGTTGGAGATCCCGGTGGTGTGCGTCGAGTCCGATCCGGAGGCCCGCGGACTCGCGCTGGCCCGCCGCATGAGGGTGCCCGTCGTTCTGGGGGACGCCACAGAGGAGGGCGTGCTGGAGGCCGCGCGGATCCACCGCGCCCACGCGCTTTTGGCACTCACCAGCGCTGACACCACCAACTTGGAGGCCGCCCTGTACGGGCGCGCGGTCAGGCCGGACCTGCGGGTCGTCATGCGACTGTACGAGGACGACTTCGCCACGGCCGTCTACCGCACGCTCCGCGCCGCGCACCCGGCCGCCCTCACCCGTAGCCGCAGCGTCACGCACCTGGCCGCGCCCGCCTTCGCCGGCGCCATGATGGGCCGGCAGATCCTCGGTGCCATTCCGGTGGAGCGGCGCGTGCTGCTCTTCGCGGCCCTGGACGTCGCCGGGCACCCGCAGCTGGAAGGCCGTACCGTCGCCGAATCCTTTAGGCCGGGGTCCTGGCGGGTGATCGCTTTGGACACCGCTTCGCCGGAGGAACGGCTACCGGACCTGTCGTCCCCGCCCGGCGAGGCGGCCGAGCCCCACGACCGGCTGGTGTGGGACCTTCACCCGGGCTACGTCCTCAAAGCTCAGGACCGGGTCGTACTCGCCGCGACGCGGCGGGGGCTGGCCGAGCTCCTCGGCCGCCGGGACGTGCACGCCTCGGGCTCCTGACCGGGCGCGTCCGGCTGCGGCGGAACCGGCGGCGAGTGGCCCGGTACCGGGCACCCGGGCCATGGGAGCCTGGTGGTTCGACTCTCTCCCCGCCAGGAGTGCTCCCCATGCCCCGCCCTTCCCGAATCGGGCGTCCTTCGGCGCTGTTCGTCTTCGGCGCCGTGCTGACCGCAGCCGGGGCCGTGATGTACGCGCTGCCGGAGTACAGCCGTGCGCTCCTCGCCCTGTGCGCCTTCGCCGTGGCGGCCGCGGCGGCTGTGTGGATCTCCGCCAAGCAGCGGTGACCGGTTTGCGCGGCACGTGATCCGGCAGGGGCTGCGGCATGTGCACTCGCCTGGTCGCGGCGTACGAAGGGCGTAGACGGCAGGAGGGATGCGGGGGTGTGAAGTCTTGCGGCAGCGCCGGATCAGGGTGGCGGCCGCGTTGAAGTGGATGCGGACCTGCAAGGACGGCCGCCTCGATGCGCCGGGTCTGACCGCGCCCACAGCCCGGCTCCTCAGCGGGCTCTCCATACCTCGCGTCGGGTGGGCACGAAGGCCCTTCGCCACAGGTTCCTCCGCTCGGCTCCACGCCAGGCGGCGCTCGGTGATGTTGCGGCGCGCCCACGCCGTGATGCTGCGGCCGTCCATGGGTCAGGCCACTTGCTTGGGGCTGGCTCGCCGCGCCGTGCGCTCGGCCTGGATGAAGCAGCCGACAGCGGCCGCGATGAAGACGAAGCCAAGGACCGTGCAGGCCATTACGGTGTCCGCGGATGCGTCCATCATTCGAGGGACGGCGTTGAGCGGCATGAGGGTATAGAGGAAGAGCAGGGCCCAGGCATAGGGGCGGGCGGCCAGTCGCCGCCTTTGCAGGCCGCGTGGCATCCAGCCGGTGAGGATCGCCAAGGGGACAGGCAGTACGAGCAGTGTGCCTGCCGCGAGGGCGATCGCGTGGTAGGTGGGGTTGCCGTTCATCGGTACCTTCCTGGGGCGGACGCCCACGATAGACGGGGTGCTCGTGACTTGTTCATGCCGGAGTCCGGCAAGTTCCAGTGGGGCGAACTGCTGTCAGGGAACCGTCAACGGGGCGTATGGAACGTGTAAAGTCCGCCGTGGTGTGCCGGGAAGCCTGGTCGGCGATAGGGATAGCTCGCTTCGTGGATCGGGGTCTGACGTCATGGCGCTCGTCGCTGTTTTCGGTGTGGCGCTGCTGGTCGCCGTGCTGCTGTCCGGGCTTGCCGCGCGCACGGTCCTGTCCACTTCGCTGCTGTTCCTGCTGGGCGGGGCGCTGGTCAGTGACGGGTTCCTCGGGCTGATCCACATCACGGCGGACAGCGAGATCGTGTCGGTGACTGCTGATCTGGCTCTGTTCGTGGTGCTGTTCACCGACGGCATGCACGTCTCGTTCCCGAAGCTGCGGCAGAACTGGAAGAACCCGGCCCGCGCGCTGGGTCTCGGCATGCCGCTGGCCATGGCTGGCATGGCGCTGATCACCCACCACCTCGTCGGGCTGGACTGGACGACTTCCTTCCTCGTCGGCGCCGTCCTCGCGCCGACCGACCCGGTCTTCGCCTCGGCGATCGTGGGCCGCAAGGAAGTCCCGGCGAAGCTGCGGCAGCTGCTGAACGTGGAGAGCGGCATCAACGACGGTCTCGCGCTGCCCGTCGTGCTGCTCCTGATCGCCGCGGCCGGTCCCACCTCCGGTCAGGCGGGCGCCTCCGTTGGCGAGATCGCCCTGGAGCTCGGGCTCGGTCTGGTCTTCGGTGTCGTCCTGCCGCTGGTGGTGGCGGGTCTGGTACGGCTGCGGCTGCTGGGGGCGGAGCCGAAGCTCCAGCCGCTTCTGCCGCTGGCGACCGGGATCATCCTGTACGGGCTGTGCCACCTCACCCACGCCAACCCCTACTTGGCAGCGTTCTCCGCCGGAGCCGTACTGGCCTCCGTCTCGCCCGAGGCGAAGACGGTCTTCGAACCGCTGGGCGAGATGCTCGCGGAGCTGGCCAAGTTCGCAGCCCTCCTCGTCTTCGGTGCGCTGCTGACGCCGGCACTCTTCGGCGACCTGTCGGTGGGCGGGTATGTGGCCGTAGTGCTGGCGATCGTGCTGATCCGCCCAGCCTCATTGCTGGTCTCGCTGCTGGGGGCGCGGATCGAGCGGCGGGAGAAGCTGGTGGCCGCCTGGTTCGGCCCCAAGGGCTTCGCGTCCGTCGTCTACGGCCTGCTCGTGCTCCAAGCCGGGATCCCGCAGGGCGAACAGGCGTACACGCTGATCGCCGTCTGTATCGCGTTCTCGATCATCGCCCACTCCAGCACCGACGTGCCCATCGCCCGCCTCTTCGACGTGGAAGACCTCACCGACATACCGGACAACGCCCAGGCCGCCCGGCAGACCGGCACCGTTTTCGCCCCGCGCAGTGCACTCGACCAGGAGAAGCAGCATGATCGCCCGTGATCTCGCCGAGCCCTACCCGCATGTGACGACCGACGCCCAGGCCGTGGACGCGGTACGTCTGCTCGCCGAGCACGACCTCGCCGCGCTCCTGGTCCTGGAGAGGGACGGGACCCCGTACGCGGTCGTCCCCGGCTCGCAACTGGTGCGGCAGCTGGTGCCCGAGTACGTCATGGAGGATCCGCTGCTGGCCGCGGTCATCGACGACCGGCACGCCGACTCCCTCACCGAGGGCCTCGCCGGGAAGACCGTCGCCCAGTGGATCCCGGCGCGTGCCTTCAAGCCGGCTTTCGTCGGCCCCGAGGCCGGGGCGCTGCAGATCGCTGCGCTCATGGCACGTACCCATGTGCCGCTGGTCGCCGTCATCGACCGCGACACCGAGGGGCGCCGACTGGTCGGCGTGGTCTCGGCCGCCTCTCTGATGCGTCACCTGCTGGACGTGGGGGGTCAGGGGTGAGCGGATGGCAGAGCTGGGCGGCGGTCGCGGTTTTCGCGGGCGTCTACTTGCTGATCATCACCGAGTGGGTCCACCGCGTCGCCGCCGCCCTGGGCGGGGCGGCGCTGATGCTGGCCATCGGGGCCACCGACGACGCGTCGGCCTTCTACTCGGATGAGACCGGCATTGACTGGAACGTCATCTTCCTGCTGCTCGGCATGATGATGATCGTCGGGGTCCTGAAGCGGACCGGCCTGTTCGAGTACCTGGCGATCTGGTCGGTGAAGAAGGCCAAGGCCAGACCGTTCCGGGTGATGGCCATGCTGATCGTCATCACAGCCGTGGCTTCAGCGCTGCTGGACAACGTCACCACGGTGCTGCTGGTCGTCCCGGTGACGCTGCTGGTGTGCGACCGGCTGAAGCTGTCGCCCATCCCGTTTTTGCTCGCTGAGGTGTTCGCCTCCAACATCGGTGGCACCGCCACCCTGGTCGGTGACCCGCCCAACATCATCATCGCCAGCCGGGCCGGCCTGACCTTCAACGACTTTCTGGTCCACCTCGCGCCGCTGGCCGCAGTCCTGACCGTCGTCCTGGTAGCGCTCTGCCGGATCATGTTCGCCAAGCACTTCGTCTACGACGAGAAGCGCGCCGCGGAGATCATGGAGCTGCGCGAGCGCGAGGCGATCAAAGAGCCCCGGCTGCTCGTTCAGGGTCTGTGCGTCCTGGCGCTGGTCGTCGCAGGTTTCGTCCTGCACCCCGTCCTGCACTACCCACCCAGCGTCGTCGCCCTCCTGGGCGCCGGTCTGTTGGTCGCGATCTCCAAGGTCGAGACCGGGGAGGTGCTCGGCGAGGTCGAATGGCCGACCCTCGCCTTCTTCGCCGGACTGTTCGTCATGGTCGGCGCGCTCATCGAGACCGGCGTCATCGGAGAACTCGCGAGCTCCCTCGCGGACGTCATCGGCGGAGCCCAGCTGGGCGGCACGATGCTCCTGCTGGGCGGCTCGGCCGTGCTGTCGGGGATCGTCGACAACATTCCCTACGTCGCCACCATGGCGCCCATCACCAGCGAGCTGGTCGCCGATATGGGCGGCGACCCCGACCACGTCATGTGGTGGGCCCTCGCGCTGGGCGCCGACCTAGGCGGCAACGCCACCGCCATCGGAGCCTCCGCCAACGTCGTCGTCCTCGGCATCGCCGAACGCAACCGCCACCCCATCACCTTCTGGCAGTTCACCAAATACGGGCTCCTCGTCACCGCCGTCACCATCGCCATCTCCGCTCTCTACCTGTGGCTGCGCTACTTCGCCCTGGCGTGAGAACCGACCGCCCCTCCCCCCGGCGAGGGGCGAGGGAAGAAGGGAGCTTCGGCATGGCCCGCAGCCGGCGCACGGAAGCTGTCTCCATAGCCGTGTGGTGGGGTGCGCTCACCGTGCTCTTGTGGGGTGGAGGACACCTGCGCGAAGCACCTGCCTTGCTGGTGGCGTGTGCGGCGAGCGCCGCCCTTCTGATCAGCCTCGGCGAACTGGCCCACTGGCTTCGCTGCCCGCATCCGCGAGCACTGGGCGGCGGCTCGCAGGAACCGCGCGCCCTGAGGCGGGGGCTCACTCCTGGGTGTCGGGCCAGTCGAGCAAGCGGGCGCCGATCACCGCGGTCTGGAGGGTGTAGCGGTTGACAGGGTCGGCCGGGTCGGCGCCGGTCAGACCGTGGATCCGCTCCAGCCGGTAGGTCAGCGCCCGCACGCTCAGCGACAGCCGACGCGCGGCCTCGGTCGCCACGCATCCGCTGTCGAAATAGGCGGTGAGGGTGTCGATGAAGGTCTGGGCGCCGCCGCGCCCGTTACGGAGCGGGCCCAGCACGTTTTCCACCAGGTCGGCCATCGCCTGCCGGTCCCTCGTGAGAACCGGGTAGACCAGCAGGTCCGCGGCGTGCAGCACCGGGGCGTCCAGTCCCATCCGCTCGGCAAGGTGGAGGGCGTTGAGTGCCTCCTCGTAGGAGTGCACCACGCCACCGGCGCCGGGATGGGAGCGGCCTATGGCCACTTTGCCGCCGTCGGTGGCGGCGTACGCCTGCTTGGCGAAGAACGCCAGAACGTCCGGCTGGTCACCGGGAGCCACACAGATCAGCCGCCCGTCCTTGGTGGTGAGCAGGATCTGCCGGCCCGCGAACCGGGTCAGCACCGCCGACTCGATCCCGCGGGCCACCGGGTAGCCGTCGCCGTACGGCTCAGGTCCGCTCGCCACGGCCACCGCGTGGGCCTGGGAGAGGCGCAGCCCGAACCGTTCGGCACGCTCCGCCAGCCTCCCGAGATCGCTGCGCCCGTAGAGGAGGTCGTCGATGAACTCCCGACGTGCGGCCTCCTCCTGGCGCACGGCCTGGTGCTGGGCGCGCTCGTAGCCTTCGACGAAGGCGTCTACTGCCTGTTCGGTTACCGCAAGCAGGACGCCTGCCTGCTGGATCGGCACCCCGGTGAGGACTTCCCGGGACACGGTCAGGTGCTCGCGGATCATCACGCGCAGAGTGAGACCGAGCTCTGCGGCCCGCTCCCCCTCGGCGCGGCGTGCCTCCAGCTCGGAGCGCGTCATCCGGCGCCCGGTGGTACAGGCGTCGCGAAGGCACTCGGCATACCCCGTCAGCTGGTCTTGCGGTGCTTCCCGCTCCGTCACGCACTCCCCCGTTCTCGTCGCGTCGGCGAACCCGTTGACGCGCAATCAGGTTGCCATAGGCAGCAAAGGGTCCTTCACCGGTAGCGAATGGTGGGTAAAGACTGCCGGTCGACGGCAATGCGCTGCCGCGAAGCGACGGAGAGATCAAGGAACGCCCTGTGTCGAGGAGAGCTGCGCCGTGCCCGGTATCCGGTGGCCACTGCCGCGCGGCAGTGATGGACGCGACAGGCATCGACCAGCGCCCACCGCAGCTCCTCCACGCCGTCGTCGGCCCGTGGTTTGTCCGCAAGCATGGGCCGTTTGACGGACTGCAGGGAACAGCTTTTTGAGTTGAACGGGGGCGGTCGTGTCGGGGGACTTCACGCAGGAGTGGGGCAGCAAGAGAGCAAGGGTCGCCGATCAAGCAGCGATGCGGCTCAACGGTGTTCCGGCAGCCGACGGCGGTGGCGGTGGCGGTGGCGGTGGCGGTGGCGGTGGGACTTTCGCGTCGACGCCGGCGCAGAAGAGGTCTGCCGCCAACACCATCGAGACCGAGCTCGAGCCCACGAACGTGACAGAGCACGCGGACGAGAGCACCAACACTGCGGTCAAGGGCTTCGAGGGCTGGGACGCAGCCGTGGGCCTGAAGAAGGTGGCGGACACGTGGGACCAGCAGGTGAAGGTCCTGATGGGCCGGCTCGGTTCTCGGCGGAGGACAAGAAGCGCGGCGGCGACCCGAACATCTGGGACCTGCAAGGCGATTTCAGCGGCAAGAACGGCGGATGGTTCGCCAACGACCCGCTCGACGGCCTGCTCGGCATCATGTCCAAGGACCCTGCTGCTGCCACCTCCTACCTCGACCCCGGTGCGGACCACAAAAACGACAACCTCCAGTACCTGCTGAAGGAACGCGACTGGAAGTTCGACGACACTCCCGTCTGGCACGGAAACATCGAGACGCACAGCGACACCGAGAGCGAGGGCAAGGACGCCCGCACCGGTCTGGGACTGCTCCTTGAATCCGGCACGACCGGCCACACGCCGCTCGGCCCGAACCAGGACCCCTGGCCGGCGACCCCGCACACCGAGGGACAGGCGCGCATCATGCACGACGTGATCGGCGGCCTCGGCCCCGACCAGAGCGTGCACGAGAACATGCGCGAGCCGCTGGCCCGCGCCCTGGCCACCTACACCGCCGACACCCACGAGATCCTGGGAGGCCTGGACTCCACGTACATCTCCGCGGCCGGCACCGGATACTTCCAAGACGGCGACAAGACCCACATGGCGGGCAACCAGAAGGACCTGGTGCAGTTCATGCGCGGCCTCTCCGAGGACCCTGAAGCCTACGGGACGCTCCACAAGGCGGAATCCCGGTACATCGACCTCTCCCTCGAAGAGATCCCCAAGGGAGCGCACGGGTCGGAGCTCACCAACCCGATCAACAAAGCGGGTACGGCTCTGGGCGTCATGAGCTCCATCCGGGAGGACGTGATCAACGACGGCCGGACGGCCGGATACAGCGAGGCCGACTGGAAGTCCAAGCTCGCCTACCACGTCATCGGCGGCGCGGTGACCCCCATGTACTTCACCACCGCCGGCGGCGTCTCCATCGCCTTCGGCGACTCCATCCAGCGCGGCGTCGACACCTGGGCTTGGGAATGGGGTCCGATTCCGACCGACAACTCTCTCGAAAGGAGTGATGAGCGCCATGCACGAGATCCGATGCGAGATCGACACGGAGTACCGCAGCACCGAGGTATTGGCCGACCTAGCCTGGCGTTGGCTCGTCGAGGGCGCGGAGCGCCTGGAGGAAGAGTCCTTCTCGGCGGTCCTCGATTCCACCGGGCAGGTGGAAGAGTCGATCAAGAAGTCGGTACAGTGCGGCCCGCCCGGGTCGCTCTGGGGCTTCCTCAAGGCGGACGTCGTCAGCAGCACCGGGCGGATCACCAAGCGTTCCCGGGTGCTGACCCGCAAGAACCTGCCGATGCTGCGCAAGTGGCTGACCCTGGACGTGCAGTTGGCCGAGACCGCGGTCTACCGGCTGGACGACCGGGGCATGCCCGGTGAAGAGCTCCTGCGGATGGGTGTCGCGCGGGACGAGAGCTCCAGGGACTGGGTCAGGCTCAGCGCGGTGACCTCCGAAAAGCGCTTCGGGCCCGCTGCCCAGGCGAGCATGACGGAGCTGCTGCGAGACTTTTCGCAAGAGGTGGACCCGTCCTACGCCCAGGTCGGCTACGGCCTGTCGCTGGGCCGCACCGAGCACGAGGAGCGGGTCGGCCCGCCGCTGCCTTCGATGACGCTGCCACAGTCGCGGCGGCTGCTGCGCGGGTACGAGCGGCTGATGGTGATCCCGCGCGAGATTGCCGGGCAGCTCGGCGGCGGCGACGGCATCGCCGCGGCCGGTGAATTCCACCGGGTCGAGACCCTGCGTGACGGCGCCGTGCTGCTCCAGGTCACGCCGGAGTTCGACGGCTTCACCGGCGAGGCGATCGAGCGTACGTGGCGGCTGCTACGCCCCGCTCTGAGGCCCGGGATGCCCAAGCGCTTCCCGGACTCCGACCAGTCCGGCCCGCCGAGCCGGATCTGGTACGCGGACATCGCCTGATCCCGCACAGCCGACGAGGCCGGGTGCAGTCGGATCACACGTCCGGCTGTCCCCGGCCTCGTTCTAGTCGGGGGTCACCACGATTCCCCTTTTGCACCCGCTGCCTAACGGCTCGCCCGCGACGCTCGAGATCAGGCCGCGCCGACATGAGTGCGCGGACGAGCGCCGTACGCGGACACCGCACCCAAGACAGGGGTGGCTGCGCAGGGTGGCCCGGGGAGAGTTCACCCGAGGCGAAACGACCCCATGTGCGCCAGCGGGCCCTGGCCGGTGGCGAGAGGCGGCGCCGTGTGTCTTGTGGCTGCACCACGTCGCTGCGCAGCGGACCCGGTCCGCGGACGACCAGGCCGCCGGGGAGGTGCGCCTGTCCCCAGACTCCGCCCGGCCGGGCCCGGGCCGGGCTGGGCGTGGGGGGAGCGTCCTCACGCGGGCGCGAAGTCCGCGACCACCCAGGTGGCGATCTCCCGCCACAGCTCGACACCGCGGACGTGGTCGGGGTGGTGGAGGTAGCGGTCGATGGCTTCCCGGTCGGCGAATGTTGCGACCAGGGCGAAGTCGTAGGCGACCGGCCGCTCGGTGATGTTGCGTCCGAATTCCCACTCCCGGATCTCCTCGATCCGGTCCGGGTGGCCCGCTGTGGCCGCTTCGGCGGCTCGGGCCCGGGGGTCGGTCCAGTCCACTCCGGGCCTGAAGCGGAAGAGGACGGTGTGGCGGATCATCGGTTCCTCCTCAGAGATGGACGGGGGTCGCGTCGACCCGCGTCAGCCGGTCGTGGTCGCGGCCGTCCAGGCCGCGGACCGCCCTTTCGTAGGCGCGCATGACCGCCCGGGTGACGGGCCCCGGGGTGCCGGAGCCCACCGGCCGGCCGTCCACGGCGACCACGGGGACGATCTCGCATCCCGTGCCGGTCAGGAAGATCTCGTCGGCCGTGCAGAGCTCCGACCGCTGGACCGTGCGCTGTTCGACCTCGATGCCCTCGTCCCGGCGCAGCAGTGAGATCACCGAGTCCCTGGTGATGCCCTCCAGGATGTCGGAGTCGGGTGCCGGGGTCGCCACCCGCCCGCTCCGGACCAGGAAGACGTTGGCCGTGCTGGCCTCCGCCACGTGGCCGGCCTGGTTGAGGAAGATCGCGTCGTCGTACCCGGCCTGCGTTGCCTCGTCGGTGGCCAGCGCGTTGTTCGCGTACGCGCCGGTGATCTTGGCTCGGGCGGGAAGAGAGCTGTCCGGGATGCGCCGCCACGAGGAGACCCCGCAGGTGATCCCCTCCTTCGGCACGTAACTGCCCATGGGAAGGCTGACCATGGTCAGGGAGGACGACACGCCTCGCAGCCGGACCCCGAACGGGACCCCCGGCTCCAGGGCCGTCTTGTAGGCGAGCGGCCGGATGTAGGCATCGCCGGTGTGGCCGTTGAGCCGGAGCAGCTCGGCGGTGATCGCGACCAGCTCGTCGGCGCTCCAGCCGATCGCGATGCGTAGAATTCCAGCCGAGGCGATCATCCTGGTGAAGTGGTCGCCGGCCCGGTACAGGTGGGCGGCGTCCGGGCCGGCTGCGTAGGAGCGGATGCCCTCGAAGACGCCGGTGCCGTACTGGAGGGCCTGCAGGCTGGGGCCCAGCCGGACTTCGGAGGTGGGGACGAAGTCGCCGTTGTGGAAGGCCCACTGACCGCCGGCCGGGGCGGCCGTTCGGCCGGCGGTCATCGCGCGTCCCGCTTGCGGGCGATGGCCATGGCCGCCTCGCGCTCGGCGTCCGCCGCGGTCCGCAGGTCCTGAACACGCGCTGCCTTCCAGCTGACCATGGCGCCCGTCGTGGTGATCGCGCCCAGCTCCGTGGTGCGCACGGTCACGGGGCAGCCCCAGGCGTCCGCGGCGGCTGCGACGAGCGCCTCGTGGGTCTCCGGGGCCGGTGCGTGCATCTCGAGGTCGACGGCGAGTACGTCGACGCCGGCTTTTCGGTCGATGGTGATGTGGTAGTCGCGGCAGCCCGGCACCCGGGACAGGACGAAGTCCTCGAGCTCGTAGGCGGTGACCGTCCTGCCGTTGAGGTCGATGCGGTCGCGTGCCCGTCCCAGCGGCGTGAGGATCTCCGCGGGGTGGCCGTCGCCGGGGCCCGCCGGCTCCAGCCGGACCAGGTCGCCGGTCCGGTAGCGCACGAGGGGTTTGGCGCCCTGGTACAGGTGGGTGACGACCAGTTCGCCCTCGCGCACCTGCTGCGCGTCCGGTTCCACCACGGCACCGGTGTCCGGGTCGATGACCTCGTAGAACACGTTCAGCGGGACGGTGCGGAGCCTGCCGTCGGGGTGTGCGACGGCGAGGATGGAGGCTTCCTGCGAGGCGTACATGCAGCTGTAAGCCTGCGCGTTCCAGACGGCTCCCAGGTTCTCCAGCAGGTTCGGGGTGACCAGTTCGCCCACGAACATCAGCAGCCGCAGGTCGAAGTCGGTGGCCGGGTCGAGTCCTGCCTCGCGGGCCTTCTTAGCCAGCGACATCGCCATGCCGGGCGTGCAGAACACCGCCGTCACGTGCAGTTCGCGCAGCATCTGCAGGGCGCGGTCGAAGCCCACGACGGGCGAGTGCGGCCACATCTTGACGACCGCCTGGCCGAGGTTGCGGCAGACGTCGCCAAAGGTGTCGCCCGTCGAGTGCAGTTCGGTCGGCCCCAACACGGCGACGACGTGGTCGTCGCCGTGCTTGTCGAATATCTCCTGGTAGGCCATCGTGAGGGCGGCGTTGTTGACGATGGAGTCCGTGTTGTCGCGGGGGCACGGGGTGGCGGCGCCGGTGGTCCCGGTGGTCTCGTAGAACACCCAGGACTCGCTCACCGGCTTGGAGAGGATGTCGTGGCGGCGGTCCCGGAGGTCCTGCTTGGTGGTGAAGGGTACGGCCCGGGCGAAGTCGGCGGCTTCCAGCCGATCGATCCGTGGCTCGGTGAGTCCCGCCAGCCGCTCGGCGTAGAAGGGGGAGCGGCTGCGCACGTAGCGCAGGCTTTCCCTGAGGTTGTGTACCTGGTGGGCCGGAAGGCGCTCCCCGTTCCACCCCCCGCTGTGGAATTCGCGTTGCAGGGCGACCGTGCGCCGGGCGAGGGCGTCGAGCTCGTCGTCGAAGATGGTGAACACGTGAAGCGAACCTTCCTGAATGCTTGGTGTGGGCAACCGGCCGACCGGGGCCGGTCCTGGTCAGTCGTTGCTCTCGAGCAGGACGAGCTCGGTCCGCACGCTTCCCGTGCGCAGCACCGCGATGTCCCGGTACTCGGGGGACGCGAACCACGCACGGGCGCTCGCACCGTCCGGGAATTCCATCAGCGTCAGGTGGACGGGGGTCCAGTCGCCTTCGAAGACGTCGACCTTGCCTCCTCTGATCACGAAGCGCCCGCCGTAATGCTCGACCGTGGCGCCCACCCGGCGCCGGTACTCGGCGAGTTCGGCGCTCGTCTCCAACGTGGTCACGTTCCCCAGTACGTACGCGGGCATGGTGCTCCTTCCGTTCCCTTCCTCTTCCTCACCGGAGCGAGGTGCCGGCCGTGATCGTCACGGCGGTACCGCCCAGCAGCACGTGGTCGTCCGCGACGGTGACGCGGACCGTTCCGCCGCGGCGGGACATCTGATAGCCCCGCAGTGTGTTGCGGCCCAGCCGCTCGGCCCAGTAGGGGCCCAGGCAGCAGTGGGCCGACCCGGTGACCGGGTCCTCGTCGACGCCGTACGCCGGCGCGAAGAACCGGGAGACGAAGTCGAAGTCCGTGTGGGAGCCGCCGGGAGCGGTCACGATGACGCCGCGCGTCGGCACGGCGGCGAGGGCGGCGAAGTCGGGCTTGAGGTCACCCACCACCTCCGCGTCGGCGACCTCCACGAGATAGTCGAACCGGTTCCGGCCGATCCACACGGGATCCACGCCCAGGGCCTCGCACAGCCCGGCCGGCCGCTCGGCCGGGGCGGCGCGTTCCGCCGGGAAGCGCATGACGATCCCGTGGGCGTCGCGGTGGACGTTCAGGACGCCGCTGCGGGTGTGGAAGTCGATCTGGCGGTCCTTGAAGCCCCGCTGCCACAGCACGTGGGCGCTGGCGAGCGTGGCGTGACCGCAGAGGTCGACCTCCTTGGCCGGCGTGAACCAGCGCAGGTCGTAGCCGTCGCCGCGGTCGCTGACGAACGCCGTCTCGGACAGGTTCATCTCCCGGGCCAGGGACTGCATCCAGTCCTCGTCCCTCGGCTCCTCCAGGAGACAGACCGCGGCCGGGTTGCCCGTGAACGGACGCTTGGCGAACGCGTCGACGACGAACAGCTTCGTGGCCCTCAGGCTGGAGGGCCGCGCCTCAGACATCAACACCGATACCGCCCTTCCGCGCACGCGCTGCGATCGCGAAGCCGGAGGCGACGTCCTCGACGGCCAGCCCCAGGGACTTGAACAAGGTGATCTCCTGCGGACCGGTGCGTCCGTGGACCGTGCCGAGGAGCACCTCCCCGATCTCGCCCCTGATGTCCTTCTCGGTGATCAGGCCCGCGGCGATCGGGTCGCAGACGTCGCTGGACTCGTTCAGGGCCGATTCCCTGCTGTCCACGTAGACCGCACAGCGGGCGACCTCTGCGGGAGCCAGCTCCCTGGCGCCGCGCACCGATGCTCCGACGGCGTTCACATGGGCGCCCGGACTCAAATCCCCCGGCAGGACGACCGGTTCACTCGCCGAGGTCGTGGTGCACACCAGGTCCGCGCCGCGCAGTGCGTCCTGCGGGGTGGCCGCGACCTCCACGGCCACCCCCCGGCCGTCGGCCCAGTCCCGGAAGGCCCTGGCGCGGTCCGGGGTGCGCGACCACACGCGGACCCGGTAGACGTCGCGGACCAGCCGCATGGCTTCGAGGTGCGCCCTCGCCTGGGTTCCCGAGCCGAGGATCGCGAGATCTCCGGCGTCCTCCCTGGACAGCGCCCGGGTTGCCGCAGCCGATACCGCCGCCGTGCGGATTTCCGTCACCGTGCTCCCGTCGAGAACGGCGGACAGTTCACCGGTGACGGGGTCGAAAACGGAAACGGTTCCGATGTGCGTGCTGAGCCCGCGAGCCCGGTTCCCGGGATTGTGCATGATGGCCTTGAAACCGTACCCGAGGCCTTCCACATGACACGGCATCATCGCGAACACGCCCTCTTCGGAGGGTGGTGCGAGGATGGATCGCAGCGGCTGCGTAACCCTCCCGGAGGAAAAACTACGCAATGCATTTTCCATGACGGAAATCGCCTCGACCATGGGATAGGAGGCGCGAACCCCCTCTCCGTCAAGCGTGAGCATGGGTGATCCTCCGTACGTCGGCCGCTTCGGTGGGGAGCGAGGAGAACGCGTCGTTGTTCGACATGAAGACGGACCAGAGCATTCTGATCACGCGCTTTCTCGAAATGAATTCCAGGCCTTGGGCCTCGGCGGCCGGCACCGTGGTGAGGGCCAGGTCCGTGACGCCGTCCCGCACCGCCTGGGCAGCCGCACTTGTGGACGTCACCTGCAAGATCTCACGGTCGGTGAAGCCCTTGGGCAAGAGCTCGTCCACCAGGGGGCGGGGTGCCGGATGCGTGGCGACCACCGGCCTCTCCGGGACGGACCGGCCGGGCAGCCGCGCGATCCCGTAGTTCGGCGTGTCCATCACGAAGACGCCGGCGAGGGCAAGCCGGGTGTTCATGTAGAACTCGCTGATACCGCTGTAGGCGTTCGCCACGACAAGGTAATTCGCGTCGTGATTGAGCAGTGCCTCGGCGGCGTCCTCGTAGGTCCGGTGCAGATCGATGCCCGGAGTGCTCGGTACATCACCGTCCAGGCTTTGCCGGACGACGCCTGCGGCAACCTCGCTGCTGGTTCCCGCGGGGCCCAGCGTGGCTATTCCGGGACTTCCGCGATGGGTGGCGAAGGAAGGCGTCAGCCAATTTACCATCTGCATCATGTGTGCGGTTCCTCCGAAAGCTTCCGGTGGGTGGCGCGGATGAAAGCGGCCATGCCAGTGAACCGCCGTTCGGATGCGCCGCCGGGTGGTTGGAATACGAAGACGCTAACCCCCTCGATAAGGAGCCGCCACGCATCTGCGCATATAACCTTCAAAGTGCCGATCGAAGGTGCCCCTTGTCGGTGCACCCGGCGCACACCGGCACCCGACGGCTGCCGGGGACGGCCGGCCCGGCGGCCGGGAACGGACCGGGAGGAGAACAGGACCGGTCGGGGGCAGCGTTACCCCCATCGGCCATCTGCAGAGGAGCACCACGTGACACGTCCACCCGACCACCCGACGCCGGCGGGCCGGCTGAGCCGCCCCCTGCAGGACCTGTCCGTCATCGAACGCTGGGCCGGGCACCTCGGTGGCGACCGTCCGCCGGCCGCCACGAGCGAGGACGAAGCCCCTGACGGGGTCGAGTTCGGTGTCGAGACCATGACCAGGACCGGAATGCACCACGTCACCGCCATCACCCCTCTGCGGCAGGACGGCTCCGGCCCGGCCCGCGAACCCGCCGAGGCGGAGCGGGCCGTGCTGCGCTCGTCGGTCAGGGCCCTGCTCGACATGGCGGGGCACGACTCCGGGGCTGCGCACACCGTGGTCGCCCTGACGCCCCAGGGCCCGCACGTGCTGTCCTGCCACCTCAACGGCAGCACCGCGATCGTCCCCGGAATCCGGACGGAGCCGCCCGCCCCGTCCCTGCGCCAGGCTCCCTCCCCCGTCCAGGAGCCGCTCCCGCCCGGTACCAGCGGGCGGTAACGGCGCGGGAACCGTTGGGGAAGGGCTCGAGCCATATTCGAGGTGTCGGACAGAGCAGGCACACAGGGGGCGGAAACATGGCAGGCAAGCTGAGCAAGTCGATCGGGATCATCGCGGTGGCTCTCACGCTGGCGTTCGGCGCGGCGGCCGGGGTGGACCACGCGGCGGGCCGGCAGGGCGGCCACCACACGTACGCCGAGGACAAGGGGCCGACCGTCATCGTTCCCGTCACCCCCACGCACTGACGGTCCGGCAGAACGCGACGGGGGGGGGCGGGAGGGCGGGGGCGCAGACATGGGGCCCTGGGGGTGCTCGATGTTGGGGGA